>NZ_FYFA01000002.1:1200000-1500000 GCF_900188435.1 Marinobacter sp. es.048
TCTGGCTGGTCCGGTATTCAAGAACCTCGACGATTACGCCCTCACGACGGCCGCGATCATCAATACGATCAACCCTCGCAGCGACCCGGTCGCCATGAAAAACCTGACGCATTTGGCGGGCAGTGAGAAACAGATCGGAGCCACCATCGTCTGGCACCAGAAAACCGAAGCCGTCTTTGTGGCCGATCACCCGACCGGTGACCAGGTCAGCTTCTTCAATCGGTAAGTAAGCACCACGGCGGTTACAGATCAACTGCCCGTCCCGGCACATGGCAATCAACCGCCGGCGAAGGGCTTCAATACCCTCCTCTGAAGACTGACCAAGCTCGGAACACAATGTTTCATGTGTTGCGGGAGCCCCGCGATCTTTGAGATGCGAGAGGATAAATTCCCGGCTTTGAATCGGATTATCGTATTTTTGGGCCTCACGGTTGGCGTGAGGATCCCGGTCGTTTTTCTTCCTGGAAACCATTCGGATCCTTGTTCTGAGATTGCACCAACGCGGCACAGTTTAGATTCATTTGCAATAAGTATAACGTTGGGACGGAGCTCCTGCCTATCAACCTGGCTGGAATAGGCATAAATACCTGCCATTCTTTTTGCAAAAAAGTGTTTGACAGTCCCGACCGGAATTATTAAAGTACGCGCCATCAGTTGAGGTACACACCTCAACGCTGGCAGAAACGTTTAGTTTTCAATAAGCTAAGGTTATGCGAATCACCTGCCGAGGTGGTGAAATTGGTAGACACGCTAGCTTCAGGTGCTAGTGGGGGCAACCCCGTGGAGGTTCAAGTCCTCTCCTCGGCACCACTTCCTCCCGCAGGAAGTCGGTCGAATCATCTCCAGAATCCAATCTTACAGCTGCGTCAAAAAGGCCTCGAACGGTCTGCTTTTTTCGTCTCATACTCTATTTCTATCCCTCCCTTTTGCGCTAGTTCCAACCTATCGACAGCAAGCTGTCGTGACTCTATTTTCAGCATCCAACAAACCCTTATCCATATTCTGCAAAAAACGCACCGGCCCTATCCGATTTCTGCAACAGAAACTTGAACTCCACTGATCCCCTTTAAAAGGTAAGGTTATTTTAACCTTTAAAAACAATTTCTTAAATCAAAGTATGCCTAACTGATCACATGCATTCTGCCTCCCTCTTACAACAACGCATGTAGCAATCTGCGCCATAATGACAACCGTATAGCTGGCGAAGATTAATTCATCGTACTGTTTCATAAGAGATCCATCCGTGAGAGCGAACCATCCAGTTACAAATAAAAATGTGCCTGTCAGCAAGGGCGCCAACATTCTGTCCACAACCAACCCCAAGGGACAGATTACCCATATAAACGATGAGTTCGTCGAGATCAGCGGTTTTTCGCGGGAAGAACTCATTGGCCAGCCCCACAACATCATCCGCCACCCGGATATGCCAAGGGCTGCCTATGAAGAGATGTGGCGCAGGCTGAAATCAGGTGAAACCTGGCTGGGCGCTGTGAAAAATCGCTGCAAAAATGGCGATCACTACTGGGTAAGGGCTTATGCCATCCCGGTTACGGGAAAGCACGGGGAGCTAATTGAATTGCAATCGATCCGCTCACAGCTCGACCCAAAAGCGGAAGCCCGTGCAGAGAAACTTTACGCCAGCCTTAGGAAACATCAGCCAAACAAAGGCCCCGTAGATGCAGCCAGCCTTCGGCGGGGCCTCTCACTTCAAACAAAACTGATCATGGCCATGACTCTTGTACTGGCTGCTGCCAGCACGGGGCAGATGTTTGCAGCGTCTTTATCAACCAGTCTTGGGGTATTGCTCGCTGCCGTTCTGGTCGGTGCCTTTGCAATCCTGGCGCTCACGCAACCGTTAAGGCAGTGCGTGTATCGAGCCCGAACGGTTATCAATGACACCGTCGCCGAACACATCTTTACCGGCCGGGTCGATGATATTGGCTCTCTGGAGCTGGTGATCAGTCAGCAGCAGGCTGAACTCGATGCCATCGTAAAACGCATGGACGATGTTATCGGCAAACTGGATGGCCGAGCCGAGCACACGATCTCCCGCAGCAATGACGCACACTCCGCTGTTCAGGAACAATCTACAGCGACAGATACGATTGCAGCCGCAAGCGAACAAATGTCTGCAACGTCCCGAGAAGTGGCAAACAATGCATCAGGCATGCTTGATCAGGTGCAACTGGCCAACGAACGAGTCGCCAGTGGCCAGGCCCTGACGCGAGAAACCCGAAATAGCATGGACGCCCTCTCGCAAGAGCTTGAAGAAGCTTCAAACGCGGTTGGACAGCTCACTGAAGCAAGCAAGGGAGTCGCTCAAGCCTTGAGTGTCATAGGTGACATCACTGAGCAGACCAATCTGCTGGCCCTGAATGCGTCCATCGAAGCTGCGCGGGCGGGAGAGGCTGGCCGTGGTTTCGCAGTCGTCGCGGACGAGGTTCGCAGCCTCGCATTACGAACAAAAACGACAACCGAACAAATCAACGAAACACTTGGCCGGTTTCATGACACCGTTTCAAATGCTACTCGATCCATGGAGCGGTGCGACAGCTATGCACAGAAAACGGTAGACAACGCCATCAGCTCCGAGACCACTCTGGCAGAACTCGTCACATTTATTGAACGAATTTCCGAAGCCTGTGATGGCACCTCGGCAGCGGCGGAACAACAACACAACGCTTCCGCAGAGATATCCGGAAAAATCGTGAGCATAAACGACCTTGGCGATACCGCCATGGGCGTTGTCAAAGAAGCTCAGGAGTCCATGCACGAACTGAAACGTCAGATCGGAGAAGTTGCTGGGCTCGTCTATCGTCTGCGGGAAAGGAACACCGCTTAGTCCGAAGTGACTTAATGGATGGATAAGACTTATCTGCAATGATTGAAATCTTTGTTCTAGGTAATAAACGCACGGAAGGCTGGCTGACGCGGCAAAGAAAAAATCTGATGTCTTCGGGTTTTGACTGCCACTTTATTCAGGCTGACGCCGCATTCGAAGACAACAGAATTCCGGATCTCTGGATCTTCGATGCGGATGGTTTCGAGACGTCGTTTTTTGAATCAGCTATCGCGAATGCCCCAGGGCTGTTCGATTCCAGCAATGCTCCGATAGTAGTTATCGGAAGTTCTGTTTCAGCTGAATTGGCAAGCCAGGCTGTAAACAGCGGCGCGCACCGATTTTTGAAGAAACCGGTTACCACGCGAATGTTGAGCAATGCGTGCATTGAGCTTGGTATATCCCACTCTCAGGCAATACGCACGGCACTTGTCATTGACGGCCGGCATGACTTTCGGGAAGAAATCCAGCGAATACTGGCAGAAGGTTCGGTAAAGGCCCTTGCAGCCCCTGGGTTGCAGGCCAGCATGGAAATGCTTCAGACGCAGAGTCTGGATGTGGTGGTGATCGGGAGTGACGACGAGTCCTGTAATAGCGAGGAACTGGCCGACATTCTGCGCTTCCTCCCTGAAACATCAAACCTTCCAATACTTTTTATAAGCGGACCCGATGGTGATTACAGAGAAAGGAAAGGCAGTGGCTTCAGGGTAAATTGCCATTACGCTGAACTCTCAGAGCTCGCTCAGGCCGTTCGGGAACTCACCGCCTCGGACGCTACGCGCAGACGGTCCGGCGGACGGGTTTACGAACTCCTCTATGACCGCGAGCAGGAACATTTTGCCCTCAACCAGCACGCCATCGTCAGTAAAACCGACAGCAAGGGACGGATTATTGAAGTTAACCGGCGCTTTTGTGAAATCAGCCAATATTCGGAAGCAGAACTTCTCGGCCAAAACCACCGTATTCTGAAATCGGGCAAGCATTCACCGGATTTGTACCGCGATCTCTGGAAGACGATATCCCATGGAGATGTCTGGCAAGGTGAGCTCTGCAACCTGGCCAAAGACGGCACTAGCTACTGGGTATCATCAACCATCGTCCCCTTTCTGGACAACAAAAAGCGACCCTACCAGTACATCGCCATCCGGAAAGACATTACCCACGTCAAAACCGCCGAGCGCCGCATCGAGCAGCAAAGTGAACTTGCCCGGCTCATCAGTGAAGCCAGTGCTAAAGCCATGGCTGGTCACTGGTCAAAGGCACCGGCCACATTGCAGGCCGCTCTGCAGCCATTGTGTGCTTACCTCTCGATCCAGCATATATCGATCCAACTGCAACCACCTAACCCCGCTCCCGATTCATGGAAGCTATTTCTTGACGCTCGGGAAAAGGCAGCTTCTATTTCTATTCGAGACTCTTGTAGCGGTGATGAATTATCCATAGCCGGTGGCGCCAAACCATTCGAGACCAGTCTAAGCGCAAACCAGACTGAACTTGGGCGTTTTCTGCTTTACACCGAGCCATCTCCACTGATTGAGATGTTCTGTGAACAGGGTCTGATGGACGTACTTGGCAATGTTGTGTCTCACTCACTCGCACGCTGGATGTCTGAGTTCGATCAGGAACGCAGCCGCGAGCGTCTGCGTAGGGCACAATCCTTCGCAAATATTGGAACCTGGGAATGGGCCCTCGATACCGATGATCTATATTGGACCGAGCGAGTGCCAATGCTGTTCGGCTACCCCGAGGGTGATCTTGAAACATCTTTCGAAAACTTTATCGGCGCTGTACATCCAGATGACAGAGACAGCATTCAACAAGCAATACAGGCATCTATTGAATACGACCTGCCCTATCACATAGAGCACAGGGTTATCTGGCCCGACGGCACGATTCGCTGGTTACTTGAAACCGGGGCGGTGGTTCGCGGAACTGATGGCGCCGCAAAACAGATGCTGGGCGTCGTTGAAGACATAACCGCCATTCGTGATGCAAAAGACCAGTTGGCACGCCAGACCACTCTTTTGAACATGCTTCATGATTCGCTGACTGCGTTTATCCTCGAAGGCAAATTCAGGGCGACCCTGGATTCCATGTTGGATAACTTGCTCGAACTTACCGACAGTGAATTTGGATTTCTGGCTGAAGTTCTTTTCACACCGAAGAACTCGCCCTTCCTCAGAGTTCAGTCTATTACGGATATTTCCTGGAGCCCCGAAGCCGCCGAGATGTTCAGCCGGGTCGGCACAGAAAAATTCGAGTTTCATGAGCTGGACAACATGCTGGGGGAGGCCATTCGCCGTCGAGAAATCGTGACCGTCAATGCTTCCGAGTCCGAAGAACTATTTACAGATCTGCCAAAAGGGCACCCCAGAATCCGAACATTTCTGAGTGTCCCCATTTTCATCGGCTCTGAACTGGTTGGGAACTTCGCCCTGGCAAACCGACAATCAGGCTACGACACAGCAATGATCGACTTCCTCCGGCCGTTCATGGCGACTTACGGGGTTATTATCAATTCCCAGAGAATGATCGATATGGAGGAGGTTAACCGGAAAAGCCTCATCCGAGCGAAACAGCGAGCCGACCAGGCCAATCGCGCAAAATCAGAATTCCTCTCCAATATGAGCCATGAATTGCGCACGCCCTTAAATGCCATTCAGGGCTTTGGACAACTACTGGAAAGTGACCCCAATCTCAACGAAGACCAACAGGACAACGTTAACGAGATCCTCTCTGCCAGTGAACACCTGCTCGCACTGATCAATGAAGTGCTTGACCTCGCAAGAATCGAATCCGGCAAGCTGGAGCTCTCCCTGGAAAATGTGCCCGTCAGCTCTGTAATTCATGAGGCGCTGACGCTCATTAAAAATTCTGCGGAGAAAAGAGGGCTCACCATTACTGTCGGCAATATTGAACATTTCCACGTGACAGCTGACTGGACTCGACTCAAACAAGCCTTGCTGAACCTGCTTTCCAATGCAGTGAAGTATAACCGGGAGAACGGAACCATCCGCATTGAAGCAGAAATCTTCCAGGAGTCCTGGATAGACGTGCGTGTCACCGACTCAGGTAACGGCATTCCTGAATCCAGAATTCCTGAGCTGTTTAAACCTTTTAATCGGCTGGGAGCGGAACTCAGTCATATTGAGGGCACCGGTATCGGGCTCTCTCTGACGCGGCAACTGGTAGAGCTGATGGGCGGGAGCATAGGCGTCACCAGCACGGTCGGGGAAGGCTCAACCTTCTGGATACGATTACCGGATGAGAGCCGTAACACCTCTACCAACGGCTTCCCAACGCTTCATTCGGAGCCTGCGCGGGATAACCCTAGACTCCATCTCACGACAGACAAGCGGACAATACTCTATATCGAAGATAACCCTGCAAACCTCAAACTCATCGAACGCATCATCACTCGCGTGCCCCGCTACTCTCTGGTTTCTGCCCTAAATGCGGCTGACGGCCTTCAACTGGCAGATAACTACCCACCCGACCTCATTCTGGTCGACATAAACCTGCCAGATATGAATGGTTATGCGCTTCTTGAAAAGCTGAAGTCAATTCAGCACTTGAATGAAAAACCCATGCTTGCGCTGACGGCGAATGCAATGCGCGAGGACAGACAAAAAGGCGCAAGCGCTGGTTTCGATCATTACCTCACCAAACCCATCAACATCGACGAACTGATTAACACACTGGATTCATACCTCGGGTAACAGACTCATGTACGCTTTTTCAGACAAGAACCTTCATGAACAGACCATCTTCATCGTGGACGATGAGGTGGTCAATCTGAAGTTACTGGACAAAATCCTGACCTCCGCGGGCTATTCCAACCTGGTTTTGATCAGTGATCCACGTGAGGTGCTGTCTCTCTATCAGGAACATCGACCTTCCCTGATCCTTCTGGATCTGAATATGCCTGGTCTGGATGGTTACCAGGTGATGAAACAGCTTGTCAGCCTCGAAGATCCGCTTTTACCTCCTATCGTTATCCTGACAGCCCAGCATCATCAGGAATACCTTCTCAAAGCATTGGAAGCCGGTGCCCGGGACTTTATCAGTAAACCGTTTGATCGGCGGGAACTGCTGATGCGGGTTAAGAATTTTCTGGACGCCCATGTTGCCCACAGGCTGGTCCGGAATCAGAAAGATCACCTTGAAGAACTGGTACAGCAACGCACCCTCGAACTGCAGGAAACCAGGCTGGAAATCATCCGGCGCCTTGGCCACGCCGCCGAATACCGCGACGAGGAAACCGGCAATCACATCATCAGAATGAGCAAAATGTGCGCACTGCTCGCGCGCAAAGCAGGCTGGTCGGAACAACAGTGCAACCTCATCCTCAGCGCCAGCCCCATGCACGATATAGGAAAGATAGGCATCCCGGACGCCATCCTCTTAAAGCCCGGAAAGCTTGGACGAGATGAGTGGCTGACCATGAAAACCCACGCCGAAATCGGAGCCAGGCTGCTGGAGGGTAACGACAGTGACCTGATGGTCATGGCGCGAGAAATAGCCCTCAATCACCACGAAAAATGGGACGGAAGTGGCTACCCGGCCGGACTCAAGGGAAAAGATATCCCCATGTCCGGAAGGATCGCGGCCCTGGCCGATGTATTCGATGCCCTGACCTCGGTCCGCCCTTACAAAAAAGCCTGGCCCCTGGAAGAGGCCGTCCAACTGATCCGGGACAACCGCGGAAAGCATTTTGATCCGGAGCTGGCTGACCTTTTCCTGGATGATGTCCAGGCGTTTGTCGACATAAAAAATGCTTACCAGGACTTACCAGAAGAATAACTCAAATGAACGATCAATATCTCAAGTCCATGATCAACCTGATTCCAGACGCCGCGATTCTGGTCAATCGAGACCAGAATATCGTTGCTGCAAATCTCAAAGCGGCCGGAATTTTCCAGACCAGAGTAGAAGAACTTCTGAACGCGCCACTGGATATCCTGATCCCGGAATCATCCGTGGACGTCCACAGAAACCACGCTGATGCCTTTCTGAACCAGCAGCAAACCCGGCCCATGGGCGCAGGGCTCCGGTTAAATGGCAGACGCAGCGACGGTTCAGAGGTTCCGATCGACATCATGCTTAACCGGATCAGATACGAATCCGTGGACTACGGCATTGCCATTATTCGTGATGACTCGGAAAAAACCGAAATCGAAGTGATGAAGGAAAAACTCCAGGCCGCCAATACTCGCCTGAGCAGAGCGCAGGAAGTCGGCGGTATGGCCTGGTGGGAAAGCGATCTTCGCTCTGGCCAGATGCTCTGGTCGGCCATGATGCCGCGTATTCTTGGGCTTCAGCAAAACGAACAGCCATCATTTAGCGCAATCCGGAAGATTTGTCTGCCCGAGGACAGGAACCAGCTCGACGCCATTCACGGATTCTCGGGAACCGTGTCCGGAAAAACCGTCCGTTACAGGATTCAAAAGCCGGATGGCGAGGTTCGCTGGATTGAAGAGACCTGCCATCAGGAGAGGGACGACCTGTTGATGGGCGTGCTTCGTGACATCACGGAACAGAAGAATCTCGAAGAAAAGTTACGGAGAGAGTCGGTTACCGACGAGCTTACCGGCTTGTTCAACCGCAAACAGTTCAATCGGGATCTGAAAAGCGCCTATTCGACGTTTGTTCGGTCAGGCATCAACTCTGCCATCCTTACTTACGACTTTGACCATTTCAAGAACATCAACGATGTCTACGGGCACGCCATGGGAGACGAGGTCCTCAGCCAGGCTGCCAGTCTGGTCAAGGACCAGCTCCGACCATCCGATCACGCTTACCGGCTCGGCGGCGAAGAATTCGCCATCTTGCTGGGTGATACCAGCCTGGTTAATGCCCGGAATTTCGCCGAGCGAATTCGGAAAACTATTCAGAAAGCCCGCTTTCGGGTGGGGGATGTCCGGGCATGCGCCACGATCAGCATCGGCATCGCGCAGTTTCGGCCTTCAGACAGCTGTTTTGAGGATGCTCTCAAACGAACGGATGAAGCACTTTATCAGAGCAAAACTATTGGTCGGGATATGGTCAGCATAATCGAGTAACAACCTCTGCAGTCCACAGGAGAGAACGGCAAACCCAGCCATCGGGCGAAGTCATAAGACGCCAGTCGTTGGTCCCGTTCAGTTGAAATGGTTCGGGATCTGTTGCACCGGGATCAGTTACTTTTCACGTTTAGCCACGGAGTCTAAAGACGCTCATGAGTGATTTTTTTGGAAATCTTTCCGTTGGAAAAAAATTGGCGATCAGTTTCGCCGTTCTTCTGCTGCTTCTGGCTGTCGTATCCGGAGTCAGTTTTTTTTCACTCAGCGATTACAACCGAGGTGTTTCGATAGTAAAGCAAGCCAACACCGCTGAAATTGATCTGCTCGAGGCGGAGAGAGATGAAAGAAACTTTTCCATAACACAGGAGCCAGAATACATAGAACGCGCCCTAACCGCGGTCAACGATGCAAAAACTGCGCTTACACCGCTGGTAGAAATGAACAAGGAAGGAAGTGAAGACCGGCAAAAAGCCGAAAAGATCCTTGAAGGTGTCATGTCCTACGAGGCGCTTTTGAGGAATTACGAAACGGACATCTCGGGATCGCCAGACCTTGTCAAATCTCTGGAAGAGCAGATGTATACTGTTGCAACCGGCACTGTCGACCTTATGGAAGAGCTTAAGTACACAGAGCAGGAACAGTTGCAGCAAGTGTACGATCTTGCGATCAAAGAGATTGCAGTCGTAACCCTCATTGCCCTGCTGATTGCCATCACTCTTGCCTGGGTCCTGACCCGATCAATCACCGGCCCGATTAATGAAGCCGTCGGAATTGCCAACAAGGTTGCCTCTGGGGATCTGACTGTGAATGTCCAAAGCCAGCGTGGCGACGAGTTCGGTCAGTTGCTTGCCGCATTCGGCACAATGATAACTAACCTGAGAGAGCTGATCAGGGAAATCGAAACCGGCGCCGCCAGTATTGCCTCTTCTTCAGAGGAACTTTCGACGGTAACTAATCAGACCAGCAAGGGCGTTGCCGACCAGCAATCACAGACCGATCAGGTGGCAACCGCCATGAATGAAATGGTCTCGACCGTAAATGAGGTTGCTCGGAGCGCAGAAGCGGCCTTTGAGGCCGCCAATCAAGCCAGCGAGAAATCCGGTCACGGGGAAAAGGCCGTGCGGGAGACCCTGGAGCTCGTTGCAGAACTGAACAAACAGAGCAGCAATGTCATGGAACTGTTGACTGGCTTGCAAGCGGAAACCAATAACATTGGTACGGTTCTGGATGTCATAAAATCAGTCGCGGAGCAAACCAATTTGCTGGCACTGAACGCCGCTATTGAGGCCGCCAGGGCTGGCGAACAGGGTCGCGGCTTTGCTGTAGTAGCCGACGAAGTGCGGTCATTGGCGCAACGCACTCAGAGTTCCGCAGCTGAGATTGAAACCCTGATTACTAATCTGGTCACCAGCGCAGAAACCTCTGTTGCCAGTATGGAAACTGGCACAAAGCTCGCCGAGCAAACGCTGGAGCGGGCACAATTGGCAGGCACTTCCATTCAGGAAATGGCAGAAGGGGTCGAAGAGATCCGCCGACACAACAGCCAGATTGCAACCGCTGCTGAAGAGCAGAGCTCCGTGGCGGAAGAAATTAACCAGAATGTCACACTGATTCGTGATGTGGGTGATCAATCCGCCGCGTCTACCGAACAGGTGTCGGCAGCCAGTGAGGAGCTTGCGCGACTCGCAGAAGGGCTCAATACGCAGGTCGCCCGATTCAAGGTCTGATATCGAAAAGCAGCGACGAAAAGATAACCGGGCTCAGAAGGGCCCGGGCCTGTCCAGGCTCGGGTGCCGGTCCGGTCAAGCAGGTGTAGCATCCGACGATGTATACCAGTATTTTGTTCGCCAGGATGAATTAGCATCCACCACCCAGACTTTTTCAGCGCGCTCCAAGAGCGCCTCCAGGCCCTCAATAGTCTCACTGGGGTACTCACCAAAATGATCGTGGTAATAAGACGAAAAACGGCCCGCATGGTTGAAACCCCAGTTTAGCGCATGGTTCGCCACCAAAGGATCCTTGCGGTACCCACAAATCAACGATTCCCGGGCCTTGACCAATCGCCGCGCGCGACAATAGCTGTACGGCGTCAAACCTGTGTATTTCTTCAGAAGGTAATAGAAATTCCTGAGACTCATTCCGGAGTCTCTAGCGATCCGGTCCAGATCTACGCCGGTTTTCAAATGGTCATTGATCAGTTCCAGTGCCCGGCATAGCCGACGTTCCTCTCCCACCAGCACGGCCGGCCCTCGGGTCCTGAACGCTGCATGGTTCCCGGCAATAAATTGGTGTAACGCTTTACCAAACCGACTCGTCCGCTCCACTGCATGCGCGTGATCCCGAAAAAACGGGGTTTCGACCAGATAACTCTCGAGAAGAGTGACAAGTTCCGGATCCCCGGGCTTCAGGTTCATCTTTTCGCTGCTGAAAACCGACTGACCGGGCTGAACAATGAAGAGATGAACGTTTGCAGACAGTCGTGCATAAAATTCAACACCTTTGTCGAGCACGAAAGGAGCGCCTGGCGCACTGACAAAATGCTTACCACCAACCTCGAATTCAACTGTCCCCTGCAAAGGCATGATGATCGCAGAGGTGGCAGCATTCGCCCCAAAGATGCTGGAGGCAGAGCTGAGATAAAACCCACAAACGTTCACAGCGTCGGTTTCAAGAAAGGCCAACCGGCCGGAGAAACTGCCGGGATCGCCAGATAGGTCAACTTCCATTGAAAGCCGCGGGCTACGAGTCAGAGCCTGGAGGGAAGACAACCAGTTTTCCGGGATATCAGTCTTTAAACGAAGGTAATGTTCGAGGACGTAGGACTGGGTACTGCAGGACCGCATGGAAAACTCCGATTAGATACGCATGCTACACGACATCCGTTGTCGGAGTTTACATAGAGCTACACCGTGTCACATAGCCAAATTTTGCAATTGTTAGTTTTCTTGCGCAAATGCAGTACCAAAGTATTGTGCGTTGATCCGGCCACGCTTATTTCAAATCAATTGAGCAGCGCCACAAGATACCCAGACAAACGCTGGTAGCTATACTCCACCCGCGCATAAGCGGAATTGGGAATGACCTCGAATTCGCGTCCACGGCATCCTCTTGCGGGGTACAGTTACTGATGCCTACCGCAAACGTCACGGCCTCCGCCTCACTGCCCTGCTCTGAAAGCCGATAACCCGGAAATACAGAGGACGAATTTGCCATGTCCGGAACCAGCGTGCGGGTCTTGCCGGTGTCATACTCTGCAACCAGCTCTGCCAGCTCACCACTGTCCTTTGTCCAGCTGTAGTTTACCTCGGGGTTACCGCCAACCTCCGTTGAGCCCGCTGAAATCCCGCGATACTGATGACAGGTGATGCTGGTCTCGAAATAGGCACGGCGGTTGTCCCAGTCGAAAATCAGACGCTCATCCGTTCCATCTTCATCGAAATTCAAGCGGCTCTGCTCCGACAGTGCGGCAGAAGGCAGCCACTGGGTTTGCAGGTTCGCCATATAGCCATTTACACCGATCAGGCGCGCCAACTCCGGCATGGACGGTGACAGACAACCATTCGCCGAGACGGATAGCAGGCGCCCGCTCTCACTGTAATCGAAGGCCAGCTCGGCGGAGATCTGCAGGCCTGAGCGATTGGCAGGCAGGGCATCCTGGCTGAAAGGCTCGGCGTATACCTTCTGGCTGGTCAGCAGCACCGGCTCGCTTAATTCCATATCCACTTCGGGCAGGGTCAGGGCGTCGACATCGACATTGGCAAAGTCACCCTGAGCGGCAGTATCAACCACCGCAATAACGTCCGCGGCATTCTGAATCAGAGAGACTCCCAGCAGAAACGCCGCTTCCCTGCTCAGGAATCTCGCCGTTGCGCGTTTCCTCAAGGGTTTTGCCTGACAGGGCGACGGCATGTAACGGATAGTTCCTGGGATCAAGATCCGGGCCCACGGAAGGGGGCAAAACCAACGCAGAGATGTCCATCGTGAAACGACCACCGGCACCGCTCATTGCCTTGGGCTCACCAGAGGCAAGGGTGACTTCGCTGCCGTTACCCAGTTCAATGACCAGAGGCCCCGGCGTGAACTGACTGTCACCATCCATATCCAGCCAGACCCTGGCGTTGTTCAGGTATCCGTCGATAACCTTGCCGGTATAGGGCGCCGGTTCACTGTACTCCACACCATCAAAATCCCGCCCGTCCACGGGCAGTTCATCGCATTCCTCGCCGCAACCGGCCAGGGCGAGGGAGAGAACAGACATAGAGAAACCGATCAGGCGTTTCATCGCGGCAACCGTTTGTCCTTGTTAGAGGTTGTGCCGCTTCTTTAGGGGAAGTGATGGCCGGAGACCTTGATAGGCTTGGCAATTTGTGAAGTTTGGTAACAGCTCAGGACGAGCAGCTGTAATGGGAAAACCCGCCGAGATCGAACAGCTCGAGGGGCTTTAGCCGGTAGAAACGATGCTCAACCCGATCCGATTGCTCGTCATAGGGTTGAAGCAATACTTTTTGCAGTTCCCTCAGTGGCAGGTAATCACCTTCGGCAGCTTGCTGATAGGCCGGGACCACGAACCACTCGCGCATGGTATATTTCGGGTTCATGAGTTTCATGTTTTGGGAGAGCTCCTCGCGGAGCCGGGAACCGTCGCCCGCTCCGTCGATTCCAATCTGGGACTTCCACTTGGCAAGCCATTCGGACCAGCGCTTGAGCAGCCCTTCCGAATCAGCTCCACCTGCTTCATCCAGTGACCTGTAAAAGCTCTGCTTTATTGGCTCAATATCGTCGGGTACCGAGGACAGCTCACGAAAGAAAATGGTGTAATCCACCGGGGTTCGGCTCATCAGCATCATCAGCTCCCGGAAGAGTTCGGCGTCAAAACCTTTCAGCCCCAGTTTCGCTGACCACATCCTTTGCATTTCCGCCCGCATCACCTCCGGAAAACCTTTCTGAATCTCGTCGAGTTGAGCCAGTTCGTCTTCATGGCCATTGAGCAGAGGCCGCAAGGCCGAGCAAAAACTCTTGAAGTTCTGCTCAGCGGCCGCCGGTTGATTCAGGAAAGCGAAGTGTTGCCCGCCACCGGTCCACGGTTGATAAAACGGCTCAAACACTTCGCAGAAGCCGAAAGGTCCGTAGTCCAGTGTGAAGCCGCCAGCGGCGCAGTTGTCGCTGTTGAAATTGCCCTGGCAATAGCCGACGCGGATCCAGTTCGCCACCAGCGAGGCAAGGCGGCCGCGGAACTCCCTTGCAAGCATGACGACTTTCGCGGGAGTCGCGAGCGTCTGGTCAATGACCCCGCTGTACTCCCGATCAATCAGGTGCAGCACCAGCTGTTCGAGTTCTTCGATCGCTCGAGCGTGCTCCTGCTTTCTGGCCCTGCGACCAAAGAGTTCGAGCTGGCCAACCCGGATGAAGGAAGGGGCAACGCGGGTGGAAATGGCAACCGGCTCTGAAATAAGCTGGTCGGGATCCCGGGAATGGGAGCCCTCGGAGTACCAGGGACGCCGCACCCTCTCCGTTTTCGAGACATAAAGACTCAGTGATCGCGAGGTCGGCACACCCAGGGCGTGCATGTGCTCTTGCGCCAGGAATTCACGGACGCTGGAGCGCAGAACGGCGCGTCCATCGGCGCCGCGACAGTATGGCGTCCGTCCCCCGCCCTTTAATTGCATTTCCCAGCGTCGACCGTTGATAACCGTTTCCAGTACCGAAATGGCACGGCCGTCGCCATAGCCGTTGCCAGTCTGAAACGGACACTGCTGGGTGTATTCGGTGCCGTAGATGGAGAGCGCATAGCCACACGCCCAACCGACTTTGCTCATGGGCTCCGGCACGAGTGAGAGGTCTCCGGAGAACATCCGGATAAAATCATCAGACCGGGCCAGGCTGTCTGCAAAGCCCAATTCTCGGAACAAACTTTCACTGTGGGCGACGTAATCGGGGGTCTTGATGGGCGTTGGCCTGACCGGAACGTAATGCCCTGAAAAGACCTCCCTCGGCTTGCAGTCAACGCCATCGGGAGTGGCATCAGGATCGCAGGCCAGACTATTCATCAGCGAATAGTCTGCCATCGGTGCAAGCCCTTCGAGGCTGGTCACTTCCTGGCTGGATTCTCCAGACAACTGATTATCCATCATTGCGTCTCCTGATCCAGAAGAACGGGCAGTGCTGGCACTGCCTTCGACCGCCCATCTGGCCAGAACCCCGGGCCCTGCTCAGAATGAACGGGCGACGATTTCCTTCATGATTTCATTGGTGCCGGCATAGATGCGCTGCACCCGTGAGTCTGCCCATGCCCGGGCAATCGGGTACTCCCACATGTAACCATAGCCACCGTGAAGCTGCACGCACTCATCCATCACCTTGCATTGCAGGTCTGTGGTGAGCTGCTTCAACATCGCCGCGGTGGGGATGTCGAGCTTCTTATCCAGATGCAGCTCCAGGCACCGATCGGTGAACACCCGGGCAGCGGTAATTTCCGCCTTCATTTCCGCCATCTTGAAGCGGGTATTCTGGAACGCAATCACCGGCTTGCCGAAGGCGTTGCGCTCCTTGACGTAATCCAGGGTCCATTGCCAGGCAGCTTCAGCCGCGGCCACAGCACCCAGGGCCACCTGGAGACGCTCGGCCGCCAGTTCCTGCATGAGCTGGAAAAAGCCCTGTCCCTCACCTGGACCAATCAGGTTTCCTGCAGGCACTTTCACATCCTGAAAGAACAGCTCGGAGGTGTCCTGGGCCTTCATACCAACCTTGTTCAGGTTCTGGCCTTTCTCGAAACCTTCCCACGCGGTTTCCACCATGAACAGACTGATGCCTTTGGCGCCTTCCTTGGGATCGGTCTTGGCAACAACAATAACCACATCGGCAAGCTGGCCGTTGGTGATGAACGTTTTGGAACCATTAAGCACATAATGGTCGCCGTTTTTCACCGCCGTGGTTTTCACGCCCTGCAGATCCGAGCCGGCACCCGGTTCAGTCATGGCAATGGCGCCGATCATCTCACCGCTGGCCAGTTTGGGCAGATAGTGATTTTTGAGTTCGTCGGAGCCGTAGTTGAGCACGTAAGGCGCAACAATATCAGAGTGCAGGCCCCAGCCTATCCCCGTCAAGCCGGCACTGGCTACCTCTTCAATCACCACCGCGCTGTACCGGAAATCCGCGCCTACACCACCAAACTCTTCCGGCAGGCAAGGGCAAAGGAAACCCAGCTCACCAGCTTTCTGCCAGAGCTCGCGGCTAACCTGGCCGTCTTTCTCCCACTGATCATGGTAAGGCGCTGCCTCCTGTTCCAGAAATTTGCGGACAGAATCGCGAAAGCCTTCAAGGTCGGCGTCGAAGAGAGTGCGTGGAATCATGGTGAACCTCGGTGAATAACCTGTGTTGTGATTGTCGTTCACCAAGTCTCTGCCCGGAGCCCGGTTTGCTCAATGATGAAAAGCATCAATCGGGCTGGCCAAAACCATCGCCCCGGGCGGCCTCAGCCCTTGCGCTTATCCTCGGCGCGGGCTTCGCCCCAGCGGGGCATCAGGTCTTGGGGCAAGTTCAGATGATCGAGGATACGGGCAACAATAAAATCCACCAGATCCTCGATCGACTGGGGCTTGTGGTAGTAGCCGGGACTCGCCGGCATGATGACGGCACCCATGCGCGTCAGTTTGAGCATGTTCTCCAGATGCACCTCGGAGAAAGGCGCCTCCCGGGGCACCAGAATCAGCGGGCGCCGTTCCTTCAGGGCCACATCACCGGCCCGTTCGATCAGGTTGTTGCTGGCACCGGTCGCCAGGGCCGAGAGCGTGCCGGTGCTGCAGGGACAAACCACCAGCGGCGCTTTCTCCCCGGAACCGGAGGCCGGCGGCGCAAACCAGTCTTCGCGACCAAACACCAGAACCTGGCCCGGTTCCGCGCCGGCATAGGCCGAGAGAGTCTCCTGCATCGCCGGCGGAGTTCCCGGCAGTTTGAGTTCGGTTTCCGTGGCGATCACCACCTGCGCGGCCCGGCTCACCATCACATTGACCCGGCAGCCAGCTGACACCAGGCACTGCAGCAGGCGCAGGCCATACTGGGCACCGGACGCACCGGTGAAGGCCAGGTTGACGGTTGAAGGCCGGTTCTGGTCATTGGTCATGGATATCGCCACTTGTCAGTCAGAGGAAGTCGCTGGTTGCGCCGAATCAGCCACGAATACGCTCAAGCTCGGCAATAAGTTTACTGTGGATACCGCCAAAGCCACCGTTGCTCATGATCACAATGTGGCAGGGGCTGGGAAGATCTTCCAGGGTGCGTGCCAGCAAATCCTCAACCGTAGCCTCCACCCGGTGCCGATCAGACCCGGCATTCAGGTCCTGCCAACCGGTAATCAACTCCGGCAGCCAGTTCATATCGTTCAGGTTGGCCCACAGAACCCGGTCTGCAGTTTCCGCACTGGCCAGCAGTGTCTGCTGATGAACGCCCTGCTTCATGGTGTTTGATCGCGGTTCAATCAGCGCCAGGATGGGCTCCTCGCCCACCTGGTTCCGCAAGCCTTCAAGGGTGGTGGCAATGGCGGTCGGGTGGTGGGCAAAGTCGTCATACACACGTACGCCGTCTATGTCCGCCAGCAACTCCATTCGCCGCTTGACGCCGGAGAACCGGCACAGGGCTGCCACCGCATGATCCGGGGTGACACCCACATGGCGGGCGGCCGCAATGGCAGACAGGGCATTGCGGACATTATGAAGACCGGTCTGGTCCCACTTCAGGGTCGCCACCGGCTGTTCGTGGTGAATCACCAGAAACCGGCTGCCGTCCTCCGATAGCAGCTCTGCCCGCCAGTCCGACATGCGCGGGGTCTCACTGCCAATAGCGGTGTCCTGCACCGAACTCCAACAGCCCATTTCCAGAGCATTATCCAGATGGCCGTCCACCGCCGGACGGATAATCAGGCCCTGGGAAGGGACGGTCCGCACCAGGTGATGGAACTGTCGCTCAATGGCCTCGACGTTTTCGAAAATATCCGCGTGATCAAATTCCAGATTATTCAGGATCAGGGTATGGGGACGGTAATGGATGAACTTGGAGCGCTTGTCAAAGAAGGCGCTGTCGTACTCGTCCGCCTCGATCACGAAGAAGTCGCTGTTGCCGAGGCGCGCTGACACGGGGAAGTCCCGGGGGACACCGCCAACCAGGTATCCCGGTTCAAGCCCGGCCTGATCCAGTATCCACAGCAGCATGGAGGTTGTCGTGGTCTTGCCATGGGTTCCGGCCACCGCCATTACCCAGCGGTGCCTGAGCACTTCACGGCTCAGCCACTCGGGCCCGGACATATAGTCAATATTGCGGTTAAGCACCGCTTCGACTTCCGGATTGCCACGGGACATGGCGTTGCCGATCAGCACAAGGTCCGGCTTCGGCTCCAGGTGGTCCGGGCTATACCCTTCCATCAGGCCGATACCCTGAGACTCCAGCTGGGTGCTCATGGGCGGATAAACGCCCTGATCGGAGCCTGTCACCGTGTGGCCGAGTTCCCGGGCCAGAACGGCCAGGCTGCCCATGAAAGTGCCACAAATTCCGAGGATATGAATGTGCATTCGGCAACTGCCCTCTGAGTTGAAACCCGACAAGCCTCCCGTATCCGCCCCACCCCGTCAAGAGCCACGCTATCCGCAATCCTGCTCATGAAAATTGCAGGCGATTGGCGTATCATCGGCGGCATTGTCGAACCAGCAGGAGGCTCCAGCCCGAGATGGCCATCAAGAACGCATTCTACGCTCAGTCCGGCGGTGTCACCGCCGTCATCAATGCCAGTGCCTGTGGCGTCATCCAGACCGCCCGCAAGCATCCGGACAAAATCGGCAAAGTGTTTGCCGGACGCAACGGCATTATCGGGGCGCTGAAGGAAGAGCTGATTGATACCAGCCTCGAGAGCGACGATGCCATCCAGGCACTGATTCACACCCCTGGAGGCGCCTTTGGCTCCTGCCGCCACAAGCTCAAGAACATTTCCGAGAACCGTCGCGAATACGAGCGCCTGATTGAGGTGTTTCGGGCCCACGACATTGGCTACTTTTTCTATAACGGCGGCGGGGATTCCCAGGATACTGCCTACAAGGTCTCCCAGATCGCCGACAAGATGGGCTACCCCATCACCTGCATTGGCGTGCCGAAGACTGTAGATAACGATCTGCCCTTCACCGACTGCTGCCCCGGCTTCGGCTCAGTTGCCAAGTACATTGCCACGTCAACCCTGGAAGCCAGCCTGGACATCAAGTCCATGTGCGAAACGTCCACCAAGGTGTTTATCCTGGAAGTCATGGGGCGCCACGCCGGCTGGATTGCCGCCTCCGGCGGTCTGGCCGGACAGGGTGAGGGCGAACCGCCCCACATTATCCTGTTCCCGGAAATTCCTTTTAATCGGGACGCCTTCCTGGCACGCGTGGAACATTGTGTGAAGGAATACGGCTACTGCGTTGTCGTGGCCTCCGAAGGTGCCCAGTACGAAGATGGTCGCTTCCTCGCGGACGCCGGTGCCAAGGACGCGTTCGGCCACACCCAGCTTGGTGGTGTTGCCCCGGCTCTGGCCAACATGGTCAAGCAGGCTCTGGGCCACAAGTACCACTGGGCAGTTGCAGACTACCTGCAGCGCAGCGCCCGACACATTGCCTCTGCCACCGACGTAGAGCAGGCCTATGCTGTTGGCAAGGCAGCCGTGGAAATGGCTCTGGAGGGCAAGCAGGCACTGATGCCCACCATCGTCCGCGAACAGGGCAAACCTTACGTCTGGAAGATCGGTGAGGCCCCGCTGAGCGAAGTGGCAAACCAGGAGAAGAAGATGCCGATTCACTTCATCACCGACGATGGCTTTGGTATCACCCAGGACTGCCGGGACTACCTGGAACCTCTGATTGCCGGTGAGAGTTTCCCGCCATTCGATAATGGCCTGCCGCGTGTTGCCAAACTCCAGAACTCGCTGACCGAGAAGAAGCTGAAGACCGACTTCCAGCTGTAACCGAGCGAACAGCGTATCGGGAAGCAAAAAAGCCTGACAGAGTATCTCTGTCAGGCTTTTTTCATTGTTCAGACACTACACGCAGATGATTAGCGGGCCAGCTCCGATTGCTGATCGCGCATATAGGCGTAGAACTGATCAAACCCACCCACGTACTGGTTGCCCACCAGAATCTGCGGCACGGTATAAACCGGCCGGCCAATCTTGTCCGCGATATCCTGCTTGCTCATGCCCTTCTCGATCATATCGACCCAGACGTAGGGAATGTTCCTGGCCTCGCACAGGCGCTTTGCCTGAACACAGAAACCACAACTTGAGCGGCCATAAATCGTGACCTGCTCCATAAACACCTCCCTAAAGTCTCTGGCTGTATGTTTCGGGACTGAAATCCTATGGCTGAATGATGGCACGGCACAAGCTAATTTAAAATTGATGCTTTGAATCGCCACCATAGTAGCCGCCCATCATGTCCTGAGGCGGCTCAGCTCACGCTCCAGAACCTGCACCTCATTGTCCAGGGCCTGACCACTACCCTTGACCCGACCGGCAAGTTCCCGGAGATCGTTGGCCGCATCGCCGAGGTGGCGCGATCAACGCCGCTCTGGATCACCGAGACAGTAGCGTTCACATCCTGTTTGAGACCGTCGATCATGGTGCTGATTTCATCGGTGGATTCCCGCATGCGGGATGCCAGCGGTTGCGCCGAGCTGATCCATCACAATACCCTGCACCGTGCCCCCGGGTTTCGACCGTCAACCGCTCCTCCATATCTCTGAGGGATAGCTGGGCAGTCACCACAATACTGATGCCCATTATCAGGAGCAGGGACACAACGAGGGCGTAGAGCTTGAAGCGGAGCGATTACTGTTTCATGGTGAACGCGGACGTGCGGGGAGTTGGAAGTTCATTCTATTTGAAAGCACGGAGGGGCCGGTGGCCTACCTGACGCTATTTCTGACCGCGTTCGCCGCTGCCACGCTGCTACCCGCCTACTCGGAAGTTCTGCTTGGCACGCTGATAACACAGGGTTATTCCTGGTGGTGGCTGTGGTTCTGGGCAACGCTCGGTAACACCTTGGGCTCGGTCGTTAATGGTGTTATCGGCCGGCAGGTGGATCGCTTTAAGCATAAACGCTGGTTTCCGGTCAGCGAAATGCAGCTGCACAAGGCGAGGAACCGCTTTAACCGTTATGGCCAGTGGTCACTGCTGATGGGCTGGCTGCCTCTGGGTGGCGACGCGCTGACCCTGGTTGGCGGGATCATGCGCGTGCCGTGGCTCAATTTTGTGGTACTGGTAGGAATTGGCAAGGGGGCCCGCTACGCCTTTGTGCTCTGGCTCGTCGCGGAGGCGTCCGGTGCATCATCACCTTCACCGTAGAGGTATTTCCGAAGCAGCGGCTCGCCGTTAAATTCGGAATTCAGGACCGCAACGAAGGTGTAGACCCCGATCAGTTTACGGTTAAGGAACACGAACTCCTTCGGGGGCACCCGGAAATAACGACTGATCGCCGACCGGGCCGCCTGACGCGCCACACGTGACGGCAGTTCACTCTGCTTCCAACGATACTGGCCATGGCTGTTAACTGCATAGTCCGGCCAGGAATCCTTGTCGCTGGAGAGCGGCTCAAGCACCGACATACAGACCTGGCCAAACTTCTCCAGTACCTCCTCCGGCCACTCTGTGCTCATGAAACGCAGTTTCACGCCACCATCGATTACCGCGTCGAGATCATTCTCGTATGAGGCCCTGATCATCTGGATGACCGGTTCGAGAAAGTCATCCGAGTAGGACTGCACGGCGCCGAAATCGAGGAGGACGATACGGTCATACCCCGGGTCATCTCCTTCCTCCCCGGCAATCCGGATGCGGTAGTTGCCGAAGTTGGGGTCGGTCTGTATTTCGCCCCAGATGAACAACTCCCGGAAAAACAGCTCCAGGGCAGCCTTGCCCAGGGCACTGCGACGTTCCAGCGGGAGGTCCCTGACCGACTGGGAACTGACCGAATGCCCGTGTTCGTAGGTTGAGCAAATAACATGCTCGGTTGAGAACTCCGGCAAGACCCTGGGCACAATGAACCTCGGGTCCGATGCCAGCATGTTGCGGAATTTCTCGGTGGTCTTCGCCTCAAGGCGATAGTCCACCTCGCGATGCATCATCTGCCGGACTTCCTCCAGCCAGTCATTGAACTCGGGGCCAAAACTGACCAGCCTGGCCACTCGCAGCAACTGGGCGACAGCATTCAGGTCGCTGTCTACGGCGTCGGCAACGCCGGGGTATTGCACTTTCAGCACCAGCTCCAGGCCGTCACTGCGGCGCCAGGCCCGGTGGACCTGTCCCAGCGACGCAGCGCCAATAGGCTCGGGCTCTACATCCAGTTGCGCCAGACGGTCCGCGCCCAGCTCGTCTTTCAGCACACGCTCGATAGCCGGCCATTCCAGAGAGGTGGTCTGATCTTCCAGTGTGTGGAGCGCTTCGGTGACTTCCTCGGGCAGAAAATGCTCGCCATACAGAGCCATAACCTGGCCAATCTTGACCACGCTGCCCTTCAACTTGCCCAGTTCATCCACCAGGAACCGCGCCTGGCTCGAAAGCATGGCGCGGTGACGCTTTTCACGGTTTTCCCGAGTGCTGAACCAGTTGGTTGCCATGTGTGAGGCCATACGGGTACCGGCAAACAATCCGGCACGGGTCAGACTCAGCCTGCGCTCGAAACTGCCTGTCTTGATGCGGGAAACCGAATTTCCTGAACGTCTGGAAGACATAGTGACCTGTTCGGATCAGAGAATTTCACCACGTTTGGCGGCTTACACCATTATACGGATAGTCAGGGGAGCTGACCTAACCGAGTCGACCGGATTGCCGCGGCCACGGGGCCAATGCGCCAGCACCGTTGCCGGTTTACATCTGCACAACCGGATCGTTTACGTTTCGACACAGTTTCCGCCGGGAAACCGGTCTACTATTTCTAGATACGTAAGGTCCAACAACGACTATCACAAGAACAAGATCTGAAAATGCCGCAATCCGCAAGAAAAACGCCGGACACGGAGCTGTCTCAGTTCCGAGTCAAGGGCGAGATTCCTGTCCCGATCCTGATCAACTGGCTGACCACCGTTGCCGTTCCCCTGCTATTTTTCTTTGCCTGGCGCTCGAGCCTGCAGAACGATCCGATCACGCCGCCGCTGCTGATATCCTTCGCCATTCTTCTGGCGATCAATTCTGTAACCTATCTGCTATTTGGCAACAAAACTCTGCAACGCCGGGGCTTCATTACCCTGATCACGGTGCTGTTCACCTATCTGGCCCTCCATGCCGTGGAGGACGGCTCCGCCATTATCTGGCTCTTTGCCTACCCGCCCATCATTTTCTACATCAGCGAATCCCGGGCTGGGGTGCTCGCCTGCTGTGGTGGGTTCGCCGCCGTCATTTTCCTGTTCAGCCCGCTGGGGGATTTCCTGTTTGAGCCGCCGCACAGCACCAGTTTCAGAATTACCATGATAGCGGTGCTGGGTTTTGAAATGGTCACCTGTTACATCCTTGACCAGAGCCGTCGACGCAGCAAACTGGGGTTGCTGAAGCTGGCCGCGGAATTCGAGTATGCCGCCAAGCACGATGCCCTGACCGGCCTCGCCAATCGCCGCGAAGCGCTTGAGCAACTGGACATCGAGTATCAGCGCTATCTTCGCAACGCCCGGCCCTTTTCGGTGCTGCTGATGGACATTGACCTGTTCAAGAGCGTTAACGATAACTACGGGCACCATGTGGGTGACGAGTTGATCATTCTGGTGGCCAGGACCCTTCGGCAACAATGCCGCAAAGTTGATACGCTGGCCCGATGGGGCGGTGAGGAGTACCTGGTTCTGCTGCCCGAAACCAATACCTGGGAGGCGCTGGCATCCGCAAACCGGATCCGTGAAGCTTTTGCCGCCAGATCCGTAAGCACGGAGCAGGGCCTGATTCAGGCAACCATCAGTGTGGGGGTGGCGTCGATCCGTGGTTCGGAATCCATCGACCGCCTGCTGCAGCGGTCAGATGAAGCCCTGTATCAGGCCAAAACTGAGGGGCGAAACCGGGTGTGCGGTTACCAGAACGAAGCCGCTGCCTGAATTACCAACCGTCGCGAAACTCGACGTCCTGGTGGGAAAGGCCGCTGACAAGCTGCTCCGACAACCGTTGCTGCACGTCAGCGAGGTTTACACCCGGAACAAAGTCCCGCACCTGGCACATGGCCATGCCGGCATAGCCGCAAGGATTGATGCGCTGGAAGGGCTCCATGTCCATATCCACATTCAGCGCCAGGCCATGAAAGGAACAACCCCGGCGAACCCTCAGTCCGAGCGAGGCAATCTTGGCGTCGCCCACGTAAACGCCCGGGGCGTCCGGTCTCGGAGCTGCCTCCACGCCCAATCCTGCAAGCATACGGACGATGGCCTGTTCAATCTCATCCACCAGAGACCGTACACCCAGTTTCTTGCGACTCAGATTGATCATCAGGTAAATCACCAACTGACCGGGTCCGTGGTAGGTCACCTGCCCGCCCCGATCAACCGGAATCACCGGAATATCGCCCGGGGCCAGGATGTGCTCGGCCTTGCCCGCCTGGCCCTGGGTGTAAACCCGGGGATGCTCAAGGCACCAGAGCTCGTCCGCCACACTGCCATCCCGTTCGGCGGTGAACGATTTCATGGCCTCCCAGGTCTCCAGATAGGGCTGCACCCCCAGGGATCGGACAATCACGTCAGGCATCGGGCTCAGAGCACCATGTGTATGCGGCCACTGGCCTTGAGATCCTCAAACAGGGCTTTGAGCTGCGCTTCCCCGGTAGCCACAATCTTGAGCTGGACGGAGGAAAACCGGCCTTTACTGCTGTCGTTAACCGTGATGTCGGTTTCACAGATCCCGGGCGCATGCTGCTCCACAACCTCAACCACGAACTCGGTGAAATCAGGTGCCGCGTTGCCGATAACCTTGATGACGTAGTCGCAAGGAAACTCAATTTTTGGTGCTTTCGGCTGACTCATGCCGTTTTACTCCCCGGGATCAACATCACCCTACTGAAATAACTGAACGAAAAAGAGCTTGATGGCATCCCAGATGCGTTTGAAGAACCCACCCTCGGGAACCTCGGTCAGGGCCAGCACCGGCTGATCAACCAGTACCTCACCGTCATAGGACACCTTGACCCGTCCCAGCTCATCCCCGACGTTGATGGGTGCTTTGATGACAGAATCAAGGTCTACCGTGGACTCCAGATCGTTTCGCGACCCCCGGGGTATGGTGACATAGACGTCTTCGGTCATGCCGACTGAAAGCTGATCAGCCTGGCCACCCCAGACACGGGCTTCGATCAGTTCCTGGCCGGACCGGAACAGGCGTTCGCTCTCGTAGTAGCGGAAACCGTAGTTCAGCATTTTCTGGATTTCCTGCGCCCGTGCTTCCGAGCTGCTGGTCCCCATGACGACGGCAATAAAGCGGGTGTCGTTGCGCTTGGCAGAGGCAACCAGACAGTAACCGGCTTCCTCGGTATGACCGGTCTTCAGGCCATCGACGCTGTCATCACGCCAGAGCAGGCTGTTCCGGTTCGGTTGGCGGATATTGTTATAGGTGAAGTGCTTTTCGGCGTACAGAGGGTAGTTTTCCGGGTAATCATTGATGATTGCCTGCGCCAGTATGGCCAGGTCATATGCCGTTGAAAAGTGATCCGGCGAAGGCAGACCGGTCGCGTTTTCGAAGTTGGTGTCTTTCATGCCCAGCAATTGGGCCTGCTGGTTCATGATATCAACGAAGGCGTCTTCGCTGCCGGCAACGAATTCCGCCAGTGCCACGGAGGCATCGTTGCCCGACTGAATGATTACCCCTCGGAGCAGATCCTCCACTGACACCTGGGTGCCTTCCCGGACGAAGGTGCGGGAACCTTCGGTCTTCCAGGCATTCACGCTGACTGGCACCATATCTGACATGGCGATGCGGCCCTCGTCAAGCTCCCGCTCGACGATATAGGCCGTCATCATTTTGGTCAGACTTGCCGGAGGCAAACGCTCGTGGCTGTTCTCCTCCATGATGATTCGTCCGCTCTTGGGTTCCATCAGAACATAAGAGGTGCCGGCAATCTGCGGCGGCGACGGAATCAGTACCGACTGGGACATTGCCCTGCCTGTCAGGGCAAGCATCAGCACAAAGACAAAAGACAGAGTTCGAAAAGCAGAGTTTAAGGCCATGGGTCCATTCATTCGTCGTTAAGTGTGTTTCTTATATCGGTATCTTGTTCGCCGCGCTCAGTGCGTATCGGTCAGCAGGATGGACTGATCGAAACCACGGGCTTCCAACAGGCTCTGGGTTAGCCTGGCGCTGTCCTCATTACTGAAAGGGCCAACCTGAACCCGATGAAATCGCCCTGAAGATGTATCAACGGCCCGCACGCGCATCGGATTCTCCAGCACCGCCCTAACCTGGCTCAGCAACTTTTCAGCCGGATCCCGGCTGCTGAAGGAACCCAGCTGTACAAACAATGACCGGTTGGTCATCGCCATGTCACCGCTGGCCTTCACCCTGCTTTCAGAGTATCCGGTCGAGTCTCCGGGAGAAAAGGGTTCACCGGCAATGAACATGGCTCCGTCCGGCCTGACCGTAATAGCGGCGACTTCCACCCGTGCTGTGCCCCGGGCCTGGTAACCCAGCTTTTTGGCAGCGGCGTAGGACAGGTCAATGATTCTGTCGCCGTGAAAGGGCCCACGGTCGTTGACCCGGACGATCACCGAGCGGCCATTATCAAGATTCGTTACCCGGGCATAACCGGGGATTTGCAGGGATTTGTGTGCGGCAGACATGGCATACATGTCAAAGGTTTCGCCATTGGAAGTCTTGTGGCCATGGAACTTCTCGCCATACCAGCTCGCCGTGCCCCGTGACACATAGCCGTCATTGCTGTCGAGCACTTGGTACTGCTTGCCCCAGACCTTGTAGGGTGACTTATTGCCTGCCCTGCGGGGAGCCTCGTAAACGGGCACCGCATCGTCAAGCCCGGAGACATCAAAGTTGCCCGCGGGCGCCCTGTCGGTCGCCAGGGTATAGCGTGACGAATGGTCCGTTTCCGGGGCTGACGCACAGCCGCTGAGAATCATCGCCGCAACGAGCGCCAGCAGGAGAGAAAATGAGGGCTTGCAGTTCACTGTCTGGAGTTCCTCTTGACCACATTAGCCACCGAAATCAGATTCCCGGCGACATCCCCATTATTGTAACGGGTTCTCCGCCGGAATCACCATTACCCGACTGCCATGATTGTGAGAGCCAGGTCAGGCGCCAATCATTCGCCGATGAGTGTGAATAGACATCAAGACGCCAAACGCCGCCATGAGTGTTACGCCCGAAGTTCCACCATAACTGATCAGAGGCAAAGGCACACCAACGACGGGTAACAGTCCGCTGACCATCCCGACATTCACAAAGATGTAGATGAAGAAAGTCATGGTGAGGGCGCCGGCCAGAAGACGGCTGAAGGAATCCTGAGCCGTGGCCGCAATGTACAGGCAACGGAGGATTATCAGGAAATACACCGTCATGAGGATCAGCATTCCGACAAACCCAAATTCCTCCGCCAGTACCGCAACGATAAAGTCGGTATGGCTCTCCGGAAGAAACTCGAGGTGTGACTGGGTCCCTTGCAGCCAACCTTTGCCATCCACTCCCCCGGAACCGATGGCCGTCTTGGACTGGATGATGTTCCAGCCGGCCCCCAGAGGATCACTTTGTGGATCCAGGAGTGTCAGCACCCGCTGTTTCTGGTACTCCCTCATGACGAAGAACCACATTAACGGAGCCGACACGGACACCATGGCCACGAACGCGGTGATCAGTTTCCAGCTAATGCCGGCGAAAAACACCACGAAGATACCCGCCATGCCCACCAGCAAGGAGGTCCCCAGGTCTGGCTGCTGCATGATCATGATCATGGGCACCAGGACAATGGCCAGCCCGACAGCCACATGCCGAAACCTGGGCGGAAGGAAATGCCGGGACAGGTACCACGCTGCCATCATGGGTACCACCAGTTTCATCAATTCCGACGGCTGGAATCGTGGCAATCCAGGTATCGCCAGCCAACGCTGGGCGCCCTTGGCACCGACGCCCACCAGAATGACTGCAATCAATGCAACAATGCCGGCTGCGTAAAGCCACGGCGCCCAACGCCGGAACACCGAGGGATCAAGTTGGGCAAACACCAGCATCACGACAAACGCCACGCCCAGCCTGATGCCCTGCGCCTTGACGACCTCGAGGTTGCGGTCGGCGCCGCTGTATAGCACGAACAGCCCTCCGGAAACCAGCAGGAGCAACAGCAGTAACAGGATTGGGTCCAGATGCAGCGCGGTCCAGATGCTCCGGTGCCGGCCAAGAGGGTTGCTTGCGGTTGAATCCAGTAACGCCTTGAACGCCATCAGTCCGCCACCTCGCCGACACCGCTGACCAATGCGCTATCCCCCTGCCCATAATCCAGTAACCAGGAGTCAAACAGCGCCCGCGCAACCGGTGCCGCGGTGCCACTGCCACTGCCGCCGTTTTCGACAATCACGGCGACGGCAATTTTCGGGTTATCCACCGGCGCAAAACCTACAAAAAGCGCATGATCCCGGAGCCGCTCGCGGATTTCTTCCTCATCGTATTCTTCATCCTCTGCCAGACTGAAGACCTGGGCAGTTCCTGTCTTGCCTGCCATCTTATAGGGAGCACCGCGGCCAGCACCCCGGGCAGTGCCCTTCGTTCCATGCATGACTTCAACCATGGTTTCCACCACATACTCCCAGTCATCCGGGTTCTTCAACTTGAGCGGCTCGTGGGTTTCGGCGGGCAGGAACTCCTCGACCGGGCGATCCCCCTTGATATCTTTCAGTAACCTCGGCTCGACCCACTCGCCCCGATTGGCGATGAGAGCGGTCGCCGTCGCCAGTTGCAACGGTGTCGCCAGCATGAATCCCTGACCTATACCCAGGTTCACGGAATCTCCCGGATACCAGGGTTCATTGCGCACTGCCCTTTTCCAGTCTCTCGAAGGAAGCAAGCCACTCAGAGCCCCAGAGACATCAAGCGTCGCGTCTTCCCCGAAACCAAAATGAGACAGGTAGCTGTGCATGGTATCCACGCCCATCTCGACCGCAGCCTCGTAGAAGTAGACATCACAGGATTCGGCCACAGCGTCTTTGAGATCGACCCAGCCGTGCCCCGTCCGCTTCCAGTCGCGCCAGACCCGGCCGCCCTGATTCAGCCGAAAATGCCCCGGATCCCAGATGGTGTAATCCCGGGTAGTCGCGCCACTGTCGAGGGCGGCGACCGCAAGCATGGGCTTGAGCGTTGAGCCCGGAGGGTATTGACCGCGTAAGGCTCGATTGAACAGGGGTTTGTCTTTGCTCTCACTCAGTTCCCGGTAGTCGTTGACGCTGATACCGGTAACGAATTTGTTGGCATCAAAACCCGGCACACTGGCCAACGCAAGAATGCCACCGGTATCAGGTTCAATAGCAATGATGGCACCGCGACGACCATCCAGAAGCTCGTGAGCTCGCTGCTGTAACCTTAAATCCATGTGCAGCTGGAGATCTTCTCCGGGCACCGGATTCTCCCGCTCCAGCACCCTGAGAGTCCGGCCCCGTGCGTTGGTTTCAACATGCTGATAGCCGACTTCACCGTGGAGGATTTCCTCATAGAAGCGTTCGATGCCGGACTTGCCAATGTAGTTGGTACCGGCATAGTTAACCGGATCGATCCGCTGCAACTCGTCCCGGTTGATACGACCAACAAAGCCCAGGGCATGGGCCGTCAGTTCACTGTGAGGGTAGAAACGAACCAGCTCGGCCCTGACCTCCACCCCGGGGAGCTCGTGGCGATGCACCGCCAGGCGGGCCATCTCCTGTTCATTCAGGTCGTAGCTCAGGGGAATTTCCTGAAATGGACGACGGGGTTCCTGAAGCCGGCGCTGGAACCGTTCCCGGTCTTCTTCGGAGATCTCGAGGATACTGTCAAGCTGAGTGAGGGTATCGTCCATACCCTGAACCCGTTCGGGCACAAGCGTCACACTGAAAACAGGCCGGTTCTCCGCCAGCAGGGTGTCATTGCGGTCGTAAACCAGCCCTCGGGGAGGCGGCACCGACTGGACCTGCACGCGATTCTTGTCTGAGAGGGTGGTATATATCTCATGCTCGACGACTTGAAGCTGATACATGCGCGCGATGAGGCCACCAACCGCCAGCATCACGAACACCAGCATCACCAAGGTTCGGCGCTGGAAGAGCCGGCGTTCTGCCGCCGTATCCTTGAACTCACCCCATGGCATGATTAACCTCTAGGCCCGGTGGTACGGGTGATTGCGGGTGATCGACCAGGCCCGGTACAGCTGTTCTGCCAGAACAATACGCACCAGGGGGTGAGGCAAAGTGAGCGGCGACAGCGACCATTGCTGATCGGCCCGCTTCCGGCAATCGTCGGCCAGGCCATCGGGGCCGCCCACCAAAAAGCTGACATCGCGGCCATCCTGTTGCCAGTTTTCCAATTGCGCTGCGAGTTTTTCGGTCGACCAGGGTCGACCTCCGACCTCCAGCGCAATCACCCGATCTTTCGGACTGGTGGCCGCCAGGATAGCGTCACTTTCTCGCTGCATCAGTCTGGGAATGTCGGGATTCTTGCCCCGGTGGGCAACAGGAATTTCAACCAGATCCACGGGTAGCTCCGGCGGCATGCGGCGGGCGTAATCTCCAAATCCGGTACTGACCCAGTCGGGCATTTTCTGCCCCACACAGATCAGGCGTAACCGCATGATTATTCGCTGCCCGCAACACCAAGATCCGGAGCATCGCGCCAGAAGCGCTCCAGATCGTAAAACTCCCGCGTGGCAGGCATCATCACGTGAACAACCACATCGCCCAGGTCCACAAGAATCCAGTCGCTGACGCCAGCGCCTTCAACATTGCTCGCACGAACACCCTGCTCCTTGGCTTCGACAACAACAGAGTCGGCGAGGGATTTTACATGTCGGTTGGACGTTCCGGATGCCAGAACCATGAAGTCGGTGACACTGGTGCGGTCACGGACATCAATCACGCTGATGTCCTGTGCTTTAACATCTTCAAGCGCATTAATTACCAGATCTTTCAGTTGCTCTGCCTGCATAATCACCCTGTTGGACGGGCGTTTGCCGGTATGGCCGCCCGAAATGTCATATTCAGACGCGATTGTAGCACTAAAAGTTCCCGTCTGGGCATGCACCATAGAGCCCCTGGCGACGAATTTCTGTCCAGACCTGGTCGGGTATCAGGTAACGCGGTGAACGGCCGTCACCAATACGCTCACGTATGCCGGTGGCGGATATATCAAGAAGCGGCGGATCCAGCTCGAGAAAGTGGCCACAGGGGCTGTCGTGCAGGGCCTCAGGACCTCCCACGCCTTGCTCCGCCAGCAGCCGGGCCGGTTCGCCAGAAGGGGCCAGCGCCGGACCTGGCCTGCGAACAACCACCACATGGGCCAGCTCCGGGATCTGCTGCCACTCCCGCCAGCGGTCGAACCCCGCGAATGCGTCTGTGCCAACCACCATGACCAGGGGCTCGTCCGGACCAAGCTCCGCCCGGAGTTGACGAAGGGTGTCGGCCGTATAGGAGGCCCCCTCTCGTGCCAGTTCCCGGTCGTCAATCCGTAACTGGGACTCATTGGCCACAGCCAGTCTCAGTAGCTCCAGGCGCTGGCCAGAAGACGCCCCGGTCTGCCCCCGGTGCGGCGGAATATGACAGGGCACCAGGCTGACGTACTCCACCCCGAGACAGTCACTGATTTCAAGGGCCAGCCTGAGGTGGCCATGGTGCACCGGATCAAAGGTCCCGCCATAAATCACATGCATGGGCATCAGGTCCGGATATGTCCGTCACCGAACACTACGTACTTCTGGGATGTGAGCCCCTCGAGCCCCACTGGCCCCCGCGCATGGATCTTGTCGGTGGAGATCCCGATTTCAGCTCCCAGACCATACTCGAACCCATCGGCAAAGCGCGTTGAGGCATTGACCATTACGGAACTGGAATCCACTTCAGTAATGAACCGACGTGCCCGGGTGTAGTTCTCGGTGATGATGCTGTCGGTATGCTGGGAGCTGTACCGGTTAATGTGGTCAATAGCGCCATCCAATCCGTCAACCACACGAACCGCCAGCACCGGGGCCAGGTATTCGGCCTCCCAGTCTGCCTCAGTGGCTTCGCTCACACCCTCGACAATAGCCCGGGTCTGCTCGCAGCCACGCAATTCCACGCCTTTCTCAACAAAAGCCTGAGCCAACAGCGGCAGGATATCCTCGGCGATCTCGGCGTCGACCAGCAGGGTTTCCATGGTGTTACAGGTGCCGTACCGGTGGGTTTTGGCATTGATCGCCACGTTCAGCGCCTTTTCCGGGTCGGCATGGCTGTCGATGTAGACATGGCATACGCCATCGAGGTGCTTGATAACCGGTACCCGGGCATCACGACTGATACGCTCGATCAATCCCTTGCCACCCCTGGGCACGATCACATCGACGTAGTCCGGCATGGTGATCAGCTCACCCACCGCGGCGCGGTCCGTTGTCTTGATCACCTGCACCGCATTCTCGGGCAACCCTGCGTTCGCAAGCCCCTCGGAAAGACAGCGGGCAATGGCCTGGTTGGAATGAATGGACTCGGAACCGCCCCGGAGAATGGTGGCATTACCCGACTTGAGGCACAGACTGGCAGCTTCTACGGTCACGTTAGGGCGGGACTCGTAGATGATACCGATGACACCCAGCGGAACGCGCATCTTGCCCACCTGAATGCCGGAGGGGCGGTAGGCCATGTCGGTGATTGCACCGATGGGGTCCGGCAAGGACGCCACCTGGCGCAGGCCCTCAATCATGGTATCGATTCGCTGGGGTGTCAGCTCCAGCCGGTCAAGCATCGCCGCATCCAGGCCATTTTCACGGCCCCGCTGCAGATCCTTGCCATTGGCGAGGGCCAGCTCTTCCCGGGCTGCATCCAGGGTCTCTGCCGTCGCCAGGAGCGCCTGATTACGCACGGCGGTGGTCGAACAAGCCACTCCAGTTGCCGCTGCACGGGCCTGTTGCCCGACCTCAGCCATGTACGCTGCAATATCCATTCAAATACCTTTCTGTTTTCAAGCGGAATCAGGAATAAGGGCTTAACTTTACCTTTCCCGTTTCAAGTACGCATCCCAAACAGATATTATACCGCTGCGATATGCCATACTCGGAACTGTTAAGGTTCCCCGGGGACGGTTTTTTAGGGGAATTCAGGAAAAGGAAGGACACAATGGCCCAGATGGCCGAAAAATTCCTGTTAAGCAAGTTGTCGCGGGCAGGCTTCGTGGTCCTGATCGCTATTGCCACCCTCTGTGCCGTACTGGGAGAACCCATGGTTGCCGCAGCTGCGGCTGCCGCTGCTGGCATTGTCATCGCCGGAAAGACTTTCCACCCCAACCGGATCAACCAGCCTTGGCCCCGAGTCCAGCAGACTTTCTTTGTAGTGCTTTTGCTGATTCTGCTGGGCAGCTTCTGGACCGGCCCCTGGATCCTGAGCCACTGGCTGTACGCCCTTCCTCTGGTCGCTTTCGCATTGGTCCCTCCTGCGGCAGCAGCACTGGCCACCCTGCTCATCACCGTTCTGGCGATGATCGCAACACAATGGGCTGTCGGCCTTGCCGACCGCCACCAGATGATCAGCGCTTTTCTGCTCACCCTGCTGCTCTCGGCTCTGCTGATATTTCTCCGTACCTACAAGGCTCGGCAACTGGCCCCGTTACGCAGGACCGATGAACTGACCCAGGCGGCAAGCCGGGAATATCTTTCCGCCGACCTGCACAAGGAAATCCAGCGCAGCGAACGGGAAGGTACGGATATGTCCATTATTATGATCGGGCTGGACACCCATCTCAGCGACAATGATCCGGACGAGGATATTCGCTCGATTCTTCCCCGCATTGGTCGCTACCTGCATTCCCAGATCCGTGACTTCGACACCTACTATCGGGTTGCCGATCTGCAGTTTCTGGTGATCCTGCCGGGCATTTCCACCAGCGATGCCATCGCCCGCGCCGAGACCATCCGCAAGGGCCTGGCAACGCTTCTGGAATCCCACGGCATGAACCTGACCGTCAGCACCGGAATCGCCGGTCTGAACATCGGTGACGATGCCAACAGTCTGCAGCAGAGCGCGGCGAACGCCCTGCGCCGGGCCCAGCAGCAGGGGGGCAACCGGAGCCAGGCCTACAGTTCCTGGTCACAGCCGGCGCAACCGAGCCAACCGCGAGCAGAGGGGCCGGCCGTATGACGGAGACCCGCCTGAGAACCTGGACACACGCCTTTGGCTACGGCATCGCCTGCCTGTTCATTTTCACCCTGGCGATGCAGAACCTCCGCTATGGCTTTTATGAACTGTTCTACCTGGCCTCCGGGATGGCGGTTCTGACCCTGGCCGGTGCCGTTTACACCATTATTTGCCGTCGGCATCAACTGTCAGCGCCCGGGCATCTGGTTATCCTCTCCGGCCTGAACAGTGGCATGCTGGCAGCATTGCTGACCATGGATGCCCCCGGAATCAGCCACTGGGCGATGCCCCTGCTTGTGCTGAACCTGCTTATCCTGCCGTTGCGCCAGGGCGTCGGGCTCTCCCTTTTGCTGCTGGTGCCCATGTCGATCATCCTGTTTCTTGAACAGTCACCGGCTGAGGCAATCACCATAACCGGAGGCCTGTTCATTCTTCTGGCGGTCGCGGCCCTGTACATCTGGCAGTATGACCACATGGCCCAGTCGGCAGAGGACCTCGCTATTACCGATCCGGTTACCGGTGCCCACAACGCCCGCTTCCTGGATGAAACCCTTCAGAAAGAGATCAGCCGGGCCATCGCCACCGGGCACTGCCTGTCTGTGATCGACCTGAGTATTGATTATGCCGATGAGGTGGCCGACCTCCACGGCAGGGACCAGGTTCAGGGCCTGTTTCGGGCTATGACCGAACACCTTTTTGGCGTGATTCGTGCCGGTGACACCCTGTACACCCTGAAAGACTCCGAGTTTTTCCTGATACTGCCGTTTACACCCGAAGAGGGCGTGAGAGTAATAGCCGAGCGGATTCGCCGCACCATCGCCGAACACCACTGGCCCGTGGTTGGCAAAGCGACCGTAAGCCTGGGCTGCACAACCCGGGGCAGCGGCGACACCCGCACCGACACACTCCGTAAACGGGCCCACCAGGCCATGGAGGAAGCTCGCAGGCGCGGGACTGATTCGGTCTGGTTCAGTCCGGGAGAAACCATCGAAACATGAGCAGTGCCTGGCTGAACGACCTGTCGGCATGGCTCAGCCTGCATCCCGGCTGGCTGGCAACGGCCCTGTTTACGACCGCCTTCATCGAATCTCTCGCCATCGTCGGCATTATTGTCCCGGGTGTCGCCATCCTGTTCGCCGTCGCTGTAATGGCCGGTGAGACGGGTATGCCATTGCCCGAGACACTTCTCTGGGCCGGCCTGGGCGCCATTGCGGGCGACACGGCGAGTTTTGCTCTCGGGCGGTTGCTGCAGGGTCGCCTGACAACGGCCTGGCCGCTGAGCCGTTACCCGAAAATCATCAGTACCGGAGAGCGTTTTTTTAACCGTCACGGCGGTAAAAGCGTGATCATCGGGCGCTTCGTCGGGCCGGTACGCCCGATAATCCCCCTGATTGCCGGAGCGCTGATGATGTCCTGGCGTCGCTTTCTGACCTTCAACATTGGCTCCGCCATCGCCTGGGCACCGGTCTATATTTTCCCGGGGTTTCTCGTAGGCAGCGCCCTGGCCAGCGAAATCAGGCCTCCGGCGCACTTCTATGCAGTGATCGGCGTCAGCCTCGCCGCTCTGACCGTGGTCTATTTTGTTCTCTTGCGGTTTCAGCTGGGACTCGGGGAGGACAGCCGTTTCTACCGGTGGCTAAAGCAATGGATGGCGCAATACGAGGCAACGAACAGATTTTGGCGCCTTTACACCAACCAGCGTCCGGCGCGGGAAGGTGAGTTTCCGCTGGCCTCATTCATGCTCGCGCTTGGCGCTTCCGCGCTATTGCTGATTTGGGGACAGCTGGCCACAGCAACGAGCCTGCTCGATGGATTCGACCAGGCCACGCTTCAATGGTTCGAACAACTCCGGCAGCCCCTGCTGGACGGCCCCTTCATTGCCATCACCCTGCTTGGTGATGCGCCAGTGCTGATGACCGCCGGTGCGCTGGCCTGCGCAGCCCTCCTGTTCCGGGGCTATTACGCCGCTGCCGTCCATATTCTGGTGGCCGTCTTCGTAACGGTAGTCCTGGTCTGGGGCCTGAAATCACTGCTCGGCATCCCCCGGCCGGACGAAGTCATGGGCCCGCCGAATTCCGGCGCCTTCCCCAGCGGTCACACGGCAGGTATTACCCTGCTGGTCACCCTGCTGGCAAGCTTTGTTGCCGGTGAAAGCCGACACCGGAAGCGCTGGCAATACTATGTCTTGCTGTCTCTTCCACTGGTGCCCGTGGCTCTTAGCAGGCTTTACCTGGGAGTTCACTGGTTCACGGACGTGATCGGGGGGTTGTTGCTTGCACTGGCTGTCACCGGTGCGGTGCGGGCCAGTTACAGCCGTTACGACAAGGTACCTCTGGCACCTGATATAACCATCATGGCTTCAGCGATTGTCTGGGCGGTCTTTGCAGGCGGGTATATCATGCTGTCATGGGATGAGGCCGTACTGAATTTCCGGCCCGTGGGTTAGAGCCTAGCCCTCCTCCAGCGCTTCCAGAAGGCCCTGTAGCCGGGTGAGCCGTTCGAGAGGGTCCTGTAATTCCACCAGCTTCTGCTTTTCCTGCTTGTCCAGAGGCAACAGTTCCGTGAGTCGCCAGCCAACATCCCTGGCATCGCCATAGTCGATATCCATGTTCAGGTCCCGGATGACCGGATGACGAAACAGCGCCTTCAGAACTGAAGGCAACTCGCTGAAATGCTCCGGCACCTCACTCTCCGCCTCTTCAATCAGGCACTCGACGTCACCCACATTCAGGCCGTCTTCCTGCTGCCAGCTACGGACCACGGACACCTTGGATTCGCCCTCAACGGTAATCCCCAGTAGGCCGCTCTCAAGCTGCTGGAAATCAATAATCCGTACATAGGTACCGATATCGTAGAAGGCGGCAGTGCGACCAACCTCTCCGCCTTCCTGCAAAAGTACTACAACGAACCCGCGGTCCTCCTTGAGACAACGGGTCAGCATGTCGATGTAGCGCGGCTCGAACAGCTGCAAGGGAATCCTCCCCCTGGGCAGGACGATGGAATTCAGGGGGAACAAAGGTACATTCATAAGTGCAACAGTCACCAGAAAGCAGACTCCACAGTTTACACAGCCCGGACAATCAACGGATGGACAGCAATTGCTGAACTTCGTCGACCCGGGCCCTGGCCTCCGTCAGAAGCTGCAGACTGCGAGAGGCATTGAGTTCAAGCTCGCCCAGACGCCGATACGCCGGCACCTGGTCGAACGGAGGCAGATCAGCATTCTGGCTGGAACCGATCATCGAATGCAATTGCGCCACGATAACCACATCCACCAGTTGGGGCGACGCCTCACGGCACTCATAACCCCAGTCCTCGGCGTGGCGGACCGCCTCCACAAACGCCGGCGGGAAAGACCAGTTCTCCAGGACCGCCGTGCCCACATCCGCCCTGAGCTCACGGATCGCATGGCCGAGGTTGGCCTCATCGGCAAAGAGATTCACATGGTGTTCAGCCTGGACCAGGATTGGCACCACGCCGATGTCATGGAGTAGCCCCGCCAGCAACGCCTCCTCCGGATTCAGTTTGGTAGCGTGATCCGCAAGCACCCAGCACAATGCAGCCACTTCACGGGAGTGACGCCAAAGCTTTTCCATCTCTTTTTGAAGTGACGCCTGGCGGGTCTTGAACACCTCCCGCATGGAAAACACCGTCACCAGTTGCCGGGTGGTACGCATTCCCAGACGGACAACCGCTTCCCGGACATTCCGGACGTCACTGAATCCACGGTAGAGGGGGCTGTTACAGGCGCGAACAAGCTTGGCCGCCATGGCAGGGTCGGCCGATATCGCAAGGGCCACCTGGTCCGCCGTCGACTCTTCACGATCCACCGCCCGCCGAACCTTCCAGGCCACATCCGGCACACTGGGAAGCTTCACCTGGTTCGATCGCAGCTCCGACAGGAACTCCATCAGCAGGTGATGCTCCTCGCTCTCCAGCCCTCCATTGCCTTCACCAGAATCCATCTCAACCTGTTCGACAGGCGCTGAGCGCAGCAACTGGTTGAGGATGTCCTGCTCGACGACCAGGAACTCCGAAGGTTTTACGGCTGTAACGTCGTACATCCGTGGCTGGAGTCTGGCAATCGGGTTCTGGGCTTTCTCGGTTTCGGCTTCAATGATCGTTTTTCGGCCATCCACGGACTCAAGCTCAATCTTTCCCGCCACCAGGAAAAAATCGAGACCATCACGGACACCGCGTTCCAGAACCCGCTGCCCGGGCCCATGGGTACGACGCTCGGCTCGGCTGGCAAGCAAAACCAACTGGTCATCGGTCAGCCGGTTCAACGGCTGAAACTCTTTAAGGCGACGAAGCGGCAGGCTTTCCTGGCCGGCCATAGGCATACTCCTTGTCGGATCAAACCGGAAAATAAGTTGGCAACTGTGTTAACTATTGTAAACAGAGGCTCTGAAAACAACCATGCGCCTCCAGTCTAATCTGGTATCCTCTGTTTTTTTGATCATCGTCATCGGGTAACAACAGAGAGAATAGAACACCATGCCTCAGTATCGTTCGCGGACATCCACCGCAGGCCGCAATATGGCCGGCGCCCGTGCCCTCTGGCGCGCCACCGGTATGAAAGACGGCGATTTCGGCAAACCCATTATCGCGGTTGCCAATTCTTTCACACAGTTCGTGCCGGGCCACGTGCACCTCAAGGACCTCGGCCAGCTGGTGTGCCGCGAAATCGAGGCCGCCGGGGGTGTCGCCAAGGAATTCAACACCATCGCGGTAGACGATGGCATCGCCATGGGCCATGACGGCATGCTGTATTCGCTGCCCTCACGGGAAATCATCGCCGACTCTGTAGAGTACATGGTGAACGCTCACTGTGCCGATGCGCTTGTGTGTATCTCCAACTGCGACAAAATCACTCCGGGCATGCTGATGGCCGCCATGCGCCTGAACATCCCCACCATTTTCGTGTCCGGCGGCCCCATGGAAGCAGGCAAAACCAAATTGTCCGAGCACAAGCTCGACTTGGTGGACGCCATGGTCATTGCTGCTGATCCCAACGCTTCCGATGAACAGGTGGAAGAATACGAGCGCAGCGCCTGCCCTACCTGTGGCTCCTGTTCTGGCATGTTCACCGCCAACTCCATGAACTGCCTGACCGAGGCCATCGGATTGGCGCTCCCGGGCAACGGTTCACTGCTGGCAACGCACGCCGATCGGGAACAGCTGTTCCTCAAGGCAGGTCGACAGATTGTGGAGAATGCGCGCCGGTATTACGAGGACGATGATGCCAGTGTACTGCCGTTGAGCATTGCCTCGATGGCGGCCTTTGAAAATGCCATGGTCATGGACATCGCCATGGGCGGCTCAACCAATACCATCCTCCACTTGCTGGCAGCTGCCCAGGAAGGCGGTGTTCCCTTTACGCTGAACGAAATCGACCAGCTTTCACGTCGGGTGCCGCAACTGTGTAAGGTGGCCCCCAACTCTCCCAAGTATCACATGGAAGACGTACACCGTGCCGGCGGGATCATGGGTATTCTTGGCGAGCTGGAGCGGGGAGGACTGATCAACACCGATCTTCCGACCGTGCACAGCAAAACCATGAAAGAAGCCCTGGAGACCTGGGACATCATGAGGTCGCCGCCCACCGAAGTGGTTGAATTCTACAAAGCCGGACCCGCCGGCATTCCCACCCAGACCGCCTTTTCCCAGAGCACCCGCTGGCCAACCCTGGATGGTGACCGGGAAACCGGCTGCATCCGCTCGGTTGAAAACGCCTACAGTTCCGAAGGCGGTCTGGCAGTGCTCTACGGCAATATTGCCCTGGACGGCTGCGTGGTCAAAACCGCGGGCGTGGACGAGAGCATCTACGTGTTCGAGGGCAAGGCAAGGGTATTTGAAAGTCAGGACTCCGCCGTTGCCGGGATTCTCGCTGACGAGGTCAAGCCGGGCGAGGTTGTGATCATCCGTTACGAAGGGCCCCGTGGCGGACCGGGCATGCAGGAGATGCTCTACCCGACCAGCTATCTGAAATCCAAGGGACTCGGCAAAGACTGCGCACTGTTGACGGACGGACGTTTCTCCGGCGGTACCTCAGGCCTGTCGATCGGCCACGCGTCGCCGGAAGCCGCCGCCGGCGGTGCCATTGGCCTGATCGAGAATGGCGATACGATACGTATCGACATTCCAAACAGGAGTATCAACGTGGAGCTGGACCAGCACGGACTGGATCGTCGCCGGGAAGCCCGCGACGCAAAGGGCTGGAAACCGGAACTGCCGCGGGACCGCAAGGTATCTGCAGCCCTGAAAGCCTATGCGCTACTGGCCACAAGTGCCGATAAGGGTGCCGTTCGGGATCTCGAAAAACTCGACTGACTGTTCCGGGTCAGAACCAACAAAAAAGCCCGGCTGGAAATCCCGCCGGGCTTTTTGCTGTTCGGGAGACTCCGATTACCAGAGCGACCAGCCGCCATCTTCCTCTTCTTCGATGGCGTCATCCTGCTCCGACTCCGGGGCCGAGGTTTCTGCCGCGGAAGAAGCCGACTCCTGAGCCGGCGCGCCGCTGGATTCGGTGGACTGTGATGGTGCCGAAGCAGCAACCTGAACCGAGATCATGCCCAGGGCCTCTTTGGTCGGATCGTCCAGACTTCCCGTGGCCTGAAGACCGTTATCCTGCTGGAACCGCGTTAACGCGGACCGGGTTGAGTCATCCATCTGCGGGCTGACATTGGTAATGTCGTACCCTGCTCCGTAGAGCGCATTCTTGAGTGCAACGATCTCATCCGCGAAGGCTGCAGGGGCAAAGCCCAGTGTGACCGCCAATCCGGCCGCTGCGGCCAGGCGTCCCAATCGAGTAGTTGCTTTTCTCATGGTACTCACCTGCTAACTCCTGATATCTCATCGATATCCGTTTCTTTCTTGTTATGTGGTGCCTATCTCCACAGGCTGGGGCAAACGGCTAAAAGCCTACCATACTTTTGTCGTATGTCGTCTTACCGGACATCATGTTCCGTTTCCTTGCTTTGCGCTGGCGCCTCTTCGTCCACCGTAGCGGGCGGACGGTGGGCCTCCTCACTGAATTCGCGGATGAAAATCCCCCAGAACGCCATAAAGAGGGCCGCCACCAATGGTCCCATCACAAAACCGTTGATGCCGAACATGACGATGCCGCCGAGGGTCGACAGCAGGACAATGTAATCCGGCAGTTTGGTATCGCGACCAACCAGTACCGGGCGCAACAAGTTATCCGCCAGTCCGATGACCACCACTCCAAAGGCTGTCAGCACCACCGCCTCGATCACATCGCCCACCGCCGCAAGGTAGATAGCGGCCGGCACCCAGACCAGCGCGGCACCTACCGCGGGCAACAGCGAAACAATTGCCATGACCACACCCCAAAGCAGAGCGCCAGTGATCCCGAGAACCCAAAAAATCAGCCCGCCCAGAGCCCCCTGGATGATCGCAATCAGCAGGTTGCCCTTGACGGTAGCCCGGGTCACCTCAGCAAACTTGGCGAACAGCAAACGCTCCCGCTCATCACCCAATGGCAGAGCCTTGATGATCAACTCCACCAGCGTATGGCCATCCCGCAGCAGGAAGAACGCCAGGTACACCATCAACGCCAGGCCCAGGAAAAACTGGAAGGTATTCTGGCCCACGCCCAACGCCTGCCTTCCCAGGAACTGGCTTCCTCCGACAAAAATACTCACAGCCCTGTCCCTGAGCTCTGCAAAGCTGATATCAAACTGCGCCAGAAAGGCCTGGATCGCGGGGAAAGACTGGTTAACCCGATCTATGTATTCCCCGGGCCGTATTTCGCCGCTCTGGATCTGCTGATAGAGCGCGACGCCCTCGGCAACCAGTGAGGTCACCAGGACCAGCACCGGGATAACCACGATAAACATGCAGATGCCCAGGGTGATCAGGGCATTTACATTGGGTCTGTCTCCGAGTTTGCGCACCAGCAATTGCTGCACCGGGTGGAAAATCAGGGCAATGGCGACCGCCCAGAATATGGGCCCGAAGAAGGGTTTCATCAGAAATACAAAGGCAAGGGAAACGCCGACCAGCAACGCCAGAAAAGTCCGTGTTTCAAGTTTTGCGTACATAGTTTATGCGGTTCCCTGATGTTGGTTCTGCGATTTACCGGGCCATTCTACCCTACCACGCTGGCGTGGCCACTGTAGCTGTCTTCGGGTTATAGTGGACGGTTGTTGATCAACTAATAGACAGGTCATGTTGTTGGAACTGGAAACCTTCACCATCGAAACAGCCCTGGATGCAGCCACAGAGTTGCGCAAGGTTCTGGCCGCCAGAACTCACCGACGCAAAGTAATGGGCCAGGAAGTCATGGTGCCCGGTCAGCTCGGCGAGGCCCTGCAGCTGCCCCGGATCATCAACCGGTTGCAAAGCAAGCAGACAAAGCAGCGGGAGCTTGGCCTTGAAGACTTCCAGGAGCTCTGGCCCACACTGTCGCTTCAGACTCGGGAGAGAGTGCTGGGGGCAATCGGCTGGTATGACCCCAAGGAGCTTGACTGGGATGACAAGCGCTCCAACCGTCGGCCACTGGTCGATCCAGACAGTTAACTCGTATAAATCCGGCATCCCGACTTTGAAATGTCATACTCGGCCCATATGTTGGGCAGTATCAGGAGGATATTTATGACTCAAACACAGCATTACACGGCACTTCTGGCTGAGGGCAGTGCGGTTCCTACCCTGCTGTGCGGCCATTGCCACTCGATTCTCTCCAGGGCCCGGATTTTCCGGAATCAAGCCAACCAGCACCAGGATGTGGATTGCCGGACCATCGGCCTTTGCTCAGCCGACGATTGCGGTGCAGTCAATTGCTGTGACGAGGCTCTGGCCCGCGTTGACAACCCTGAACGCCTGTTCGGCATTGCGTCCTGATTCAAAGCGGCAACGCTCTGTTACGCAACTCAAACACACAAATTTTCCATCTGCTTTATCCTGATCTTCGACGATTGTAATAGGGCATTCTGATCACCGAATGCCCCCCGGCAATCACGCAACCAATCAGTCAGGACAGTCGATGGAATGCGTATTCTGAGAACCGATGAAGCCCGCTTCGCAGGTCTTCCGGGTTACCCTTTTGCTCCACACCATCTCGACGTAGAACCCGGAATCCGGATGCACTATGTTGACGAGGGCCCGCGAAATGCCTCGCCGGTGCTTATGCTTCATGGCGAGCCCTCATGGTCCTACCTTTACCGGCACATGATTCCCCTGGTAGCAAACGCCGGGCATCGGGTGCTGGCTCCCGATCTGATCGGCTTCGGCAAATCCGACAAGCCAGCCTCGGTTGCTGACTACAGTTATGGCCGCCATCTGGCATGGCTGGCCAGCTGGCTGGAACAGCTGGACCTCACCAACATTACCCTGGTGTGCCAGAACTGGGGGTCACTTCTGGGCCTGCGCCTGGCGGCGGAGCACCGCCAGCGCTTCAGTCGCATCATCGTGGGGAATGGTATGCTGCCCACCGGCGAGGCCCCTGTTCCTGCGGTGTTTTCCATTTGGAAGGCCTTTGCCACGCACAGCCCCTGGTTCCCGGTTGGGCGCATCGTGCAACTGGGCACCGATCGCACGCTGAGCAAGGCTGAACTTGCCGCCTATGAGGCCCCTTTTCCATCGGCGGAGTTCAAGGCCGGAGCCAAAGCGTTTCCAAAACTGGTACCCACAGAACAGGGCACGCCAGACAGCGACGCAAACAAGGCCGCCTGGCAGGTTCTTGAAAGGTGGAAAAAACCATTCATCACCTGTTTTAGCAGTGGCGACCCGATTACCCGGGGCGGCGACAGACATATGCAGCGCCGGATTCCCGGCGCCCACGGCCAACCCCACATCACCCTTCGGGGCGGGCACTTCCTGCAGGAAGATTCACCGGAAGATTTCGCCCGCATCATCATCGATGCCCTGAAATCGGAAATGGCGGCCTGAGCCGCCATTATCTTTAACCGAAGACCGTTACCGTCTGGCGGCTCAGGGCCACCAGCTCGCCTTTGGCAGTCCATATCCCGGCCTGGGTATGCCCATACCCGGCTCCCGCCTGGTCTATTGAAACCTTGTACAAAAGCCAGTCGCCCGGCTCCATGACCGGCCTCGGATGCACGATATCCAGCGCCCAGCTCAGGGAACTGGTCTTCACCCGCTGTTTCACATACGGCAGGACCGCCGGGGGCCAGGCATCAACCAGGGCAATGATATGAGCATCGGAGAACGTCTCCGGGGTTTCCCGAAACTGCATCCAACCGCCCAGTTCGCGGCCCCCCTTGCCACTAAACGGCAGGTTACCGAAAGCCCAGCGCATCTCGATCTGCTTGATGAATTCAGGGGTAACACCTTCGATGTAGTCCAGCCCCGGGCTCTGGCTGACCGAGGCTGCCTCGGGCGCCGGCAGGGCCTCCACCTGTACCTCCGAGTCCCGGTCTCCGCCAAAGCTGGCCAGGCAGACCAGCCGGGTTTCACCCTTCTGGACAATGCGCCCCTGCACCTGACTGACCGCCTTGCCCTCGCGCAGAATCTCGGCCTCGAAGCTTGCAGGCACTTCCGGCTCCACCGGGCCCACGAACGATACCTGCAATGACCGCATGGCCCGGCCCTCGACGACAAGTTTCTCCATGCGCTCAAACATCAACGCTGCCGTAAGACCGCCGAATGTGGCCCTGCCCTGGGACCAGGTCACAGGCATTACCAGTTCCTCACTGCCACGGGCTGCCCGCAATAATTCATCAAAGGTCATTTCATGTTCCTGTTAGCAACCTATCGGGATAGTTTCGAAGATTGCCGAAGATCGGACAGCAACGCAATGGCCAGTCCCCGGCAACTACCTATAGCCCTGTCGGGGTTTTGCGTATTAAAGCAGCAATAAAACCGCTATAATATGCGCACAACATGCATTGCCCGGCAATGCTTTACCTCCCGAATTCCGAGTGAATCAATGTCTGAATTGTCCTTTGCCGAACTGGGGCTTGATCCAGCCGTACTTGAAGCTGTGTCCGCCGTTGGCTATGAAACCCCGTCACCCATCCAGGCCCAAGCTATTCCCGCGCTGCTTGCCGGTAACCATCTTCTGGGTGTTGCCCAGACCGGAACCGGTAAAACCGCGGCGTTTGCACTGCCTCTGCTGAGCCGGATTGACGCCTCTGTTACCGACCCCCAGATTCTGGTTTTGGCCCCAACACGGGAACTTGCGATCCAGGTGGCGGAAGCCTTTACCACCTACGCCAGCAAGTTCCGGAATTTCCACGTTCTGCCCATCTATGGTGGCCAGGACTTTTACCCCCAGATCAAGGGGCTTCGCCGCGGCGCCCAGGTTATCGTGGGCACGCCGGGCCGTATGCTCGACCACCTGCGCAAGGGCACACTGAAACTCGACAGCCTGAAAGCACTGGTTCTCGATGAAGCCGACGAAATGCTGCGCATGGGCTTTATCGACGACGTAGAGGCGATTCTGGCGAAGACGCCGGAGAACTGCCAACGGGCCCTGTTCTCGGCCACCATGCCTCCGCAAATCAAGAAAGTGGCCCAGACCTACCTGCGCAACGCCACGGAAGTTCGTATCGAAAGCGAAACCCGCACGGTCGAGCGCATTTCCCAGTTCGTTCTGCCGGTGTACGCTGAGCGCAAACTGGATGCCCTCACCCGGATCCTTGAAGTGGAGCCGATCGACGCATCGATCATCTTTGTGCGCACCAAGGCAGAAACCACCCTGCTGGCGGAAAAACTCTCTGCCCGAGGCCATGCGGTGGCACCGCTTAACGGTGACCTCAACCAGCGCCAGCGTGAACAGACCGTTGAAGACCTCAAACGTGGCAAAAAAGACATCATTGTTGCCACCGACGTGGCCGCACGCGGACTGGATGTGCCCAGGATCACCCACGTGATCAACTACGATGTGCCCTACGACACCGAAGCCTACATCCACCGCGTTGGCCGAACCGGCCGCGCCGGACGCGAAGGAAAAGCAATCCTGCTGGTTACGCCCCGGGAACGCAGCTGGCTACGCACACTGGAGCGCGCTACCAACTCACCCATGCAGGCCTATCAGCTGCCTTCGCCGGTTGAGCTGAAAAAAATGCGCGAGCAGCAGTTCGAAACACAGCTGTTGGGCTTTGCCGAGGATGGCAAGCTGGCCAAAGCGATGGCACTGCTGGATGAGATTGCAGAACGCAACGACATGGACACGGCGATGGTCGCCGGCGCTCTGGCCTGCTGGCTGGAAGCGTCCCAGCCCGGATCGCTACCGCTGGAGCAGCCGGAGGCCTTGCCGGAGATTTCGGCCAATGCGCCCCCGCGCCGGGACCGCAAGGGTGGTCGTCCGGGTGGCAAGCCCGGGTACAAGCCGGGCTTCAAGAAAGGTCCCAAGGGCCGTGGCGGCCCCGGCCCAAAGGGCAAGCCTCCCGGCAAGGGCGGCAAGCCCGCAGGCAAACGCCCGCCCCGTCAGGCTGACGCCAAGCGCTGATAGACGACGAAACTGTAGTCGTAAGGGTTGTTATCGGACGCGGAGAAATCCTCCCGTCCGATTTCTTCCCAATCATCCCAGTCCACTTCCGGAAAAAACGCATCGCCGTCCACCTCAGCATGCACCTGGGTGATGTACATCCGGTCAACCATCGGCAATGCCTCGGCGTAGATCTGCCCGCCACCGATAATCATCACTTCGTCGCCACCTTCCAGCTCCGCTTGTGCCTCGGCTTTCACCAGCGCTTCGGGCAAAGACTTCGCAGCCACTGTTCCGGTTGGTGCTTCCCAGGCTTCATTCCGTGAGATCACCACGTTCATCCGCCCCGGCAGCGGCCGACCGATGGAGTCCCAGGTCTTCCGACCCATGATGATGGGTTTGCCCATGGTGGCCTGCTTGAAATAACGGAGGTCACCCGGAAGATACCAGGGCAGATTGTTGTTACGGCCAATAACCCGGTTACGGGACATGGCAACGATCAGGGCTTTTCTCATGTACTCGTCTCTTCGGGATTCGGTCAGATGGCAATCGGCGCCTTGATGCCCGGATAGGGGTCATAGCCCTCAAACTCGAAATCTTCCAGCTCGTACTCGAAGATGCTCGCGGGCTTGCGCTTGATCACGAGTTTAGGCACGGCCCGGGGCTCGCGCTTCAGCTGCTCGAAGACGATGTCATCGGTCAGGTGGTTCTGGTACAGGTGGCAGTCGCCAAAGGTATGCACAAACTCACCGACATCCAGGTCACACTGCTGGGCAATCATGTGCGTCAGTAAGGCGTAGGAGGCAATATTGAAGGGCACGCCCAGGAACAGGTCGGCGCTGCGCTGGTAAAGCTGGCAGGAGAGTTTGCCGTCCGCCACGTAGAACTGGAACAGACAGTGGCAGGGCGCCAGCGCCATACGACCCTCGCGAACGTTATCCTGGGGACCGATGGACTCGTCCGGGAGCTCCGCCGGGTTCCAGGCGGAGACAATCAGGCGGCGGGAGTTGGGCTTGGTGCGAATCTGTTCGATCACCTCGCTGATCTGGTCGACCACCTCGCCATTCGGGCACTGCCAGCTCCGCCATTGTTTGCCGTAGATAGGTCCGAGGTCGCCGTTTTCCAGTGCCCACTCGTTCCAGATCGAGACCTTGCGCTCCTGCAGCCAGGTGTTGTCGGTGGAGCCGCGGAGAAACCAGAGCAATTCGTAAATGATACTGCGCAGGTGGACTTTTTTGGTGGTTACCAGGGGGAAGCCTTCCTGCAGGTTGAAGCGGATCTGGCGGCCGAACACCGACCGGGTACCTACACCGGTGCGGTCCCCCTTTTCGAATCCGTTATCAACAACGTCTTTCATCAGGTCGAGATAGGCTTTCATCAGGCTTGTCTCCGGTAGGCAATAAACATCAGGGCGGCGCCGGCAACGATCATCGGGAAGGACAGTACCTGCCCCATGGTAAGCCAGTCAAAAGCGAGGTAGCCCAGCTGCGGATCTGGCTGACGCACGAATTCCACCAGGAAACGGAACACCCCGTAGCAGACCAGGAACAGACCGGACACCGCCATGGTCGGCCGCTGCCTGGATGAGAACCACCAAAGGATCACAAACAGGGCGACGCCCTCCAGAGCAAACTGGTACAGCTGGGAAGGATGCCGCGCGAGCGAATCCGGCGCTGTGCGAAACACCATGCCCCAGGCAACGTCCGTGGGCTTGCCCCACAGCTCGCCATTGATGAAGTTTCCGATCCGTCCTGCACCAAGCCCCAGCGGCACCAGTGGCGCCACAAAGTCAGCCATGCGCCAGAAACCACTGCCCACTTTTCGGCCGTACCACCACATGGCAAACATTACGCCCAGCAGGCCGCCGTGGAACGACATACCGCCTTCCCAGACCCGGAGCAGCCATAATGGATCCGCCAGGAAGGCATCAAAGTTGTAGAAAAGGACATAGCCGAATCGACCGCCAAGGATCACCCCCAGGGCCAGGTAAAACAACAGATCACCCATCTGCTCTTCGTTGATGGGCGACCAGGGCTTGCGGGTGCGGATGCGCCCAAGCCACCAGCCAGCCACAAAGCCGAACAGATAGGTCAGACCATACCAGTGGATCTTTAGGGGACCGATGGCGATGGCCACCGGGTCAATCTGGGGATGCTGCAGCATCAACTACCTCTCAGCTCAGGAGAAAACGAAGCCCCACCAGCAGGAGCATGATGGAGAAAGTACGCTTGAGAATACGGGCGTTCAGCCGATGGGCCAGGTTGGCGCCAATCCGCGCAAAGAAAACGCTGGTGAGAATAATACCGATCAGGGCCGGCAAATAAATGAAGCCGACGCTCAGTTCCGGCAACGCGGGATTGTGCCACCCGGTCCAGATGTTACCCAGCGCGCCGGCGATGGCGATAGGCAAGCCGGAGGCAGCCGATGTGCCCACCGCCTGCTGCATGCGCACGTTGCACCAGCTCAGATAGGGCACTGTGAGGGTCCCACCCCCGATTCCGAAAATCGCCGAGGCCCAGCCGATGCCGCCGCCAGCAACACCCAGACCGGCGGCGCCTGGAACATCACGACCCGGCTTAGGGTCAACCTGGAAAAACATTTTCAGGCCCACCAGAATCACGAAAATGCCGATGACCAGTTCCAGGGCACGCCCGCTCATCAGGGACGCCGTCCAGGCGCCAACAAGAGCCCCGGCAATAATTCCGACCATCATGGGCTGAAACAGATCCCAGCGCACCGCGCCGTGCTTGTTATGGGAACGTACGGAGCTGACCGACGTGAACACGATGGTCGCCAGCGAGGTACCAACGGCCAGGTGGGGAATAATCTCCGGATTGATTCCCTGCAGACCAAAACTGAACATCAACACAGGCACGATGATCAGCCCGCCGCCAATGCCGAAAAGACCCGCCACGGTGCCCGCCAGGGCGCCAAGGGCCAGATAAGATGCTATTACATAGATCAGGGTCATAGTTTGAACCGCACCCGGGAAAACCAAGGCTGGTATGATACACAGCGCAAGAGTCAACTTCATTAAATCCGGGAGCCTACTCCTACACCATGTGCCTGATCGCTTTCGCCCTTGGCCAGAACCCTCATTTCCCACTGGTTGTTGCCGCCAATCGGGATGAATTCTTCCGTCGCCCGACAGCCGCCATGGACTGGTGGACCACGGAATCCGGTAGCCGGGTGCTTGCCGGCCGTGACCTGCTCTCTGGAGGCACCTGGCTTGCGGTCAATGCCCAGGGAGAGGTCAGCGCCGTGACCAACGTCCGCGAGGGTGCACCGGAAACCGGTCGAATCAGCCGGGGTGAACTGCCTTTGCGGGCTCTCACCGATTCCCGGGATCATCTTGAGGACTATCTGCTCGACACGGCCAACCAGTTCTCCGGCTTCAACCTGGTGCACATGACCACAGCAGATGGCTGGTATTTCAGTAACCGGGATGCCCATCCAGGCCGGCAAATCCACCGTGGGGTCTACGGCCTGAGCAACCATCTGCTGCAGACCCCCTGGCCCAAGCTCCTGCGCCTCCGGCAGGCTGCAGGGGATACCATTGCCGCCGCCGGCCACAACGCAGAAAAGCTACACAAGGAGCTGATCCCCCTGCTCCAGGACAGCACGCCGGCACCGGACCATCTGCTACCCGACACTGGCGTTGGCCTGGAGACGGAGCGCTTCCTGTCGTCGCCCTTTATCGTCGGTTCCGATTATGGCACCCGGGCAACCACCGTAGTGACCGTGTCTGTCAGCGGTGAGATCAAGGTAACCGAACAGAGCTGGGGCCCGGACGCCGAAACCGGGGAACGCCGTCACTTCCATTGGCAGCGATAGCGATCAGGCTCTGGTATAATCCGCGAAATTCTGCCACCCGATCGGAGGGCCCCTGATGGCCGGTGAACAAGGCGCCACATCGATAGCCGATTTTGAGAAATCTCTTGATGAGCTGGAAAAGCTGGTTCGCGATCTGGAACAGGGCGAGCTGTCTCTGGAACAGTCCCTGACGGCGTTTGAGCGGGGTGTCAAGCTGACCCGTGAATGTCAGCAAGCGCTTAAGAGCGCCGAGCAACGGGTCGAACAACTGGTTCAAAACAGTGACGGCTCCCTGGAAACCCGCCCGTTTTCACCGGATGATGCTGACTGATGTCCGGACCGAACCTGTTTACCTCTGACTTTCTGGAAACCTGCCGGGCCCGCGTCGATGCGGAACTGGACCGGTGCATTACCCATGACTCCGCCTCCGGTCGACTGCAGGAAGCCATGCGCTACAGCGTGTTGGGCGGCGGCAAGCGAATCCGACCGGCGCTGTGCCTCGCGGCGGCAAAGGCGCTGGGACAGACCGGTGACGGGGCCCTGATTCCGGCCTGCGCGGTGGAACTGATCCATGCTTACTCACTGATCCACGATGACCTGCCGGCCATGGACGACGATGACTTGCGCCGCGGTCGGCCCACCACCCACATAGCCTTCGATGAGGCCACCGCCATCCTCGCTGGTGATGCCCTGCAGGCACTGGCATTCGGCTGGCTTGCCGAAGCTCCGGGGCTGTCTGAATCGGTGCGCCTGATCATGGTCAGGGAACTGGCCAGGGCCAGTGGCCATGGGGGAATGGTTGGTGGCCAGGCCATTGATCTTGAATCCGTTGGCAAAACCCTGGCACTGGCACAACTTGAAACCATGCACCGGCACAAGACTGGCGCCCTGATCGAGACCAGCGTTCGGATTGGCGCCCTGACCGCGCCGTCGGTCAACGAGCAGACTCTGGCCTCCCTTACACAGTATGCCAAGGCACTGGGCCTGGCATTCCAGGTTCAGGATGACCTGCTGGACATCGAGGGTGACACCACGGTCATTGGCAAACCCCAGGGTTCGGATGCCGCCCGCGCCAAACCCACCTATCCCGCCCTGCTTGGTGTGGCCGGCGCCCGGGAGCATCTGGCGGATCTGCTTGGGCAGGCCCAGCAAAGCCTGCGGGATTTCGGCACCGAAGCCGATCCTTTGAGGGCCATGGCCGATTACGTGGTGGCAAGAACCCATTGAACCACGGCGCCCGGAAGGCGCACACTGGCTGTAGATATTTTCGTAACAACTGGCCCGCTTTGTGTGAAACAGCCTCCCCTGTTCCCTTATAATGCCAGTCAGTTACTGAACGTACCGGAAAAGACCCGAGCAGATGCAGGACACTTATATTTTCAAGGAAATCCCGTCACAGCGGCCCAACACGCCTCTGTTGGACCGGATTGACGAACCCGCCCAGCTGAGAGAGCTGGCCCCGGAGCAGCTGACCCTGCTGGCCCGGGAGCTCAGGGCATTTCTGTTATGGTCAGTGGGCCAGACCGGCGGCCATTTTGGCGCGGGTCTGGGCGTGCTTGAGCTTACCGTCGCCCTTCACTACGTCTTTGAAACTCCGAGCGACCGCCTGGTCTGGGATGTCGGCCATCAGGCCTATCCCCACAAGATACTGACCGGCCGGAAGGAGGCGATGGGCAGCATCCGGCGCAAAGGCGGCCTGGCCGGCTTCCCGAAACGGGCCGAAAGCGAATACGACACCTTTGGCGTTGGCCACTCCAGCACCTCGATCAGTGCGGCATTGGGCATGGCCATCGCCGCGCGCCTGCAACAGACCGGTCGCAAGAGCATTGCCGTCATTGGTGACGGTGCCATGACCGCCGGCATGGCATTCGAGGCCCTTAACCATGCCGGTCACCTGCATGCCGACATGCTGGTTATCCTCAACGATAATGACATGTCGATCTCCCGGAATGTTGGCGGGCTGTCCAACTACTTTGCCAAGCTGCTGTCCAGCCGCACCTACAATCAGGTGCGCGACAGCAGCAAGAAGGTTCTGCAGGGGGCGCCGCACCTGATGGCGCTGGCCAAGAAGACCGAGGAGCACTTCAAGGGCATGATTGCCCCGGGCACCCTGTTCGAAGAACTGGGCTTCAACTACATCGGCCCGATCGATGGCCATGACCTGCCCCTGCTGGTGGAAACCCTGGAGAATATTCGCGAACTTGAAGGTCCGCAGTTCCTGCATGTGGTGACTACCAAAGGCAAGGGCTTTGCCCCGTCGGAAGCGGATCCGATTGGTTATCACGCCATCAACAAGATCGAGCCGGTTCCACCCAGCAAGCTCGAACCGGTCAAACCAAAACCGAAGAAACCAAAATACGCCAACGTCTTTGGCCAGTGGCTGTGCGATTCTGCCGAGCAGGATGAGCGTGTGGTGGGCATTACCCCGGCCATGTGTGAAGGCTCGGATCTGCTGGCTTTCTCACAGCGTTTCCCGGAACGCTATTTCGATGTCGCCATTGCCGAACAACACGCGGTCACACTGGCTGCGGGTCTGGCCTGTGATGGCGCCAAACCGGTTGTCGCCATCTATTCGACGTTCCTGCAGCGGGCCTACGATCAACTGATCCACGATGTCGCCATCCAGAATCTGGATGTTCTGTTCGCCATTGATCGCGCGGGCCTGGTCGGTGAAGACGGCCCGACCCACGCCGGTGCATTTGACATCAGCTACCTGCGCTGCGTGCCGAACATGGTGGTGATGACACCCTCGGACGAAAACGAAACCCGCCAGATGCTCCAGACCGGCATGTTTTACGAAGGACCGGCTTCGGTTCGCTACCCGCGTGGCACGGGCCCCGGTGCCGAAATACAGCAGGAATTGACACCGCTGGAGATTGGCAAGGGTCGCCGGATTCGCAGCGGAAAAGGGGTGGCCATACTCAATTTTGGTACCCTACTGGCGCCAGCGCTGGAGGCCGCAGAAGCCATGGGCGCGACAGTCGCCGACATGCGTTTCGTCAAACCCCTGGATGAGGATCTGGTGCTGGAGCTCGCCGAGCAGCATGAACTGCTCGTCACCCTGGAAGAGAACGCCATTGCCGGCGGTGCCGGCAGCGCCGTGACCGAATTCCTTAACAGCCGGCTGGTCGCCATGCCGGTGCTTCAACTGGGCCTAACGGATACCTTCATGGACCACGGCAAGCATGGTGAACTGTTGGCCGAGTGTGGCCTGGACGCCAAAGGTATTGAATCGGCTATCCGCACGCGGGTGGAAACCCTCCGCCACCAGAATCTGAAAGTCGTCAAATAACCATAAATCTTACTTTCGAATGTAAAAAGCCCGCGACAATCGCGGGCTTTTTGGTATCCAGATCCGAAATCGGCTCAGATCTCCGGATCATCGTCCTGGTGCGTCTCCAGCCAGTGGCCCAGCTTGCTCTGCTTGGTATCGAGGTAGTGTTCATTGTGGGGGTTGCGGCCCACATGCAGAGCGACCCTTTCGGTGATGTCGATGCCATAGGAGGACAGCGCTTTCACCTTGCGGGGGTTGTTGGTCATCAGCCGCAGGCTCTTGATGCCGAGATGCTCCAGCATGTCCTTGCACATGCTGTAGTCACGCAGATCCGCCGCGAACCCCAAGCGCTCATTGGCTTCAACGGTATCAGCACCCTGATCCTGCAGGTGGTAAGCGCGAATCTTGTTCAGCAAGCCGATTCCCCGCCCTTCCTGGCGCAGGTACATCAGAATACCCCGGCCTTCCCGGGCGATACTTCGCAGCGCCTCCTCCAGCTGGTAACCGCAGTCACAACGCATACTGTAGAGGGCATCACCGGTAAGACATTCCGAGTGGGTGCGGGCAAGCATGGGTTCGTCACTATCGAGGTCGCCCAAGGTCAGGGCAACGTGTTCCTTTCCGGTATCCGGTTCTTCAAAGCCGTGCATATCAAATACCCCGAACGGGGTCGGCAACCGGCAGGTCTGGATGTAGCGAACAGCCACAGTGTTTCCTCGTGGTTCAGTCAATCGGGCCGCGCATTCTATCACGGGCCCGCCCGCTTGGCGTAGTCTCGACACTGTTGCTCCTCCGGCATAGTCTTAGTAAACAACACTTACGAGCGCGGACGTCCGCCAGATCAGGCGTTATCGGCCACCCAGTGGCCACTACGACCGCCTTTCTTCTCCAGCAGCCGCACCGAACCGATCTCCATACCACGGTCCACGGCCTTGCACATGTCGTACAGTGTCAGCGCCGCAACGCTTGCCGCGGTCAGCGCTTCCATCTCGACACCGGTCTGGCCGGACAGTTTGCAGCGGGTGAGAATGTGCACAGAAGCACCATCACTGCCCGGACTCAGCTCGACTTTCACAGAGGTCAGGTTCAAGGCATGGCACAGGGGAATCAGATCATGGGTCTTCTTCGCAGCCATGATACCGGCGATACGGGCAACAGCCAGGACATCCCCCTTTGGATGCTCACCCTCAATAATCATGTTGAGGGTTTCCGGCGCCATGCGGATGGTGGCTTCAGCGCGGGCTTCGCGTTCGGTGGCCGCCTTGTCGGTCACGTCCACCATGCGGGCTTCGCCCTTGTCATCGAGATGGGTCAGTTTGCTCAAGGTGTCTCCCGGAATCGGTTGTGCAAGATGGTGAAAAACGCAGGAACAACAGCATAACAGAGATGGCCACGGCGTCGCTGACAAGTGTCAGCTTTGCGGCCACCAGAAGCGGATACCGGCGATGCCCTGGCCACCTCGCTGACGGGCTTCCTGGCGATCGCTGGGCGACAGCCCACCCAGGGCAAACACCGGCAGCCCGGCTGCGGACACCAGGTCGGCAAAAGCTGGCCAGCCCAGGGTCGGCGCACCCGGGTGGCTTTCCGTCGGCTGCACAGGCCCCAGGGTCACGTAGTCCGCTCCGATTGCCGACGCATGATCAATTTCCTGCCTGTCATGACAGGACACCCCAAGCCAGACACTCCCCGGAACCGGTCGGGCCGAGAGCCCGGCCGCCTCACGCCAGGGCAGGTGAAGCCCCCGGGCACCGGGTGTGGTGCGGAATACTTCGGGGCCGCCGTGAACAATCAGGGCAGCTTCAGCCTTTTCACAAACCGGAACCGCTTTCGCCGCCAAGTCCCGATAGGCCTGTGCACTCATGGTAGAAGCCCGGAGCACCACGAGGGGAGGCCTGGCAATCCCAAGACCCGTCTGAAGGCGCGCAACAGCCTGATCCGGATCACTGGCTTCTCCGGTGATCGCAAGCTGACGGGGTAACCGCAGGGCGCGAATGATTGGCCGGTTGGCGGCGGGGAAGTCCTCATCCCGAAGCTGCGCCGGGGCAAGCCATTCAACCGGCTGCCCCTCGCATCCCTTGGCTTCGCCTTCGGCGGCTCTGGTTTCCCAGACGTCCAGGAAAACCCGCTTGTCGCCATAGTCGTGGCGGATGCCAATAACAGGCTCCAGGGAGTCTTCCGGCACTCTCAGGCTGGTTTCCTCGGCAATCTCACGCACCAGTGCCGCCTGAACACTCTCACCCGGCTCCACCTTGCCCCCGGGGAACTCCAGCAAGCCCCCCTGATGGACATGGTCCGGCCGGCGGGCAATCAATACCCGTCCATCCCGAACAATAACCGCAACGGCAACGTGAATTTCTTTTACGGGGGCTTCCGACGCAGACATGGTCAGGTACGGTACTCTGCGTTGATGGTGACGTAATCATGGGAGAAGTCGCAGGTCCAGACCGTCTCCCGGACATCACCCCGTTTGAGATCAATGGCAATGGTGATCTCTTCCCGGTCCATCACAGCCTGCCCACGGGCTTCCGAGTAGTCCTCGGCCCTGCCACCGTTGCGGACCAGACAGACATCACCCAGGTAGATCTCCAGAGCGTCGAGATCCAGCCCGTCGACACCGGCGCGCCCTACCGCCGCCAGAATCCGGCCCCAGTTCGGATCCGAGGCGAACAGTGCGGTCTTGACCAACGGCGAATGCGCAACGGTGTAGGCGACATCCAGCGCCTCCTGTTGGCTGGCTGCGCCAGTGACATCGATGGTGACAAACTTGGTTGCACCCTCGCCGTCACGGACAATGGCATGGGCCAGTTCCAGATAAACGTTTTGCAGTGCCTCCCTGAGCTTGGGCAGCGCCGGGCTGGAGGCGGTGATCTCAGGGCCGGAGTACTGACCACTGGCCATCAGCATGCAGGCATCGTTGGTGGAGGTATCGCCATCAATGGTGATGCGATTAAAGGATCGCTCTCCCAGTTCGGAGGCAAGCGTCTGCAGTAGCTTGGGCGCAATCCGGGCATCGGTGGCAATAAACCCGAGCATGGTCGCCATGTTGGGACGAATCATGCCCGCGCCCTTGCTGATGCCGGAAATGGTCACCGTATGGCCGTCCAGCTCCACCTGACAGGACGCACCTTTCGGGCGAGTGTCCGTGGTCATGATGCCACTGGCGGCTTCAGCCCAGCGATTCTCCGCAGTGTTCGCCAAAGCCTCCGGAAGCGCGCCAACAATCTTCTGGACCGGCAACGGCTCGCCAATCACCCCCGTGGAAAACGGCAGAATCTCGGCTTCCGTGACGCCCCCCTGCTTTGCCAGGGCCTGGCAGCAGGCCACCGCATCGCGCATACCTTGGTCACCGGTACCGGCGTTGGCATTGCCGGTATTGATCAAGAGGTACCTGGGCGAGGTCTCGGCCAGATGCCGGCGGCTGAGGGTAACCGGTGCCGCACAGAACTGGTTTTTCGTGAAGATACCGGCTACCCGGCTTTCCGGTGCCAGCGCAAACACAACCACGTCCTTACGCCCCGGCTTCTTTATGCCTGCACTGGCTATGCCGACCTTGACCCCGGCTACCGGGTAAAACTCAGGTAAGGTTCCCGGACCTACCGCCATTCTGCCATTCCTCTTGTCTGGGGTTGTGCTCGAAGGACCACACGAACCGCCGAAAACGAAAAAACCCGCATCCCACCAGTCGTGGCTGGAAGATTGCGGGTTCCGATGGTTCTGTCAGTGCTCTAGATTAGCTGACCTTGCCATGACACTGCTTGTACTTCTTGCCGGACCCGCAGGGGCAGGGTTCGTTTCGGCCCACCTTGCGCTCCTGTCGAACAAAGGTTTCCGGAGTCGACTGCCGGGCTTCGTCAGCATCGCCCTCACCCTGGCTCTGGGCTGTGGCACTGGTCTCGTCGTGGCGCAGGCGCGCGCGGGCGAGTTCTTCTTCCAGCTCCTGCTTCCGACGACGCTCGACTTCTTCCATCTCTTCACGGCTCTGGACACGTACATGCGAGAGAACACGCGTCACATCACGCTTCATGGTATCAAGCATGGTTTCAAACAGGTTGAACGCCTCGCGCTTGTACTCCTGCTTGGGGTTCTTCTGGGCGTAACCCCGCAAATGGATACCACGACGCAGGTGATCCATGTTCGAAAGATGTTCTTTCCAAAGGGTATCCAGAACTTGCAGAAACACCTGCTTCTCGAACTTGCGCATGGCCTCGGAACCGGCAATCTCTTCCTTGCCTTCGTAGGCGGCCACAATCTCGTCCAGGATCTTCTGGCGCAGACTTTCCTCGAACAGCTTGTTGTCTTCTTCCAGCCACTTCTGGACCGGCAAATCAATCGCCATCTCGGATTGAAGCTGGGCTTCCAGCCCGGCGATGTCCCACTGTTCCGGCATACTCTGGGGCGGAATGTATTCACTGATCAGCGAGTCGACAACGTCTTCCCGAATGGTCTTGACCATGTCCGAAATATCGTCGGACGACATGACTTCGTTACGCTGGTCATAGATGACCGTCCGCTGATCGTTGGCCACGTCGTCGTATTCCAGCAGCGTCTTCCGCATATCGAAGTTGCGGCCTTCCACCTTACGCTGGGATTTCTCGATAGCGTTGGTCACCATCCGGTGCTCAATGGCCTCGCCTTTCTTCATGCCCATTGCCTGCATCAGGCTCTTGACCCGGTCAGGAGCAAAGATACGCATGAGGTTGTCTTCCAGGGATAGGAAGAACCGCGAGGAACCGGGATCGCCCTGGCGACCGGCCCGCCCGCGAAGCTGGTTATCAATCCGGCGAGACTCGTGACGCTCGGTACCGATGATGTGCAGGCCGCCAGCCTCAAGCACCTGGTTATGGCGCTCGGTCCATTCCGCCTTGACCCGCGCAATCTCTTCTTCCGAAGGATTTTCCATGGCCGCCACTTCGTGCTCCCAGTTACCACCGAGCACGATATCCGTACCACGACCGGCCATATTGGTGGCGATGGTTACTGCGCCGGGACGGCCCGCCTGAGCAATGATGTGGGCTTCGGATTCGTGCTGCTTGGCGTTCAGGATCTTGTGTTCAATCCGTGCCTTCTTGAGCAGCATGGAGAGTAGTTCGGAAGCCTCGATAGAGGCGGTACCGACCAGGATCGGACGCCCCTCGGCAGTGACATCCTTGATCTCGTCGATGATCGCGTGGAATTTCTCTTCCTGGGTCAGATACACCAGGTCGTTGTAGTCAGTCCGCTGGATCGGCTTGTTAGGCGGAATGACCACTACGTCGAGGCCGTAGATCTGGCGAAATTCGAAGGCTTCGGTATCTGCCGTACCGGTCATACCGGCTAGCTTGTCGTACAGCCGGAAATAATTCTGGAAGGTGGTAGAAGCAAGCGTCTGGCTTTCGGCCTGGATCTTGACGCCCTCTTTGGCCTCAACGGCCTGGTGCAGACCTTCGCTCCAGCGGCGACCCGGCATGGTACGACCGGTATGCTCGTCAACGATGACCACCTGGCCGCCCTGAACAATGTAATCCACGTCTTTCTGGAAAAGATGATGGGCGCGCAGTGCCGAATGAACGTGATGCAACAGACTGAGGTTGGCCGCGGAATACAGGCTCTCACCTTCTTTCAGAAGTCCACGCTCTAGCAAAAGTTCTTCGACTTTCTCGTGACCGCCTTCCGTCAGCTCAACCTGACGGGACTTCTCGTCAATGGTGAAGTCCCCAGTAGGCTCGCCCTCTTCAGGCACTTCACCTTTCTCCAGGCTGGGGACCAACTCGTTGATGGCCTGGTACAGCTTCGAGCTGTCCTCCGCTGCACCGGAGATGATCAGTGGCGTTCTGGCCTCATCGATCAGGATCGAGTCCACTTCGTCCACGATCGCGTAGTTCAGGCCCCGCTGGACCTTGTCTTCGGTACTGAACGCCATATTGTCGCGCAGATAGTCGAAGCCAAATTCGTTGTTGGTGCCGTAGGTAATATCCGCCTGATAGGCCGCCCGCTTTTCCTCCCCCGGCTGGCCCGAGGCCACCACACCGACCTGCATGCCCAGGAACCGGTAGAGCTTGCCCATCCAGTCTGCGTCCCGACGAGCCAGGTAATCGTTCACGGTTACAACGTGGACGCCCTTGCCGGACAGTGCATTGAGATAAACCGAGGCGGTAGCAACCAGAGTCTTACCTTCACCGGTTTTCATTTCCGCGATCCGGCCTTCATGCAGGGTAATGCCGCCGATCAGCTGAACGTCATAATGACGCATGCCCATGACCCGACGGCCCGCTTCACGCACGGTTGCGAAGGCTTCCGGAAGCAGGGCATCCAGGGATTGGCCTTCGTCGATCCGGCGACGGAACTCGGCGGTCTTGCCTTGCAACTCGGAGTCGGACAGATTGCCATATTGCTCTTCAAGTTCATTAATACGTATGACAGATTTACGCATTCTCTTGATTTCTCTGGCGTTTTTACTGCCGAACATCTTGGTTGCAAGCTTTGTGAACATAGACCACTGCTTCTTTGATTAAACGAAGGAAGCCGGCATTCTAACCTTATTTTGTAACAGGACAAAAGGCAGGCCTCACACTGGCGCACTAAGTCGCCGATGAGGCACCGGATTCACGGATAAAAACTGGCCGGGCGCGGAATGGCGGAGAGGTTCTGAAAGCGGCGGGTGAGCCGGAACCGGGTCAGCGGCTAGCCCGCTTGATATAGGTTTCCGGGTTTTCAGACTTGCCATTCCGGATAACTTCAAAGTGTACATGAGGGCCGGTAGAACGCCCGGTACTGCCCATCAGCGCCACTACCTGGCCCTTCTGGACAACGTCACCCACCTGCACCTTGATGGTCTTGCAGTGGGCATAACGGGTTATCAGACCATCACCATGGTCGACTTCCACGAGATTCCCGTAGCCGTAGCGCTCCCCGGCATAGGTAACCACGCCGCCCGCGACCGAGATAATATCGCTGCCATCCTTGCCGGCAAGATCAACACCAGCATGCCAGGTACGCTTGCCGGTAAACGGATCGGAACGATAGCCGTACTTGGAGGATAGCCAACCCCAGGTGATCGGGCGACCTTCCAGGTAGAGCTCGTCTTCGAGACGTTTGCTGGAAGCCAATTGATCGAGTAACCGGAGTTGCTGTTCACGGTCCTTAATCCGCCACTCCATTTCCTCGATCATTCGGGTCAGCTCAGGCGCTGAAAAGGAATCGCCGGACAAGGCGTCTTCCGGTCCACCGACGGCCGCCGGCTTATCGAAGTTGAATTCATCGCTGGCTACCAGGCCGGATTCGACAAACCGTTGGCCCAGAGCATCCAGGCGTAACAGACGGCCCTGAATCTCGCCCAGACGCAGCGTCAACGCATCAACCTGTTGCTGAACGTTTTCTTCAATACTGGCCAGCTCCACCTTCTGCTCTGCCAGTTTTAGCTGCCACTCGGCCACCAGCTCGGAATTGGTGGGTTCTCTGGCTTCCACCTGCTCGATAGCCATCTGATAACCAGCCCAGCCAGCAACAACGAGCAGCAAAAGCACGAAAAAGAGCAGCCCGACAGCAAGCGTACTGTTGATCGACAACGCACGGGACTTTCCGTGGTGTTTGCCAACAAGAATAATGTTCATATCGTCATCTGGCTTCATCGTTGAGCCGCAACCGCATCCCGCAGTGTTGCGCCCCGGAGAAATCCGAAGGGGGTCTGCCATCCTTTGGCAACAGCTACATACTGAAAAAATTGCAGCGCCCGGTAGACATAGTCATTTAACACAATGTAAAACGAGTGTAATACAGGCACTACGCATAAACCGTGCCGAAGTGTAACCAATCGTAAACGGAGCCGTCGAGTAAAAACGCCGCCATGAAACGGAAAAGCGAGCAAAAAATGACCTTCGACAAGCTTGGCAAGACCCCAGTGCTCAAGGATCTTGTGGCAAAGGCTGAGCTCCATCGACAGGCGGAAGAAGAGGTTCTGGCCGCCCTTCCGAGTGAGCTGGTCACCGGGACACGCTTTGTCAGTTGCAAGGACGGAGAGCTGGTTCTGACCGCCGAAACCGCCGGCAAAGCCAGTCAGATCCGATTCCGCCAGCACGAGATCATGGAAAAACTGCGAGAGAACGAACTGTTTCGGTTTGTCTGGAAATTGAAGGTCAAGGTTGCCCCGCCCAGATTCCGGGAAAAACCGGTATTCAAAAAGGAGCCTTTGAGTCGAGAAAATGCCCGGCTCCTCAAAGAGGAAGCCGGGCACACGAAGGATAAAGCATTACGCGAGGTTCTCGAAAAACTCGCTAGCCACGTCCGGGATTAAAGCGTCCGGCTTTAACCCGCCGCCAGCACAGGCTTCATGTAGGAAATCGGGGCAGTGGCCTCGTCATCAAAGGTCACCACTTCCCAGGCATCCTCTTCTGCCCTGAGCTTGCGCAACAACTTGTTATTCAGATCGTGGCCGGATTTGATGCCTCGGAACTCGCCAATCAGGCTATTGCCTAACTGATAGAGATCGCCGATGGCATCAAGCAACTTGTGCTTCACGAATTCGTCGTCATAGCGCAGTCCGTCTTCGTTGAGGATTTTGTAATCATCAACGACGATGGCGTTATCCACACTACCACCAAGGGCGAGGTTCATGGCACGCAATTTTTCGATGTCACGCATGAAACCAAAGGTCCGCGCGCGGCTCACTTCCTTGACAAAGGAGGTGCTGGAAAAATCGACGGTTGCTGTCTGGGCGCGGCCTTTGAACACCGGGTGATCAAAGTCGATACCGAAGCTGACCTTGAAGCCTTCAAAAGGCAGCAGGGTCGCTTTCTTGTCGCCTTCCTCGACCGTTACCTCACGCTTGATTCGGATGAAACGCTTGGCCGCATCCTGCTCGGCAATTCCGGCAGACTGCAGAAGAAACACAAATGGACCGGCAGAGCCGTCCATGATGGGCACTTCCGCGGCGCTAAGCTCGACGAAACAGTTGTCAATTCCGAGACCAGCCATGGCCGAGAGCAGATGCTCTACGGTCGCCACACGGACACCGTCTTTTACCAGCGTCGTGGACAGCATGGTCTCACCTACATTTTCCGCACAGGCACGAATCTCAACCATTGGTTCAAGATCGGTACGGCGGAAGATGATACCGGAGTCCACCGGGGCAGGCTTAAGGGTCAGGTAAACCTTCTCACCAGAGTGCAAGCCCACACCGGTGGCCCGGATGGTGTTTTTAAGTGTCCGTTGTCTGATCATCGGTACATAATTCCGTCACAAAAAGGCGATATTCTAGGCAAAAATCTGCCCGGAGAATATCAGAAAATAAGACTGAATACCATTTAACCAATCCGTTGTTGCTGAATGTTCATACAGCACGCAACCCATGGCAATCAGTGCACGTATTCACCAGTTTTGGGCTTCATCTTTCGCTGACGAACCGGAACCGGATCATAATTGCACCAGATTATCAGTCAGCCTGCCGACGGAGGAATGCGGGAATATCGAGATAGTCGACACCCTGTTCCTCACTATCCTTGCTCTGGTCGATAGCCACGTTTCCATGGGAAACGGCCCGGCGACGCAGAACGGCGGGACGGTCCAGCTGGTTGTAATCGGTTGTTCCATCCAGGGTGCGGGTATTGTCCACCACCTTGGTCGGTTTCTCACGATCACCGCCAAGGCCGGTCGCAACAACCGTCACTTTCAGTTCGTCGGTCATCTCCGGATCAATGACGGTACCGACAACAACCGTGGCAGAATCAGAAGCAAACTCGCGCACAATGTCGCCAACTTCAGAGAATTCGCCCAGGTTGAGGTCCATACCAGCGGTGATGTTGACCAGAATGCCTTTGGCACCCTGCAGGTTGATATCTTCCAGCAGCGGGCTGCGGATCGCGGCTTCGGCCGCTTCGCATGCACGGTTTTCGCCGGTAGCGCGGGCGGTTCCCATCATGGCCATACCCATTTCGGACATGACGGTCTTCACGTCGGCAAAGTCGACGTTGATCATACCGTTACGGGTAATCAGGTCGGCGATACCTTGCACTGCGCCCAGAAGCACATCGTTGGCTGCGGCAAATGCGTCCAGCAGGCTGGTTTTCTTGCCCATAACCGCCAGCAGCTTTTCGTTGGGGATGGTGATCAGGGAGTCGACGCTCTCCTCCAACTCTTTCAGCCCGGATTCGGCAACGCTCATGCGCTTGCCGCCCTCGAACATGAAAGGCTTGGTGACCACGGCAACGGTCAGAATACCCAGTTCACGGGCCACTTCCGCCACGATTGGCGCAGCACCGGTACCAGTGCCACCGCCCATGCCGGCAGTGATGAAGACCATATCAGCACCCTTGATGGCTTCGGCGATGCGATCGCGGTCTTCCAGGGCGGACTGACGACCGACTTCCGGATTGGCGCCGGCACCCAACCCCTTGGTGATATTGCCACCGAGCTGAATGATCTGGCGCGCATCCATATCGGTCAGCGCCTGGGCATCTGTGTTGGCGCAGATGAATTCCACACCTTCGATGTCGCTGTTAAGCATATGGCGAACGGCGTTACCGCCACCACCGCCTACACCGACGACTTTAATGACAGCGTTTTGCTGGACATTATCGACGAGTTCAAACATTTCCCCTACTCCTTCGTGCTGTTTTCAGCCCTTGTTCCGGGCTGTTTGTTCGAGATTGTGTTTTCGAGATACCTTCGTGTACTACCACCCGGTTCCGTCAGAAATGACCGGTAAACCAGGCTTTCATGCGCTCAAACAGCGAGGGTGCATCTTCACCCTTGAGCACCGGTGCCCGCCCGAGATCCATCTGGCGGAAACCATGAATCAACAACCCAACGCCAGTGGCGTAGATGGGATTGTTGACCACCTCCGTCATGCCGGAAACCGCCTGCGGACAGGCCAGCCTTACTGGCATGTGGAAGATCTCTTCGGCCAGCTCCACCACGCCTTCCATGGTGGAGGAACCGCCGGTTATCACGATGCCTGCGGGAATGAGGTCCTCGAATCCGGACCGGCGCAACTCTGACTGAACCAGGGTGAACAGCTCCTCGTAGCGCGGCTCGACCACCTCGGCCAGGGCCTGCCGTGAAAGATCCCGAGGGGCGCGATCGCCAACGCTGGGCACCTTGATGGTTTCATCCGCACCGGCCAGCTGGGTCAGTGCGCAGGCATACTTGATCTTGATTTCTTCCGCGTTTTGGGTCGGCGTGCGCAGCGCCATCGCGATGTCGTTGGTCACCTGGTCGCCGGCGATCGGAATCACCGCCGTGTGTCGAATAGCGCCGCCAGTAAACACGGCAATGTCAGTTGTGCCACCACCGATATCCACCACGCAGACCCCAAGTTCCTTTTCGTCTTCGGTGAGGATGGCGTGACTGGATGCCAGCTGCTCCAGGATGATGTCATCCACCTCAAGGCCGCAGCGCTTCACGCATTTCTCGATGTTCTGGGCGGCATTTACCGCGCAGGTCACCAGATGCACCTTTGCTTCCAGGCGCACACCCGACATACCCATTGGCTCCTTGATGCCTTCCTGGCTGTCGATCACGAATTCCTGGGGCAGAATGTGAAGAATCTTCTGGTCTGCAGGAATCGCGACCGCCTGAGCGGCATCGATCACCCGGTCAATGTCGGCCTGGGTGACTTCACGGTCACGGATGGCAACGATCCCGTGGGAGTTCAGGCTCTTGATGTGGCTGCCAGCAATACCCGCATATACTGAGTGAATGCGGCATCCAGCCATCAACTCCGCCTCTTCCACCGCGCGCTGAATTGCCTGGACCGTGGTTTCAATGTTAACCACCACTCCACGCTTGAGGCCCCGGGAAGGATGGGAACCAATGCCCACCACTTCGATGGTGCCGTCCATCTTGCGCTTGCCGACAATCGCAACCACCTTCGAGGTTCCGATATCAAGGCCGACAATCATGTTTTCCGTTTCAACCGATGACATGTGTTCCACCAAACCGTAGGTCTGAATTAACTGTTGCTATGATTTCGGGCTGGAGGCTGTCTCGACAGCTTTCCACTTGACCGCCACACCATTGGTGTACCGGGCATCCACCCGACTGACTTCATCCGACCGTGCTGCCAGCCGGTTTTCATAAACCGTGATAAACCGCTCGAACCGTTGTTCCACCTGATCCCGGCCAAGCACCACTTCGATGCCATTGGCCAGCTGCAGGGTCCAGGCGCCCCGGTGTTCGAGAGCCAGGCCGGAAAATCCCAGGTCGCGGGCGACCAGCCTGTCGCTCATGGTCCGCGCCATGTTGATCACATCCCGTACCCTCTCATCGGGACCGGCCAACCTGGGCAACCGACCCGCGACTTCCGGATTGGACGGCGCGAACAGTTCGCCGGTCCGACTGACCAGGCGCCCGTCGGTCCAGTAAGCCAGGGGCTTCTTCTCCCGGATATCGATCACCAGCCGGTCCGGCCACACCCGACGCACCGCGGCGGACTCAACCCAGGGCCGACGCTCCAGGCTGGCCTTGATTTCCGAAAGATCCGTGGCGAAATAGCTCTTGCCGATCCAGTCGCCAGCGGCGCGCTCAATGGCGACCCGGCTGTCGCCCATAAATTCTCCTTTCACATCCACCGCCAGGATCTGCTGATCCATGGCACCCAGCACCTTGCCAGTGCCCCAGGGCACCAGTGCGGCCAACAGCACAATCACAGCGCCCATGCCCACCTGAAGCCACGGCACAGCCGCCAGCACACCCTTCAACACGCCAAACCGGTCCCGCTCAGGACCGAGGGACGTTGCCCCTCGGCGTCGCGGGGGCTCGGACGGTGTCGCCCGGCTCCGGATCAGCAGCGTTTCAAGCATCGGCGCCCTCCAGGGTGTCCTTCAATATCCGGACCACCAGTTCCTCGAAACTGATGCCTGCCGCCTTCGCCGCCATGGGCACGAGGCTGTGGTCGGTCATCCCGGGCACGGTATTGACTTCCAGCAGCCAGAACTGGCCTTCGCTGTCCTGCATAATGTCGACCCGGCCCCAGGTCCGGCAGCCAACAACCCGGAATGCATCCAGTGCCAGGTGCTGGAGGCGAACTTCGTCCTCGGGTGCCAGGCCACAGGGAATTTGATAACGGGTGTCGTCCGCCAGGTACTTGGCGTCGTAATCGTAAAAAACGTGCTCGGTGCTTGCGCTCAGACCAATGGCCGGAAGGGCCCGATCCTGCAACAGACTGACGGTAAACTCCGGCCCCTCGATCCACTCCTCCACCAGAACCAGGCTATCCAGCGCCGCTGCGGCTTCGTACGCTTCAGCCAATTCAGCCGCCGTGTACACTTTGCGGATGCCAATACTGGAGCCTTCACGGGAAGGCTTCACGCTCAGGGGCGCCCGTAACTCGTCAACAATCTGGTCCGCCTGCTCTGCAACGGACATGGTCCGGAACTTCGGCGTTGGCAAGCCGCAACCTTCGAATACGTACTTCGTTCTGAGCTTGTCCATGGCCAGTGCGGAGGCCAGCATTTCGCTACCGGTATACGGAATCCCGGCCTGCGACAGGATGGCCTGCAACGTACCGTCCTCGCCGCCCCTGCCGTGCAAGGCAATAAAGACACGATCGAATTGCGGGTTATCGACCGTTCTCAGCAGGCAGCCTTTAACGTCCTCGGCATAGGCATCCACGCCGGCCGATACCAGCGCCGCCAGCACTGCCTTGCCACTCTTCAGGGAGACTTCCCGCTCGGCAGAATCGCCGCCCATAAAGACCGCAACCCGCCCGAGCGCCCTCACAAGCTCGGGATCCGCCTGATAGGCCTGCGCTTCGTTATGATGCATATCACTCACCTGCAACCACTCCTGCGGCCGCCAGCCGCGAAGCCACACCACCGATATCGCCTGCCCCCTGCGTTATCAGCAGGTCGCCATCCTGCAGGACATTGGCCAACAGGGCTTCAATTTCCCGGTTATCCTCGACGAAGACCGGTTCCACCCGTCCACGCTGCCGAATGCTGCGACACAGAGCCCTGCCGTCGGCACCTGGAATCGCCGGTTCGCCGGCGGAGTAGACGTCCATCAGCAGCAAGCCGTCCACTTCCGACAGCACCCGAACAAAGTCTTCATAGAGATCACGGGTCCGGGTAAAGCGATGTGGTTGGTACAGCATGACCAGACGACGATCCGGCCAGGCATCGTGTGCCGCGCGGATGACCGCCTCCACTTCCGTGGGGTGATGTCCGTAATCGTCCACCAGTGTGACCGTGCCCTTGGGCGTCTGGTAATCGCCGTAGACCTGAAACCGACGACCGACACCAGCAAACCCAGCCAGACCGCGGCAGATCGCGTCATCGTCAACGCCTTCATCAGTGGCCACGGCAATGGCCGCCAGGGCGTTCAGCACGTTGTGTCGGCCCGGCATTTTCAGCTCGACTGTCAGGTCACTCCGCCCGGCCGGTCGCTTCACCACAAAGTGGGTGCGCAGGCCATCGGAGTTGATGCTTTCGGCACGGTAATCCGCGTCCGGGTTGTCAATCCCGTAGGTAATGATCGCCCGGGAAATCCGGGGAATGATCTCCTTAACGTAACCATCATCCACACACATCACGGCGATGCCATAGAACGGGAGGTTGTGCAAAAAGTCTACGAAGGTCTGCTTCAGTTTCTCGACATCGCCGCCATAGGTATCCATATGGTCTGCTTCGATGTTGGTCACCACCGAGATCACCGGTGTCAGGTGCAGGAAGGAGGCATCGCTCTCATCGGCCTCTGCCACCAGGTAGCGGGAACCGCCCAACTGAGCGTTGGTGCCGGCGCTGTTCAGCTTGCCGCCAATCACAAAAGTCGGATCCAGGCCTGCCTCACCGAGAATGGATGCGATCAGGCTGGTGGTCGTGGTCTTGCCATGGGTTCCGGCCACGGCAATCCCGTGACGGTAGCGCATGATTTCCGCCAGCATTTCTGCCCTGGGTACAATCGGCACCCGCCGACTACGGGCAGCCAAAACTTCGGGGTTTTCCGCCGACACCGCCGAAGACACCACGACAACATCAGCACTCGCGCTGTTCTCTTCCCGATGGCCGATCTGAACTTCAACGCCCATGGCTTTGAGGCGATCGGTCACAGTTCCCTCTTTCAGATCCGATCCGGAAACGTCGTAGCCCTGATTCTTGAGAACCTCGGCGATGCCGCTCATCCCTGCACCACCAATCCCCACAAAGTGGATGTGACGGATCCGGCGCATTTCAGGCACCTGATAGACCAGGGGCGGATTGGTTGCATCAGCCATTGGCGGCCTCCAGACAGTAATTCACGACTCTCTCCGTTGCATCGGGGCGGGCCAGCGTTCGCGCGGCTTTCGCCATATCAGTTACCCGGCTGCGATCCCGGGCCAGATCGCCCAGGGTTTCCGCCAGCACCACCGGGGTCATTTTTGCCTGGGGAATCAGGATGGCCGCCTTGGCCGCCACCATCTGTTGCCCATTCTTCGTCTGATGGTCATCCACGGCGTGTGGAAATGGCACCAGTACTGCACCGATGCCTGCTGCACACAACTCGGAAACCGTCAGCGCGCCAGCCCGGCATAGCACCATATCGGCCCATTGGTAGGCTTCGGCCATATCCTTGATAAACGGCTCCACGCTCGCCTCAACCCCGTGTTGCCCATAAGCCTGCCGGGCCGCATCTGCATGACGCTCACCACATTGGTGACGAACCACCGGGCGATCAGCTTCCGGCAACATGGCCAGGGCTTCGGGCAGTTGCTCGTTGAAAACCTGGGCCCCAAGACTGCCGCCAATCACCAGCAACCTGAGGGCACCTTCGCGCCCGGCCAGCCTCTGCTCGGGCACCGGCAGGGCCGCGAGATCCTCCCGAACCGGATTACCGGTGCAGCGGGTGACCACTTTTGGCCCAAAACTTCCAGGGAACGCTTCCAGCACGGTTTCAGCAAATCTCACCAGAATCCGGTTGGTCATACCGGCTATGGCGTTCTGTTCATGAATCACCAGCGGTGTGCGGCTCAACCACGCAGCCACACCACCGGGCCCGGTGACGAACCCACCCATACCCACGACGCAATCCGGGCGGATCCGGCGCAGGATGGTGAACGCCTCCCCCAACGCCCGCATCAGACGGAACGGCGCCAGCACCAGAGCAAGCTTGCCCTTGCCCCGCAAACCGGAAATATGAATCAGTGACAGAGGAATGTCGGTTTCCCCGATGAGTCTCTGCTCCATGCCTCCACTTGCACCAAGCCAGTAGACCTGGTGACCACGAGCTTCAAGTGCCCGTGCCGTCGCCAGGGCCGGGAAAACATGGCCTCCGGTACCACCGGCCATCAGCAGGAAGCGGCGCTGTTCAGTCATACACTGCTCCTCCCCGCGTCTTTGGACCGGCCTTTTCACGGGCCAGTTTTTCCTGATCAAGGCGTTCCATTTCCACGCGGGCCAGAATGCCAATGCAGATACAGTTAATCATCAGGCTGGATCCGCCGTAGCTTACCAGTGGCAGGGTCAGACCCTTGGTTGGCAGAAGGCCGGTACTGACCGCCATGTTGATCCCTGCCTGCAGGCCGATCAGCAGGGTCAGCCCATAGGCGAAACAGGCGCCGAACGGCATGTCCGCTTTCTCTGCCCGACGAGCAATGACAAACCCGGTCACCACCAGCAGAGTGAACAGGCTGAGCACCAGCAGGGATCCCAGCAGACCGAACTCTTCCGCGATAATGGCGAAGATGAAGTCGGTGTGCGCCTCGGGCAGATAGAACAACTTCTGGATAGAGTTACCCAGGCCTACCCCGCCCCAGTCTCCGCGGCCAAAGGCGATCAGCGATTGAGTCAACTGGTAACCGCTGTCGAACTGGTCTTTCCAGGGGTCCAGGTAGCTGACAACCCGTTTCAGACGGTAGGGCTGGGTAACGATGAGAATGGCGCCGAGAACCACCAGCGTGCCGATTAGCGGCACGAACCGGCTAAGCCGAACGCCGCTAAGGAAGATCATCCCCGCCGCTGCCGTCACCAGCACCACCGTGGCACCAAAGTCCGGCTGAATGACCAGTAGAACCGAGGCCAGACCAAGAACAACCAGCGGCTTGAGGAAGCCGGGCCAGGTATTGAGCAGTTCATCACGGCGACGGACCACGTAACCTGCCAGGTAGGCAATCAGACAGAGCTTCGCCACTTCCGAAACCTGGACGTTAAACAGGCCAAACGGAATCCAGCGGGTGGAGCCGTTTACGGTCCGTCCCAGAGGCGTAAGAACCAGAACCAGCGACACCAGGCCAATACCCAGAAGCAACCATCCGCTGCGCTCCCACCAGGCCACCGGAACGTTGACGGCGACCAGCGCCAGCAGGCAACCAAGACCGGCAAACATCAACTGGCGAATCACATAGTGGTAGCTGTTACCCATGGTTTCAGCGGCCATATCCATGGATGCCGAGGAAATCATGACAACGCCCATCACCAGCAAGGCAACCGAACTGATCACCAGTATGGGCAGAGGCTGAACCTCGCCAAGCCATTGGTTCCGGTTCTGCAGGGAAAGATCTGCGTGCATCACAGGGCCTCCACCAGAGAACGGAACTGGTCACCGCGATCGAGATAATCACGGAACATGTCAAAGCTCGCGCAAGCCGGCGAAAGCAATACACGATCCCCGGGCACCGCCAGATCTGCGGACCGGACGACCGCCTCGGCGAGGCTGTCCATCCGGTGAACCGGAATACCGCTGCCCAGCACATCGGCGATGGCCGGCGCAGCGCGACCGATCAACAGCACAGCCCGGCAATGCAGGGCAATGGGCGCTTCCAGGGCGGTAAAATCAGCACCTTTGCCGTCACCCCCGGCGATCAGCACAACTTTGCCATTGTCCGGTGCAAGGCTTTCAATGGCGGCCACTGTGGCTCCGACATTGGTACCCTTGGAATCATTGATGAAATCTACATCGTTCAGCCGGCGCACAAACTCGCAGCGATGCGGCAGCCCCGGAAATTCCCGGGCGACCGTCAGCATCACGTCCATGGGCAGGCCGGCGGCATGGCCCAGTGCCAGAGCGGCCATCACGTTGCTGATATTATGATGCCCCATCAGCTTCAGTTCACTGGCGAGCAGGAGGTTATCGAACCCGAAGGTAATCCAGGTGCCCTGATCATCGTCCCGGGTACTGAACGTTTCTGGATTCACCCGGTGAAAACCGAAACACAGGAACCTAAGGTTGTCCCTTGCCATGGGGGTGCTCAGGGGATCGTCCAGATTGACAATGGCGTTCTTGCAGCCCCGGAAGATCCGCTGCTTGGCCTGAAAGTAGGCCATTTTATCCGGGTAACGATCCATGTGATCGTCGCTGACGTTCAGTACAGTCGCAGCCAGGGCGTTCAGTTCGTCCGTGGTCTCAAGCTGGAAACTGGACAGCTCGAGCACATACAGGTCTGCACCCTGGCCCAGAAGATCCAGGGCCGGGGTGCCGATGTTGCCGCCGATAGCAACTTTCCGGCCGGCCGCTTTTGCCATCTCACCCACCAGGGTGGTGACGGTGGTTTTTCCATTGGAGCCGGTGATCGCAACGATGGGCGCATCGGCAGCCTCGGCGAACAGATCAATATCGCCGCGGATTCTTACTCCCTGGCGCGCGGCTGCGGCAATGGCAGGCTCCGCAACGCTGATTCCCGGACTGACCACCAGCTCGTTGAAACCGGCAAACAGTTCTGTGTCGAAAGCGCCCAGGTGCAACGGAATATCCGGCCACTCAGCCTTCAATTGATCAAGGCCTGGAGGAGCCTGGCGGCTATCGGCCACAGCTACGTCCCGCCCCTGCTCGGACAGATAGCGCACGCAGGAAAGCCCGGTTTTACCGAGCCCTACGACCAGTGTGCGACGATCCGAAACAATGACACTCATAGTTGCAGCATTTTCCTATCTCAGTTTCAGACTGGCGATGCCAATCAGGACCAGAACGACGGTGATAACCCAGAACCGGACGATCACTCTCGGCTCCGGCCAGCCTTTCAACTCAAAGTGGTGGTGCAGCGGCGCCATGCGAAAGATCCGCCGCCCGGTCAGACGGAACGACGCAACCTGCAGGATCACCGATATGGTCTCCATCACGAACACCCCGCCCATGATGAACAGGACAATTTCCTGGCGAACAATAACCGCAACTACACCCAGGGCGGCCCCGAGGGCCAGAGCGCCCACATCCCCCATGAATACCTGGGCCGGGTAGGTGTTGAACCAGAGGAAACCAAGCCCGGCCCCGACAAGGGCGCCGCAGAAAACGATAAGCTCCCCGGTGCCCGGAAGGTGCGGGATCAGCAGGTAGTTTGCGAACTGGGCGTGCCCGGACAGGTAAGCGAAGATGCCGAGTGCGCCGGCTACCATCACCGTCGGCATGATGGCGAGTCCATCCAGACCGTCAGTAAGGTTGACCGCGTTGCTGCTACCGACAATGACGAAATAGCTGAGCAGAATGAACAATACCGGGCCAAGCGTGAGGGACACCTGCTTTACGAACGGCACATACAGAGAGGTCTCCTGCGGCAACGTCGAGCTGAAGAACAGCACCACCGCCGCCGTGGCACCAATGACCGACTGCCAGAAGTATTTCCAGCGGCCTGGCAGACCTCTTGGGTTGCGCTCCACCACTTTTCGATAGTCATCAACCCAGCCGATCGCGCCGAAAAGCAGCGTCACCAGAAGGGTAACCCAGACGTAGCGGTTGCCAAGATCCGCCCAGAGCAGCGTACTGATGCCGATGGCCACCAGGATCAGTGCACCACCCATGGTCGGCGTGCCGGCCTTGCTGAGATGGGTCTGGGGACCGTCATCCCTTACCGCCTGGCCAATCTGGTACTGGCTGAGCTTGCGGATCATCACCGGGCCAATGATCAGCGAAATCAGCAGCGCGGTGAGTGTGCCCAGGATTCCACGCAGGGTCAGGTACTGAAACACCGTCAGTGCAGAGAAATACTGTGATAAGACCTCTGTCAGCCAGAGCAGCATGAGTTATTCACCTTTTCTTTAATTCCCTCCACCACACGCTCCATGGCGGAACTGCGAGAACCCTTGACCAACACTGTCAACGGTGTGTTTTTATCTCCAACAGCCGATTCAACGGCCTGCTCATGGCTCAGCCCAAGTTCCGTGGACTCTCCAAACCCGTCGGCATAACCTTCACAGCCCGGCCCCACGGTGATCAGTCGATCGATACCGAGCTCCCGGGCGCACGCTCCAACTTCGTGGTGCAACGAACTGGCTTCTGTGCCAAGCTCTGCCATGGCACCGAGTACCGCAACCTTCTGACCATCGCGCCCTGCCAGAACTCCAAGCGCAGCTTTCATGGACGAAGGGTTAGCGTTGTAACTGTCGTCAATCAATGTCAGTTCCGGCGAAAGCTTCAGGACCTGAAGCCGCCCTTTCACCGGTGCAACACTGGCCAGCCCGTCAACAATCGCCTGATCACTGGCACCCAGCTCGCGGGTAGCAGCAATGGCAAGCAGCATGTTGGTGATGTTGTGATCGCCCTCCAGTCCCAGGTTGACCCGGCACTGCCAGCCGTCCGGGCCGCTCACCTGAATGGTTCGGCTTCCGCCGTCCTGACTCTCGATGACCGCGTGATAATCCGCCTCGGCACCGAGACGGCTGACCCCGGCGACGCGGCGCGCTCCGGCACGCTTTTGCCACTGCCCGAAAGCCGGGTCGTCACGGTTGAGCACCATCAGCCCGTCTGCCGCCACGCCATCAATGATTTCGCCTTTGGCAAGGACAATATTCTCGTAGCTGCCAAATCCTTCCAGATGAGCCTCCCCCGCATTGGTGAGGATGGCGACGCAGGGCTTCGCCAGGGCAACGGTATGGGCAATCTCTCCCAGCCCGCTGGCACCCAGTTCGATCACGCCATACTGGTGTTCCGGCGAAAGCCCAAACAGCGTAAGCGGAACTCCGATGTGATTGTTCAGGTTGCCTTTTGTCGAAAGCGTCGCGCCCATCTGCGAGAGAATGGCAGCGCACATCTCCTTGACCGTGGTCTTGCCGCTGCTACCAGTGATCGCAAGAATGCCGGCTTTGCTTTCTTCACGGTTGGCCGACGCGAGCCGGGCCAGAGCCTCCAGAGTGTCGCCTACCACCAGTTGGGGCAGGTCAACACTGCTGTCAGGCGCATCGACCACCAGGCCAACTGCGCCCTTATCCAGCGCCTGTTGCAGGAAACGGTGGCCATCAAAATTTTCGCCTCGCAGCGCCAGGAACAGCTGCCCCTGCTCCAGGGTACGGGTATCGGTGGATACCCCGCTGAAGCTCACTGACGCAAGATCGCCCGAAGTGCACTCGGCACCCAGCCAACTCTTGGCTTCCGCCAACGAAAAGGCGCGCATCATGCCACACCCCCATTGAGTTTCAAGATGTGGCGAACCTGCTCTGCATCGCTGAACGGGTATTTCTGGCCGGCGATTTCCTGGTAAGCCTCGTGCCCTTTTCCTGCGATCAGAACGAGGTCGTTCGGAGTGGCCGAACGGATCGCCGACCGGATGGCTTCAGCCCGGTCGTGGATAACAGACACCTGCGCCGTATCCGAAAATCCGGCAAGAATATCCTGCGCAATGGCCCGGGGATCCTCACCACGAGGGTTGTCATCGGTAACCACCACACGGTCTGCAAGCTTCTCGGCTTCCCGGGCCATTTCCGGACGTTTACCGGCATCGCGGTCACCGCCGCAGCCAAATACACAAATCAGTTCACCGGCCACATGCGGGCGCAGAGCTGCCAGCGCATTTGCCAGGGCATCCGGGGTATGGGCGTAATCGACCACCACTCTGACACCATTGGCACCACCGAATCTTTCGAGCCTGCCAGGGGGCGGCGTGAGTCGGCCGGCGGCCCGCTGTGCACGCTCGACCGGAACACCGAGTGTGAGGACCGTTGCCATCGCGGCCAACACATTGCTCGCGTTGAAACTGCCCATCAAGGGAACCGTGACGACGAACCGGCCCCATTCGCCATCCACTTCAGCCTCAAAGCCCTCGTCGGTTGGGCGGAACTCCCGCAACCAGAGCTCGGTCTGGGCTTCGTGGAGGCTGTAGCGCACGCGATCACATTTGCCCTCCAGCTGCTCGAACAACTGTCGACCGAAAGGATCGTCAAAGTTGATAACCGAAAAGTGCAGCTCTTCGCGCTGGAACAGCCGGGCCTTCGCGGCGCCATAGGCTTCCATGGAGCCGTGATAGTCCAGATGGTCACGGGTCAGATTGGTAAACACGGCCCCGGTCATGGAGAGGTTATCCACGCGCCCCTGATCGAGGGCGTGGGAAGACACCTCCATTACCGCAGCGCGACCTTCCTGTTTCACGATCCGGGACAGAACCCGATTTACCTGCACTGCATCCGGCGTTGTGTGGGTCGCCGGCTGAAGGGCACCGAGCATGCCGTAACCCAGGGTCCCAAGGATGCCACAGGGGGTCCCCGTTTCCTTGAGTAGCTGGGCGACGTACTGGCAGACCGACGTTTTGCCATTGGTCCCGGTCACACCGATCAGGCGAAGCCGTTGCGACGGATGCTCGAAGAAGCGGTCGGCGATCCGGCCCACCAGACTGCGCAGGTCGGCAACAGGCACAATCAGGGCGCCGTGTCGCTCTGTGCACTCACCGGCCTGTTCGGCTTCCAGCAGAATAACGGTCGCACCCGCCTCAATGGCCTTGTCGACATAAAAATCAGCCGGCGTTCGGGTACCCGCGAGGGCGATAAAGGCGTCGCCGGAGGCCACCTCCCGGCTGTCGGTTTTCAGCCCGTGAATGGTCACGTCAAACACCGACGGAACCGCCACGATACCCTGTAATAATGTGCTAAGAGATGTGATGCACATAGGCCTACCCTCGCTCTCCGGATACAGAAGAAGCCCCTTTGGCCCCTCCCACTTCCAGTTCAGGCTTCACATTCAACAGTCGCAGTGCGTCACTCATTACCCGTGAGAATACTGGCGCGGCTACTTCACCACCGTAGTATTCTCCGGACTGCGGCGCATCAACGGCCACAACCGTAACCAGCCTGGGGTTATCAATAGGCGCCATACCGGCAAAAATCGCCTTGTACTGGCTATCCTCGTAACCCTGGGCCCCAACAAGGTGAACCGTCCCGGTCTTGCCGCCGGCCGAGTAGAATCCCGGCTGGGCACGTTTGCCAGTACCCCTTGAAACAGCCTCGCGCAGCATAGTGCGAACCTGAAGGGTGACCTGCTCCGAAAGCACTCGCTGCCCCTCTGGTTTCTGATCCTGTCGAACCAGACTCAGGGGGTAGCGCACACCACCATTGGCGATCACCATATAGGCCTGGGCCAGTTGAAGGGCGTTCACACTCATCCCGTAACCGTAAGACAGCGTTGCCTCTTCCACCGGTCGCCACTTGGGTGGCGATGGCAGTACGCCCACCGCTTCGCCGGGAAAACCGATACCGGTCGGCTGCCCAAGGCCCAGGCGGGCGTAGAGATTGCGGATCACATCGCCGCCGAGGTCGGTGGCAATCCGGCTGATTCCGACGTTGCTGGATTTGACAATAATCTCGGACATATCCATGACGCCATAGTTGCGATGGTCCCGGATAGTGAAACGACCAAAACGGCGGAAACCTGGATTGGTATCAATAGTGCTATTAACCGAGTAGTTGCCAGACTCCAGAGCAGCCGCCATGGTAATCGGCTTCATGGTTGAGCCGGGCTCGAAAAGGTCGGTGATGGCCTTGTTCCGGAGATTTTCTGCTGCGAGCTGACTGCGGTCATTGGGGTTGTAGGACCCCTGGTTGACCATCGCCAAGACTTCACCGGTATCCACGTCGAGCATGACCAGTGTACCGCCTCTGGCATTGTGAGCCGCCACAACCGCCTTGAGCTCCCGATAAGCCAGGTACTGAAGGCGCAAATCAATGCTGAGCGCGAGATTCTGACCGGGGGTGGCGTCGCGAATCAGGGTCAGATCCTTAATGACACGGCCCCGGTTGTCTTTCAGGACCCGCTTTCGGCCGGTTTCACCGGATAGCCACTGGTTGTAGGCGAGCTCGATCCCTTCCTGCCCGCGCTCGTCAATATCCGTAAAACCCACAACGTGAGCGGTCACTTCGCCCGCGGGGTAATAACGACGGTACTCCTGACGGGCGTATATCCCGTCAATCTCCAACCCGAGGACCTTTCCGGCCAGATCCGGCTGAACCTTGCGGCGCAGATAGATGAATTCCCGTCCGGAGTATTCTTCGAGACGTTGCCGGAGTGAGGCTTCGTTGATGCGAAGAAGCCGCGCGAGGTTGGCAAGTCTTGCCTCGGAAGGATCGGCTTCAGAAGGATTCGCCCAGATGGTCTGCACCGGAGTACTGACCGCCAGCGGCTCGTCGTAGCGATCGGTGACTACGCCACGATGGGCATCAATACTTTCAACCCGGATGGTTCGGACATCGCCCTGCTTGCGGAGAAAATCGTTATCAACGACATGGAGGTCGACCAGGCGCCAGCCAAGCACACCCACCACCAGGAGAAAGACGCCCACGACGGAGCCAAAGCGCCAGGCTGCCAGCCCGGACGCCAAACGCTGCCCCCATGTTGTCGTCTTTCCCTGATCGGACACGTCGATCACCCTGAATCGTTGTTGTTCTCGTTAATTACCGGCTGACAACCGGCGACATCAGTGGCACCAGCACAATATCCTGACGCCCCGGCACCACCATGCTGAAACGTTCAGCTGCCAGCTTTTCCACCCGGCCATGGGCGCTCAACGCGCTCTGCTCGAGCAGAAGCTGGCTCCATTCGCTCTGATAACGGTCGCGCTCGGACTGAAGCTGCGACAGGGTATTAAAAAGCTCCCGGTTCTCATGGGCACTTACCACCACACCAATGGAGGAAGCCAGCAATACGGCAACCAGCCCAAGCGAGACAAGCACCTTGCCCTGCTTGGTGGCAGCGAAAACCTGCCTTGAAATCCGGACCGCGGTTGCAACGCCCTCCCGGACCTTCTGCTTGTTGAGCTTCGCCGTTTTTACCGGCTCTTCAATGGCTACCGCGCCCATGGTTACGCGCTCCCCTGCGAGTTTTTCCTGATGTCGGTGCGTTCCAGCACCCGCATGACTGCGCTGCGGGCACGTACGTTGTCATTTACTTCATCAGCGCCGGCCTTGCTGGCCTTACCAACGAGCCGGAAGTCCGAGGCTTCCTGTTCCGCGGTTACAGGAACGCCTTTAGGCAGTTGTGGCCCGCGAGCCAGATCTCTCATAAACCGCTTGACCAGTCGGTCTTCCAGCGAATGAAAACTGATGACTACCAGACGTCCGCCGGGTGCCAGATGGTCAACGGCAGACTGAAGACCGACCTCCAGATCCTCCAGCTCCCGGTTGATAAAAATCCGGATGGCCTGAAAGGTCCGGGTGGCCGGATGTTTGTGTTTTTCCTTTTTCGGCACCGCCTCGCTGACCAGCTCGGCCAACTGGCGAGTGGTCTCGACGGGCGTTTCCTTCCGACGCTCAACCAGGAGCCGGGCAATGCGCCGGGAGAACCTCTCCTCGCCATAGCGGAAGATCACATTCGCGATATCGGACTCCTCCGCCGTTGCGAGCCACTCCGCCGCACTGGGCGATTGCTCGGTATTCATGCGCATGTCCAGCGGCCCATCGCGCATAAAACTGAAACCACGAGATGCATCATCAAGCTGCGGCGATGACACGCCGAGATCCAGCAAAACGCCGTTAACGGTCTGCCAATCCTGACCGGCTACCGCGCTGCCAAGCTCCGCAAAAGAGCCATGAAAGCAGTGGAAGCGGCTATCCTGAGCTTCCAGCTCTCTCGCTGTGCGGATGGCTTCGGGATCCTTGTCAATTCCAAGGAGCTGCCCCGACTCTCCGAGGCGGCCCAGAATCAGGCGACTGTGGCCACCCCGTCCAAAGGTGCCATCTACGTAATAGCCATCGGGGTCGTTGACCAGATAGTCGACCGCCGAATCCAGGAGCACCGAGCGATGCGAGTACGACGCCCCGGCCTCCTGACTGCGATCGGAGGTCATAAGGACAGCGCCTCCATCTCGGGCGGCATCTCTTCATCATCAGAGGACTCATCGAGCCAGGCGAACCAGCGCTCTTCGCTCCAGAGCTCAAGCTTCTTGCCCTGCCCGATCAGCATCAGTTTTTTCTCCAGATGGGCATAGCTTCTCAGAGTTGGCGGAATGAGGATGCGTCCGGCAGAGTCCAGCTCCATAGGCGCAGCATTACCCAGAATCAGCCGTTGCAGGCGCCGGGCCGCCTTGTTCATGTTCGGAAGCGCCTCGATTTTGGGCCGCAAAACCTCCCATTCAGGCTCGGGATAAAGCAACAGGCACCGCTCCTCGTCAGCGTTCGCCGTCAATACAATGCGCCCACCACAGGCCTGCGCGAGCTCTTCGCGCACCTTGGCGGGGATCGCCAGGCGACCCTTCGCATCCATATTGATGGCATGACTGCCGAGAAAATTGCTCATTTACGCTGTCTCTGGGTGCCTGATATCCACAAAAAACCACTAGAATCCACTTTTTCCCACTTCTGCACACTATAGAAACACGCAATACACAATGCAAGCGCCGCAAACAGCGCCACACTTGGAAAACTTCCTTTTATGACAAGAGGTTACAGAGCTGGATTCGATGAAATGGTGAGATTACGGAAAAGAAAAGAAGCAAAATCAAACACCTGCAAAAAAGTCTGAAGACTGCAAGTGAGGTTTAAGATTTTTTAGCTATAAAGAACGCCTGCTGAGAATGACAGACGTTACAGGAAGGAAAAAGAGCGAGCTCGCCGATAAGCCGGGTTCTGTCTTGGACAGTCATTCATCTAGGGTCTGCGTCACCACAGACCTCAAGCAACCTACCCGAATCCAGCGCGGGCCACGCCATTGGATTCCTATTTGGTCTTGCTCCAGGTGGGGTTTGCCATCGCCGTGGACTGTTGCCAGCCACGCGGTGCGCTCTTACCGCACCGTTTCACCCTTACCGGCGCCCGAAGGCGCTTAGGCGGTATACTCTCTGTTGCACTTTCCGTCGGCTCGCGCCGCCCAGGCGTTACCTGGCACCTTACCCTATGGAGCCCGGACTTTCCTCCCCCGGAAAACCGGCGGCGACTGTCTGGCGAGCTCGGGCGAGACAATACTCCTGCACCCAGAGCCTTGCAAGAGAAACTGCCACGGTGTTCAGCCGTCTTTCAGCGCCAGGGCCCGCTGGTAAAGCTCATTCTTCGATAGCCCGGTCAGCTCCGAGGCCATTTTGGCGACCTTCTTCACCGGCAGCTCCGCCAGCAAAACCCGAAGTACCCGGTCCACATCCATGGTCGCCGCGTCATCGTCACCGGGTTGAGCCATCGCACCACGAATCATCACCACAAACTCTCCCCGGGTTCCGTGGGGGTCCTGCTCCAACTCCGCCAGAACCTCCGCCACCGAGCCGGAATAGAAGGTTTCGAAGGTCTTGGTGATTTCCCGCCCCAGAACCATCTCACGATCTTCGCCAAGCACTTCGGCAATGTCCCGCACCGACTCCAGAATCCTGTGGGGCGATTCGTAGAACACCAGAGTGGCCGGTTCAGTGCTCAACGCCTCAAGACTGGCCCTGCGACCAGAGCGTTTGGCCGGTAGAAAGCCCACGTACAGAAAGCGGTCCGTCGGCAGGCCGGCAGCACTCAATGCCGCCACCAGGGCACAGGGCCCCGGGATCGGGCTGACACGATGGCCCGCAGCCCTGGCCTGGCGCACCAGCACATAACCGGGATCCGAAATCAGCGGCGTACCGGCATCGGAGACCAGAGCCACATCACGCCCGGCTTCCAGTTCCGTCAGTATACCGGCTGCGCGATCCTTTTCATTATGGTCATGCAAGGCGACCATTCGCTTCTGTATACCCAAATGGCTCAACAGGCGACCACTGTGGCGCGTATCCTCGGCAGCCACCACATCCACACTGGCCAGCGTCCGGGTGGCCCGTGGAGACAGATCATCAAGATTGCCGATGGGCGTGGCTACAATATAGAGCGTGCCTTTCGATTCTCCCTTCCGGCTATCTGAAGACGGGAAATCGCTGACCTCGTTTTTCAAAGCTTCTGCCTCTCTGATGGGGAGTCCGGAACCGTGACAGTTACGTCATGTGAATTAACCCCGGAGCTGTTAAACTTGCCACCGTTAGTCTGGCGCTACAAGCCCAATCATCCGGAGTATGTCGAGCCTGCCATGATAAAGATCCGCATTCATCAACGAGCCCTGGCCAGCGTATTTTCTGCCGCCCTATTGTCGGCTGGTTGCGCCACCGTGAATCTCGAAACCCATGTTGCACAAACCGCTGACCAGGCTCTGGAACTGGCCAGCAACGAAGACAACATCGAAACCGCTCAGGCGTACCTGCTTAGGATTGCCAACAGGTTCCAGGACCAGGGCAACCACATGGCGGCCAGAACGCTACTTCAAAGTCAGCAGCTGGCGCAACCTGCTCCGGGGCTTGGCAACCAGAAACTGCTACTGACTATGGCAAGCGCCACCGCCCTCGAAGATCAATCCTGGGCAAAAGAGATCGCCGGCGAACTCACCCCGTCGACCTTTATAGACTACCCGGCCGACCTGATTGCCCGGGCAGCCAACCTGCAGGCGGACACCTTCGACCTGGCAGGTGAGCCCATGCCTGCAGCCATGACTCTAATTCTGCTGGCACAGACGGACAACACCGCGGATGCACAACAGATTCACAACCGGGTCTGGTCCCTGCTGGAACAGGTTCCGGACGGCGAGCTGAGCTCAGCCTCTGCCGAGGCCATCGGCTACGAAGCCCAGGGATGGCTGGAACTGGCTAGCCTCGTCCGGACACCGGACGCCGGCATTGACGAGCAGGGCCGAATCATCCGTGGCTGGCAGAACAACTGGCCCGGTCATCCGGCGGCCCAAGTACTGCCCTCGGAGCTTCAACTGATCGCCACGCTGGCCGAAAGCCGCCCTGAAAAAATCGCTCTAGCCCTGCCCCTCGAGGGGCCCCTTGCGACTGCTGGCAAGGCGATCCGCGACGGCTTTCTGGCAGCCTACTACCTCGATGACTCTGCTGACCGGAGCAAAACAGACATTCGCATCTTCAACACGGCGGGCACATCGTTCAGCGATCTTTACAAACAGCTGTCCGAACAGGATATCGACCTGATTGTTGGCCCCCTGGAAAAAGAAGCTCTAGCCGGGCTTGGCTCAATGAATACGCTGCCGGTGCCCGCGCTAGGGCTGAATTACCTGCCGGCCGATACCAAGCCTGCTGACGGACTTTATCAATTCGGGCTTTCCGCTGAAGACGAGGCGCGTCAGATTGCCGACCGGCTTGCCGCTGAACAACTGCGTCAGGTTCTGGTTCTTATCCCGGGCGGCGAATGGGGCGATCGCGTCGAGGCTGCTTTGCTGAAACGCATGGCCTACCACGAAGGCGTTGCGCTGGATATCGAACGCTTCTACCGGGAGGATAACCTTCGGGCGGTAACGGCCGACCTACTGGGCATCACTGTTTCCCGGGACAGGGCCATTCAGGTTGAACGGACCATCGGTATGAACGTCGAGTTTGAGCCGAGGCGCCGGCAGGATGCCGACGCTATCGTGATGGTGGCAGAACCCACTGTTGCGCGGCAGTTCAAGCCACTGTTCGCCTTTTATTTCGGCGGTGACCTGCCAGTGTACTCGCCTTCCATTGTTTATGAAGGGACCCCCGCACCGTCCCGGGACCGCGACCTGAACGGTGTTATTTTCACCGACATCCCCTGGGTTCTGGGCGACGACAACGAACTGCGCACCCGGGCCACGGAAAACCTGTCTGGCACCCGTGGCCAACCTGGTCGCCTGTTCGCCATGGGCGCCGATGCGTGGCACCTGAGCAAACGCCTGCCGTTGCTAAAACAGGTCGAAAGCGCCTCGATATCGGGGCAAACTGGCGTACTGACCATGACACACCAGGGCAGCATCCATCGGGAACAGCTCTGGGCCCAGTTCCGCAACGGCGTTCCCGAGTTCATTCCTGAACCGGTAACCGAAGAGGGCGAGTCAGAAACCGCCCAAGAGGAAACCACACCCCCCAGCGAATAACATCAAAGGAGCAAACCAGTAGCCATGGATGGCACCAAAACCCTGGGCAATCATTTCGAAGGGGTCGCTGCCCGATACCTTGCCAGTCGGGGCGTCCGGATAATTGAGCGCAATGTTTACAATCGCGGCGGCGAAATCGACCTGGTCGGCCAAGATGGTGAGGCTCTCGTGTTCTTTGAGGTCCGCTATCGCGGGGCAGGCAGTCTTGCTGACCCTGCAAGCTCTATCAATTACCCAAAACAGAGACGCCTTGTTCGCGCCGTGTCGTTCTACCTGCACAGGCACGGACTCTGGAACAGCCTCTCGCGGATAGATGTGGTTGCCATCAGACCGGGTACCGTTAAAAGATACCGGGTACAATGGATCAGGAACGCAATTCTGGCAGGATAGTGATACCTAAAATGACCGACACCGAACACCAGATCAATCAGTGGTTCGCCAGCCATATGGAGCATACTGCACAGGCCGCAAGCACCGTTGGCCCTGATATAGAGGAGGTTGCCAATGCCTTCGTGGGAACGCTGCTCCAGGATGGAAAAATCATCACCTGCGCCAATGGCAATGCCAATATTCTGGCCCAGTACTTCTGCACCGCCCTTCTGAACCGGTTCGACCAGGACAGACCTGCACTGCCCGCCATCAATCTCGGCGCAGATGCGACAACCTATTCCGCGATCTGCCGGGATAACCGTTTCAACGACACCTTCTCCCGCCAGGTCCGGGCAATCGGCAAACCGGGAGACCTTCTGTTCGTGATTGTCGACGATGGCCACAAGGCCAACCTAATCCAGGCAATCCAGGTCGCTCATGACCGGGAAATGAGCGTTGTGGTTCTCAGCGCCAGAGAAAAATCGGACATAACGTCGCTATTGCATCCGGAAGATCACGAAATTGCACTAAACGATCTCAGCTCCACCGAAGCAACGCCACTGTTGCTGCTCATCATTAACGCCTTATGTGGGCTGATCGACGCGAAGATTTTCGGGGGATAAAAAAGCCAGCATACGCTGGCTTTTTTGAAACGATGGAGCGAGGTTTATTTGACAACCTTGAGGGTTGGCCTGCCCGAAGGACGATCCTCCTGCCCGGATGAAGGCTGCTCGCCTTCACGCTCACGGGGGCTACCGTCAGGGTCCGGGGAACCGGGCTCGCTGCCGAATACCATGCCCTCACCGTTTTCCTTAGCATAAATTGCCATAACCGCCTGCAGCGGAATGAACACCTGCATGGGCACCCCACCGAAACGGGCACTGAACTCCAATGCGCCGTTACCAATCACCAGGCCGCGCACGGCGCCCGGACTGATATTCAGAACGATCTGACCGTTCGCGACATGCTCAGTCGGCACCTGCACACCTTGAATGCCTGCATCCACCACAATGTAGGGGGTACAGTCATTGTCCAGAATCCACTCATTGAATGCTCGTACCAGGTACGGGCGGCTGGACGTCATGGTGTTTTTACTCTCAGCCACTGCCACTCTCCTGCTCCGGCCAGCGGAACGTTACCAAATCAGCTGCGAATGTCTTCTTCCAGATCGGACAGGCTAGCCTTGAACCCCTCCCGACTGAAGATGCTCTCCATATACTTCTGCAGTGGTTTGGCCTGCTTTTCGTTCAGCTCAATACCCAGCGACGGAAGGCGCCAGAGGATAGGGGCGATACAGCAGTCCACAATGGTGAACTCTTCAGACAGAAAAAACGGCATTTCTCCGAACAGCGGCGCTGTTGCCAACAGGCTTTCTTTCAGCTCTTTGCGCGCTGTTTCAGAAGCCTTGGCGTTTGGCTGTGCCAGGATCTGGTCAACCAGACCGCACCAGTCTTTCTGAATCCGATGAATCATCAGACGGCTGTTGGCACGGGCCACCGGATACACCGGCAACAGGGGCGGATGCGGGAAACGCTCGTCGAGGTACTCCATCATGATATTGGGCTCATAAAGCACCAGATCACGATCTACCAGAGTTGGCAGGGCGTTATACGGATTCAGGTCGGCCAGCTCAGCCGGCGGATTGTCCGGATCCACATCAACGATATCGACGGTAACACCCTTCTCTGCCAGAACAATGCGCACCCTGTGGCTGTAATGGCTGGCCGGATCCGAGAAAAACGTCATTGATGACCGCTTGGTCACAACGCCCATAGAACTACCTCACGAGTAAACAAACCGAAATGATCCTGAAAAAACGCAAAAATCCAGCGGGCCGGTTATGCCCGCTGGAACTCAGGAAACGGGATTATACCCTATTTCTCAGTGCACGTCCTTCCAGTACTCACGATTGAGCAGGTAGGCGAACACGAAGAAGATGGCCACGAATATCAGGACAAAGATCCCCAGACGCTCACGCTCAAGCTTGATCGGATCAGCCATGTAAGACATGAAGTTGGTCAGATCATACATGGACTGGTCAAACTCGGCTCCAGACATGCTGCCCTCGATAGCGTACTCCGGACAAACGTCAGCGTTGTTGATGTTGCCACTCAAAGGCTCCACGCTGGCCGGGGTACCGATATTGGGCTCAACGGCGCAAAGCCCCTGCATACCAACCAGAACGTGGGGCATACCCACAGCCGGGAACACCACGTTGTTCACGCCCAGCGGACGGGACTCGTCCTTGTAGAAACCGCGAAGGTACGAATATACCCACGCTTCGCCACGCAGACGGGTTTCGAGCGTAAGATCCGGTGGCGGAGCACCGAACCAGTCAGCCGCCATGTCCTTGTTCATGGAGTTTTTCATCAGCTCGCCAATTTTGGCGCCGGTGAAGATCAGGTTTTCCTCATACAGCTCATCGGGAATTTCGAGATCCTCAGCCACACGCTTGTAGCGCGCATACTCCATGGAATGACAACCCATGCAATAGTTGGTAAAGGTTGCCGCTCCGCGCTGGAGAGATGCCTTGTCAGAATGATCTGACTCAAAGCTGTCCAGCGGCACGGTTGAACCCGCTGCCAGCGCAAGAGCTGGCAGGACCGCGATGAAAAGACCAAAAATCAGCTTTCTCATTATCCTGTCACCCTCTCTGGAACTGGCTTGGTTTTCTCCATGCGCGTATAGAACGGCATGAGGATAAAGTAGAGGAAGTACAGCACCGTCAGAACCTGGGCAACCATTGTGCGCCCTTCGGTAGCGGGTACAAGACCGAGATAGCCGAGGATCACAAAGCTCACCACGAAGATGGCCAGTGCAATACGGCTCAGCCAGCCTTTGTAACGCATGGACCGTACCGGGCTCTTGTCCAGCCAGGGCAGTACGAACAGGATGGCGATTGCCGCACCCATCACAACAACACCCCAGAACTTTGCGTCAAGACCGAACAGGTCGATCGTCACCGCACGCAGCATTGCGTAGAACGGAGTGAAGTACCAAACGGGCGCAATATGATTGGGTGTTTTCAACGGGTTTGCCGGCTCGAAGTTCGGTTTTTCGATGAACAACCCGCCACCTTCCGGGAAGAAGAACACCACAATAAAGAAGATGAAGAAGAAAACGCCCACTCCGAGCAGATCGTGCACGGTGTAATAAGGATGGAACGGAATTCCGTCTTTGGGGATACCATTTTCGTCCTTGTTCTTCTTGATATCGATACCGTCAGGGTTATTGGAACCCACTTCGTGCAGTGCCAGGATGTGAAGCACCACCAGGCCCAGCAGAACGATCGGCAGCGCTACCACGTGCAGTGCGAAGAAACGGTTGAGCGTAATACCGGAAATCAGGTAGTCACCCCGAATCCAGAGAGAGAGATCCTCACCGATCACGGGGATAGCCCCGAACAGGTTAACGATAACCTGCGCACCCCAGTAGGACATCTGGCCCCATGGCAGGAGGTAGCCCATGAACGCTTCAGCCATCAGGATCAGGTAGATCAGCATACCGAAGATCCAGATCAGTTCACGCGGCTTCTGATAGGAGCCGTACATCAGCCCCCGGAACATGTGGAGATAGACCACAATGAAGAATGCCGAGGCACCGGTGGAATGCAGGTAACGCAGCAGCCAGCCCCATTCGACATCGCGCATGATGTATTCAACGGACGCGAACGCGCCTTCCGCCGAAGGGTTGTAGCTCATGGTCAGCCAGATTCCCGTGACCAACTGGTTCACGAGAACCAGCATCGCGAGGGAACCAAAGAAGTACCACATGTTGAAGTTTTTCGGCGCGTAGTACTTGCCAAGGTGCTTGTTCCAGGCATCAATGACCGGAAGCCGTTCGTCTACCCAGTTGAGTAACTTGCTCATTACGCTGCCTCCGGATCAAGACCAATCGTGAGGGTCACATCATCGTCGTAACGATAGGGCGGCACCTCCAGATTCAGGGGAGCAGGCTGCGCCTCATAAACTCGGCCGGCCATATCGTAGCGGGAACCGTGGCACGGGCAAAAGAGTCCGCCCAGCCACTCATCACCCAGATCCGCCGGAGCAACCTCAGGGCGATAGGACGGGACACAGCCAAGGTGGGTACACAGACCTACAAGCACGGCAAACTCCGGCTTCAGCGAACGCAGAATGCCTTCAATATACGGCGGCTGCTGCGGCGCCTCTGACTGGGGATCTTTCACCCGATCATTCAGTTTTTCGATATTTGCCCGCATTTCTTCGGTACGGCGGATAATCCAGACCGGCTTGCCTCGCCATTCCACAGTAACCTGCTGGCCCGGCTCGATCTTGCTGATATTGACGGTTACCGGTGCACCGGCCGCTTCCGCTTTTGCACTGGGATTCCATGACCCCAGGAACGGAACCGCCGCACCGACGACGCCGACTCCACCCACCACAGACGTAGCACCGATCAGAAACCGGCGCCTGCCTTGGCTCACGTCGCCATTACTCATTATGGTTTTCTCCCATCAGGCGATGTCACAGCCCGCAACGCAGCCGGCAATGTGCATCTAAAAGGACTTCACAACCCAAAAATATAAGCGCCCAAATGGTAATGAAATTACCAAGGGCTTACAAGTCGGAAAGCCGCCACTGGCGCCTCATCACTGTTCCAGATCAATTTGCTGACAAATCACTGGAACATAAAAAAACCCGACCGAAAAGGGCCGGGTTTTCCAGGATCTGCTCCAGCGTGATTAACGCTTGGAGTACTGAGGACGCTTACGCGCCTTGCGCAGACCCACTTTCTTACGCTCGACTTCACGCGCATCACGGGTAACGTAACCCGCTTTGCGCAGCGCCGGACGCAGAGTTTCGTCGTAATCCATCAGAGCGCGGGTCAGACCGTGGCGAATAGCGCCAGCCTGACCACTGATACCACCACCCTTGACGGTGATTTGGATATCAAAACGATCGGTAGATTCGGCAACCACCAGCGGCTGACGAACGATCATGCGCAGAGTGTCACGACCGAAGAAATCTTCGATTGAGCGACCATTGATAGAGATGTTACCGCTTCCCGGCTTGATAAAAACCCGAGCCGTGGATGTCTTGCGGCGACCAGTACCGTAATTTTGTGCTACAGACATATCCGCCTTCCGTTAAATGTCGAGTTCTTTGGGCTGCTGGGCTGCGTGAGGATGCTCAGCGCCGGCATAGATTTTCAGCTTCTTGAACATGGCGCGACCGAGCGGGCCTTTCGGAAGCATGCCTTTGACAGACTTCTGAATGATTTGCTCGGGTGCCTTGTCGACCAGCTTCTCGAAGTTGATGGATTTGATTCCACCCGGAAAGCCGGTATGACTGTAGTACATCTTGTCAGATGCTTTCTTGCCGGTAACCCGCACCTGGCTTGCGTTGATCACTACAATGTAATCGCCAGTGTCTACGTGAGGGGTGTACTCAGGCTTATGCTTGCCCCGCAGACGTAGGGCGATTTCGGTTGACAGACGACCCAGCGTCTTGCCGGCTGCGTCTACAACGTACCAGTCACGTTTTACTGTTTCTGGTTTCGCACTCAGAGTCTTCATTGATTCCGCCTTGAACGCTATATAAGAAACGTTAAAAACCACCACCGGTAAATGCAAGGCATCCGGAGGAGGTTCCATACCTGTGTTGCGCTGTCATTATTCGGGGCTGAGATAATGACATCGCCTTGAAAAGCCAGGGCGCGAAGTATACTCGAACCATTGAGGAAAGCCAACCCTGTGTAGGTTCGTTTCGTTATTCCCCTATACCGGCGCTGGGCCAACCATATAATCGGGACACATTACCCAGAAGCACGGGCGCCAGTTGCTCGGGCGACTCACCACGGAGCTCCGCGAGCACGTCCAGAATATCCGGTAGATAACATGGGGAGTTCTCTCCCTGCGGGACGCCTTCCGGCGCCATGTCTGGGGCGTCAGTCTCAAGCACCAGCGCCTCTAGTGGCAATCTTGCAATTGCGTCGCGGGTCTTTCGGGCCCGGGGATGGGTGATCACGCCCCCCACCCCGATAAAGCACCCAAGGTCGACCAGCTTTGCAGCCTGCTGGAAGCTTCCGCTGAAGCCGTGAATCAGGGCTCGACCACGCCATTGCCGACGATTGAGCAGACCGTGAACTTCGTCATGAGTCTTGACGGAGTGAATCACCAGCGGCAGGTTCAACTCATCAGCCAGCGCCACTTGCACCTCAAACCAAGGCCACTGGGTCTCCAGGTTGCCCTTGAGGCGGTCAAGGCCGCACTCACCGATTCCTACACAGCGGTCTGGGCACGCCTCCAGTAGCCGGCGAAGCTCAGTCAGATCTGCTTCCGAGTGCTCATCTACAAACCAGGGATGAATGCCGAGACAAAAGAATAGCCCCTGATGGGCCAGGGCTGTGTCACGGACCCGATCCCAGTCCGGTCGCCTGACACCAGGGATCACCAGCCCTCGGAGTCCGCGTGATTTGCCCTTGTCGAGCTCTGCATCGCGGCGGCCGTCGAACTGCGGAAAATCAAAGTGGCAATGGGCGTCGATCAGCTGCACAGTTACCTCCGCCCGGAATCGTTAATGCTCCCGGGTCTTGTGGAACTGGATGTCCGGATACCTCTCCTGGGCCAGATTCAGGTTGACCATAGTCGGAGCTATGTAGGCCAGCCTGTCACTGCCGTCGAGGGCCAGGTTGTCGTTGTTCTTGCGCTGGAACTCGTCAAGCTTGCGCTCATCGGTGCAAGTGACCCACCGCGCAGTAGCCACGTTAATCGGCTCATAGATGGCCTCCACCTTGTATTCGCTTTTCAGGCGACTGACGACCACGTCGAACTGCAGAACACCTACTGCGCCGACGATCAGGTCGTTGTTACGCAGCGGCCTGAATACCTGCACGGCACCCTCTTCCGAAAGCTGAATCAGCCCTTTCTGGAGCTGCTTGGCCTTGAGCGGGTCCTTCAGGCGAATCCGGCGGAACAACTCCGGCGCAAAGTTAGGGATACCGGTGAACTTCATGTCATCCCCGGCAGTAAACGTGTCACCCAACTGAATAGTGCCATGGTTGTGAAGGCCGATGATATCGCCGGCGAAGGCCTGCTCGGCGTGCTCCCGGTCGCCGGCCATGAAGGTCAGGGCGTCGGAGAATCGGACTTCCTTGCCGATACGAACGTGGCGGGCCTTCATGCCCTGATTGTAACTGCCGGAGACAATGCGGAGGAACGCAACACGGTCTCGATGTTGCGGATCCATATTCGCCTGAATCTTGAATACGAAGCCAGAGAACCCGTCTTCCGCTGGCTGGACCAGCCTCTGGTCGGTTTCCCGTGGCTGCGGCGCCGGGGCCCACTCCACCAGACCATCCAGCATGTGGTCGACACCGAAATTACCCAGTGCGGTACCAAAGAATACCGGCGTCAGTTCGCCGGCAAGAAAGGCTTCCTGATCGAACTCGTGCGAAGCCCCTTTCACCAATTCAATTTCGTCACGAAGGTCGGCCGCATAAGCACCAATCGCCTCATCCAGCTCCGAATTATCCAAGCCCGAGATAACCCGCTTGTCCTGAATCATGTGGCCCTGACCGGACTGATAGAGGATGACTTCATCCCGCAGGAGGTGGTACACCCCCTTGAAGCTCTTGCCCATGCCAATGGGCCAGGTGATCGGTGCGCAGGCAATTTTCAGAACTTCCTCAACCTCGTCCATCAGCTCCACAGGATCCCGGGTGTCCCGGTCCAGCTTGTTCATGAAGGTGATAATCGGCGTATCCCGCAGCCGGGTAACCTCCATCAGCTTGATGGTCCGCTCCTCGACACCCTTGGCGCTGTCGATAACCATCAGACAGGAGTCCACCGCCGTGAGCGTGCGGTAGGTGTCTTCCGAGAAGTCTTCGTGGCCCGGCGTATCCAGAAGGTTTACCAGCTTGCCGCCATAGGGAAACTGCATGACCGAAGTTGTTACCGAGATGCCCCGTTCTTTCTCCATCTCCATCCAGTCAGACTTGGCATGCTGGCCAGACTTCTTTCCCTTGACGGTACCGGCTTTCTGAATCGCCTGCCCGAACAGTAACACCTTCTCGGTAATGGTGGTTTTACCGGCATCCGGGTGCGAGATAATGGCAAAGGTGCGGCGCTTGGCCACTTCCTGGGAAAGGTTAGACATAATCGAAAAGCAACCTGAATCTGAAGTTCTGGAAAAGGCGGCCATTATAGGCCCTATGCCGCTTTGACGCTAACTCGCACTGCAGTGATCACTGACCGAGGCCAAGCATCAGGACCCGGGCATCCTCCCTTCCATTGGCAGCCGGATAATACCCGGGGCGCTGGCCGATCTCCTGAAAGCCCTCATTCTGGTACAAAGCGAGGGCGGCATGATTGCTCGCCCTGACTTCGAGCAACAGCTGGGACATGCCCTCATGGGCAGCGGTGGCCAAAACGTGCCTCAGCAGATGGCGACCCACACCCTCACCGCGGGCTCTCGGGTGGACGCAGATATTCAGTAAATGCGCTTCATCAACCATATAGGCCACGACAGCGTGCGCCACCAGCTTGCCACCATGGAAGGCACCCCATAGCCGGTAGTTTTCCTTGAAACAATCCAGAAACACCGACTCGCTCCAGGGATGGGAATAACCTTGGCGCTCTATATCAAGCACAGCCGGAACATCCTCAGGAGCCAGAAGCCGCAACAGCAGATCGGCGTCGAGAACTTTTTGGTAGGTTTCCGGATAGGGCATTAACGAGCAACCATAGGCCGTATTTGTTGCCAAAGCGACCGCTTCAGTGTCGGGTTACCGGCAATCTCAGCGAGGGTGTGGGGGAACCGAACTGCTGCGTCACGGCCAAGCGCCTCCACCAACCAGCTCGGTTCTGAATCTTCTCCACCCTGCAGGACAAGAACCTGCTGGCCATCCAGATCCGACAGAACACTGCGCATCACCTCGACAAAGTCCTGGCCGGTGTTCCCGGGCACCAACAGATTGTTGAAGATGGGCCAGGACACATGCCCCAGAACTCGAGGCTGATTCTCTCCGAGGCTTTTAAGGATATTTATCGCAAGGATTTCCTGCAGACGACCGCTGGCATCCGCGGACATGCCCCCAATGAGCGCCGCACCGTTTCCCGCCCAAATCATGAGATTAACGCTTTCAGAGGGGGTTATGGACGGTCGCGCTGACATTTCCTCGGCCGGCACTGGCTTCGGAGAGTCCGTAGCGGCCTCCGACACGGAAGGCGATTCGGAGGGCTGTCGCGAGGCTTTTCCTCGAACGACAGCCTCACCTTCCATCAATGCCTGAAGATCCGCTATTCGGGCAACGCCCTCAGTTCGATCCGGCACGGTCGGCTTGCCCGGCGCCGGGCGGCCTGGCTCTCTTACCGGGCGGTGTACAGATTCGGAAATGCCAGGGTTTGCCTCCGGAGCATCAGCCTCTTCAGGAAACTCAAACTCCGGACTGGGCGCTGCACCGGGCAACGGTTGCCGGGCATACCACATCCGTATTCCGGCCGCCCCCAGATAAAACTGACGCTCTGCTTCTGATCCAATCATTAACTTCGCCTGTCGGGATCCACCGAATTTAAGCGCTCAGACATCCGCCACCTGGGGATGCTGTCGAATTCCGCCCTTACTGATCAGGTTCAGGGCCTCAATGTAAGCCTTGGCGGACGCGATGATAATATCAGTATCGGCACCGACGCCATTAACAATCCGGCCACCGCGTTCCAGACGCACAGTTACCTCACCCTGGGCATCGGTGCCGCTGGTAATGTTGTTTACGGAATACAGCTGGAGGTTACAGCCTGAATCCACCAGAGATTCGATTGCCTTGAACGTAGCATCGACCGGCCCGCTCCCTTCTGCTTCAACCTTGTGCTCTTTACCGTCTACCGTCAGGGTCAGATTGGCCTTTGGCACTACGCCCGTCTCGGAGCATACCTGCATACAAACCAGACGATACCGCCCATCTTCCTCTTTCTGTCGGGTATCACTGGCAATCGCCTGCAGATCTTCGTCGAAAATTTCATGCTTCAGATCTGCGAGTGCCTTGAACCTTGTAAAGGCTTCGTTCAGCTCCGTCTCGGTCTCAAACTGAATCCCGAGCTCCAGCAAACGGGTACGGAACGCGTTACGCCCGGAATGCTTGCCCAATACCAGGCTGTTGGTGTGCCACCCCACGTCCTGAGCCCGCATGATCTCATAGGTCTCCCGATGCTTCAGGACCCCATCCTGGTGAATCCCGGACTCATGGGCAAAGGCATTGGCGCCGACGATGGCTTTGTTGGGCTGTACCGGAAAACCGGTAATCGTGGAAACAAGACGAGACGCGGGCACGATGTGCTGCGCATCAATGCGAGTGTCTATGTGGAACAGATCCTGGCGAGTACGAACCGCCATGACAATTTCCTCAAGAGCCGCATTACCGGCACGCTCACCCAGTCCATTGATGGTGCACTCCACCTGGCGAGCTCCCTGGGAAACCGCCGCCAGAGAATTGGAGACGGCCAAGCCGAGATCGTTGTGGCAATGCACGGAGAAAATGGTTTTGTCGGCGTTTGGAATCCGGCTCATTAACTGACGGATGGTTTCACCGAACTGCTCGGGGATGGAATAACCTACTGTATCCGGGATGTTGATCGTGCTGGCGCCGGCATCTATTGCCGCTTCGATGATCCGGCACAGGAAGTCCAATTCCGAGCGTCCGGCATCCTCGCAGGAGAACTCGACGTCGTCGACATGACTCCGCGCCCGCTTGACCGAGCGAACCGCCTGCTCGACCACTTCATCGGGCTGCATCTGCAGCTTGTGCTTCATGTGAATGGGCGACGTGGCAATAAACGTGTGAATACGCCCGCGCTGTGCTGGCCTGATGGCCTCAGCTGCACGATCGATATCCTTGTCGAGGGCTCGGGCGAGACTGCAGATCGTAGAGTCCTTGATGGATTCGGCAATCGCTTTCACCGCCTCGAAATCGCCCTGACTGGCAATCGCGAATCCTGCCTCAATAACATCCACCCGGAGCTTTTCCAGAGCTTTCGCAATGCGGAGTTTCTCCGCCTTGTTCATGGTGGCGCCGGGGCTTTGCTCACCATCACGGAGCGTTGTATCGAAGATGACCAGGTGATCAGTGGCAGGCATTGGCAGGGCTCCATTCCAGGATTTCGTTCATTATGAAGAGAGTATATCACCGGCCTGCGGTGAGTGAGTGACCCTACCCCAGAATTTAGGTCCATTTAAAACTGGAAAATCCGGCATGATAGAGCCTTGAGCAGGAGATCATGCCATGAAGCGATCCCGTTACACCGAAGAGCAGATTGCCTTCGCCCTGAAGCAAGCCGAGCTGGGTACGCCGGTCCCGGAAGTCTGTCGGAAAATGGGCGTCTCGGATGCCACGTTCTACAACTGGCGCAAGAAGTATGGCGGCCTGGGGCCATCCGAGCTGAAGCGACTCAAGCAGCTGGAGGAGGAGAATCATCGCCTTAAGAAGCTGGTAGCGGACCTAAGCCTGGACAAGGCCATGCTTCAGGACGTGGTGGCAAAAAAGCTCTGAGACCGCCTCGTAAACGCCAACTGGTGGCTGACCTACAAAAGCGATATGGGGTCAGCGAACGCCAAGCGTGCGCGGTCTTGCAGTTTTCCAGGGCGTCTAATCGCTATCAATCGGTGGCGAGGGACTCGTCGGCGCTGTCGATGAGGATCCGTGAGATCACGCTCACGCGGCTTCACTACGGTTACCGGCGTGTGCACGTCCAGCTGCAACGGGAGGGTTGGCGTGATAATCACAAACGGGTTTACCGGTTATATCGGGACCAGGGGTTGTCACTTCGCCTCAAGCGTCCGAAGCGTAACAAGGCCGCCAAGAACCGACAGCCGCTACAGCAGGCCAACCATCCCAATCACATCTGGGGCATGGATTTTGTCTCAGACGCGCTGTTTGATGGTCGACGTCTGCGTCTCCTGACGATCATTGATCTGTTCACCAGGGAGTGCCTCGGCATTGTGGTTGGGCAGAGCCTGAAGGGCCACGATGTTCAGGAAGCCCTGACGGCGATTGCGCGCTTCCGGGGCAACCCGGAGGTGCTAAAGACCGACAACGGTTCGGAGTTTGCCGGCAAGGTCATGGATCGCTGGGCCTATGAGCGAAACATTGAAATCGACTTCTCACGGCCCGGGAAGCCTACCGACAACGCAACGGTAGAATCGTTCAATGGACGACTCCGGCAGGAATGTCTGAATGAAAATTGGTTCTTGTCACTGGCCGACGCCATGGAGAAAATCGAAGCATGGAGGACTTTCTATAACCAAGTCAGACCCCATTCCGCATTGGAGTGGTGCACGCCCTCGGACTACGCCAGAAAACATGCGGTTTCACGAAGAAAACAGAAGCAACTGGAGCCGGATTTTTCCAACTCTGGGTGGACCTAATTCGGGGTCAGGGTCAGTGATGAACATTACTAAGCTGAAAACGGTTAAGCCAGAGGGGAGCAGGTCATGAGGGCGCGAATTTCAGGCAATAAAAAACCCCAGCATCGAGGATGCTGGGGTTTAGGAATTAGGAGCCTGACGATGACCTACTCTCACATGGGCAACGCCACACTACCATCGGCGCAGGTCTGTTTCACGTCTGAGTTCGGGATGGGATCAGGTGGTTCCAGACCGCTATGGTCGTCAGGCAAAACGGTTGATCACTGGGGGACGAGATGGAGCTGAGTGATGTTGATTTCGTATGAGCGGTTAGGCTCTGCGTTATCCGCAATTGTCTTGGGTGTTATATAGTCAAGCCGCACGAGCAATTAGTATCGGTTAGCTCAACGCCTCGCAGCGCTTACACACCCGACCTATCAACGTCCTGGTCTTGAACGGCTCTTCAGGGACCTCAAGGGTCCAGGGAGATCTCATCTTGGAAGGGGCTTCCCGCTTAGATGCTTTCAGCGGTTATCCTATCCGAACATAGCTACCGGGCAATGCCACTGGCGTGACAACCCGAACACCAGAGGTTCGTCCACTCCGGTCCTCTCGTACTAGGAGCAGCTTTCCTCAAATCTCCAACGTCCACGGCAGATAGGGACCGAACTGTCTCACGACGTTCTAAACCCAGCTCGCGTACCACTTTAAATGGCGAACAGCCATACCCTTGGGACCGGCTTCAGCCCCAGGATGTGATGAGCCGACATCGAGGTGCCAAACACCGCCGTCGATGTGAACTCTTGGGCGGTATCAGCCTGTTATCCCCGGAGTACCTTTTATCCGTTGAGCGATGGCCCTTCCATACAGAACCACCGGATCACTATGACCTACTTTCGTACCTGCTCGACGTGTCTGTCTCGCAGTTAAGCGGGCTTGTGCCATTACACTAACCGCATGATGTCCGACCATGCTTAGCCCACCTTTGTGCTCCTCCGTTACGCTTTGGGAGGAGACCGCCCCAGTCAAACTACCCACCACACAGTGTCCTTAACCCCGATAAGGGGTCGAAGTTAGAACCTCAAACATGTCAGGCTGGTATTTCAAGGTTGGCTCCATGAGAACTGGCGTTCCCACTTCAAAGCCTCCCAGCTATCCTACACAAACATGCTCAAAGTTCACTGTGAAGCTATAGTAAAGGTTCACGGGGTCTTTCCGTCTAGCCGCGGATACACCGCATCTTCACGGCGATTTCAATTTCACTGAGTCTCGGGTAGAGACAGCGCCCCCATCGTTACGCCATTCGTGCAGGTCGGAACTTACCCGACAAGGAATTTCGCTACCTTAGGACCGTTATAGTTACGGCCGCCGTTTACCGGGGCTTCGATCAAGAGCTTCGCGCAAGCGCTAACCCCATCAATTAACCTTCCGGCACCGGGCAGGCGTCACACCGTATACGTCCACTTTCGTGTTTGCACAGTGCTGTGTTTTTAATAAACAGTCGCAGGGGCCTGGTATCTTCGACTGGCTTCAGCTCCACCCGCAGGGGTATCACCTAACACCAGCGTGCCTTCTCCCGAAGTTACGGCACCATTTTGCCTAGTTCCTTTACCCGAGTTCTCTCAAGCGCCTTGGTATTCTCTACCTGACCACCTGTGTCGGTTTGGGGTACGGTCTCGAATAGCCTGAAGCTTAGAAGATTTTCCTGGAAGCATGGCATCAATGACTTCCCGCTCTAAGAGCAGTCGTCGTCGCGTCTCGAGATTGTGGACCCGGATTTGCCTAAGTCCACTCCCTACTCGCTTAAACCGGGACAACCGTCGCCCGGCTCACCTAGCCTTCTCCGTCTCTCCATCGCAGCTATCCAAGGTACGGGAATATTAACCCGTTTCCCATCGACTACACCTTTCGGTCTCGCCTTAGGGGCCGACTCACCCTGCGCCGATTAGCGTTGCGCAGGAACCCTTGGTCTTCCGGCGTGGGAGTTTTTCACTCCCATTGTCGTTACTCATGTCAGCATTCGCACTTCTGATACCTCCAGCATGCTTCTCAACACACCTTCGCAGGCTTACAGAACGCTCCCCTACCCCGCATACAAAGTATGCAGCCGCAGCTTCGGTGACCAGTTTGAGCCCCGTTACATCTTCCGCGCAGGCCGACTCGACTAGTGAGCTATTACGCTTTCTTTAAAGGATGGCTGCTTCTAAGCCAACCTCCTAGCTGTCTGAGCCTTCCCACATCGTTTCCCACTTAACTGGTACTTGGGGACCTTAGCTGGCGGTCTGGGTTGTTTCCCTCTTCACGACGGACGTTAGCACCCGCCGTGTGTCTCCCGGATAGTACTCACAGGTATTCGGAGTTTGCATCGGGTTGGTAAGTCGGGATGACCCCCTAGCCGAAACAGTGCTCTACCCCCTGTGGTATTCGTCCGAGGCGCTACCTAAATAGCTTTCGGGGAGAACCAGCTATCTCCGGGCTTGATTAGCCTTTCACTCCGATCCACAAGTCATCCCCTGGCTTTTCAACGACAGTGGGTTCGGTCCTCCAGTTGATGTTACTCAACCTTCAACCTGCTCATGGATAGATCGCCCGGTTTCGGGTCTATGCCCAGCGACTAAATCGCCCTATTCAGACTCGGTTTCCCTACGGCTCCCCTAAACGGTTAACCTCGCCACTGAACATAAGTCGCTGACCCATTATACAAAAGGTACGCCGTCACGGAACAAGTCCGCTCCGACTGCTTGTACGCATACGGTTTCAGGATCTATTTCACTCCCCTCACAGGGGTTCTTTTCGCCTTTCCCTCACGGTACTGGTTCACTATCGGTCAGTCAGGAGTATTTAGCCTTGGAGGATGGTCCCCCCATGTTCAGACAGGATATCACGTGTCCCGTCCTACTCGATTTCACCAAACTCAGGTTTCGGATACGGGGCTATCACCCACTATGGCGGCACTTTCCAGAGCCTTCTCCTACCAGTTGTTTAGCTTAAGGGCTAATCCCCGTTCGCTCGCCGCTACTTAGGGAATCTCGGTTGATTTCTTTTCCTCGGGGTACTTAGATGTTTCAGTTCCCCCGGTTCGCCTCTTACACCTATGTATTCAGTGCAAGATACCCGACCGAAATCGGGTGGGTTTCCCCATTCAGAAATGCCCGGATCACAGCTTGTTTGCCAGCTCCCCGAACCTTATCGCAGGCTTCCACGTCTTTCATCGCCTCTGACTGCCAAGGCATCCACCGTATGCGCTTAGTTGCTTGACTATATAACCCCAAGACAACTGATCACGAAGTCGCGTCTTCACCAGGCAAGCCTGATGGCAACGTTTTCTTCGAGACAGCCACTTGAAGCAATAGAACAACCACTTCAACGACAACACCGGATAACGCTTGAAATCGTTATCACTCTGATCAATGAATTCCGGAGATAATGGAATCCATCAATCGTGTTCTATCTCGTCCAATTTGTTAAAGAGCAAATCTGACCCAGTGATCAGAAAGAAGATCTTCAGCGATAACTCTTAATCGAGTCACACAACTGAAAAGCTTGTTTCTGTACACTGCTAACCTAAGTTAGTCAGTAAAATGTTTGGTGGAGCTAGGCAGGATCGAACTGCCGACCTCCTGCGTGCAAGGCAGGCGCTCTCCCAGCTGAGCTATAGCCCCAATATAAAGCTATCAAGAATTGCGTAGATCTAGGCGTGTTCGGGCGCCACATAGCCTGCTATGCAAGTCCGGACACAACGACGAGCTACGTAATTCTGGTGGGTCTGGGTGGACTTGAACCACCGACCTCACCCTTATCAGGGGTGCGCTCTAACCACCTGAGCTACAGACCCAAAACACGGGCCTGCAAAGACCCATCTGCTCTCTTTATTAGCCAACCAAGTAATTCGTGTGGACTCTGACCGAAGCATTCGGCTTCGTTTAAGGAGGTGATCCAGCCGCAGGTTCCCCTACGGCTACCTTGTTACGACTTCACCCCAGTCATGAACCACACCGTGGTGATCGTCCTCCCGAAGGTTAGACTAACCACTTCTGGTGCAATCCACTCCCATGGTGTGACGGGCGGTGTGTACAAGGCCCGGGAACGTATTCACCGTGACATTCTGATTCACGATTACTAGCGATTCCGACTTCACGCAGTCGAGTTGCAGACTGCGATCCGGACTACGATGCGTTTTGTGAGATTGGCTCCCCCTCGCGGGTTTGCAGCCCTCTGTGCGCACCATTGTAGCACGTGTGTAGCCCTGGCCGTAAGGGCCATGATGACCTGACGTCATCCCCACCTTCCTCCGGTTTGTCACCGGCAGTCTCCCTAGAGTTCTCAGCCGAACTGCTAGCAACTAGGGATAGGGGTTGCGCTCGTTACGGGACTTAACCCAACATCTCACGACACGAGCTGACGACGGCCATGCAGCACCTGTGTCAGAGTTCCCGAAGGCACCAATCCATCTCTGGAAAGTTCTCTGCATGTCAAGGCCAGGTAAGGTTCTTCGCGTTGCGTCGAATTAAACCACATGCTCCACCGCTTGTGCGGGCCCCCGTCAATTCATTTGAGTTTTAACCTTGCGGCCGTACTCCCCAGGCGGTCTACTTAGTGCGTTAGCTGCGCCACTAAGACTTCAAGAGTCCCAACGGCTAGTAGACATCGTTTACGGCGTGGACTACCAGGGTATCTAATCCTGTTTGCTCCCCACGCTTTCGCACCTCAGTGTCAGTATTGGTCCAGAGTGCCGCCTTCGCCACTGGTGTTCCTTCCTATATCTACGCATTTCACCGCTACACAGGAAATTCCACACTCCTCTACCATACTCTAGCCTGACAGTTCGAAATGCCGTTCCCAGGTTAAGCCCGGGGCTTTCACATCTCGCTTATCAAACCACCTACGCGCGCTTTACGCCCAGTAATTCCGATTAACGCTTGCACCCTCCGTATTACCGCGGCTGCTGGCACGGAGTTAGCCGGTGCTTCTTCTGTGAGTAACGTCAAGGCTGGCCAATATTAGTGACCAACTTTTCCTCCTCACTGAAAGTGCTTTACAACCCGAAAGCCTTCTTCACACACGCGGCATGGCTGGATCAGGGTTGCCCCCATTGTCCAATATTCCCCACTGCTGCCTCCCGTAGGAGTTCGGGCCGTGTCTCAGTCCCGATGTGGCTGATCATCCTCTCAGACCAGCTACGGATCGTCGCCTTGGTAGGCCTTTACCCTACCAACTAGCTAATCCGACATAGGCACATCCAATAGCGCAAGGTCCGAAGATCCCCTGCTTTCCCCCGAAGGGCGTACGCGGTATTAATCCGGGTTTCCCCGGGCTATCCCCCACTACTGGGCAGTTTCCTATGCATTACTCACCCGTCCGCCGCTCGTCAGCATCTAGCAAGCTAGATCTGTTACCGCTCGACTTGCATGTGTTAAGCCTGCCGCCAGCGTTCAATCTGAGCCATGATCAAACTCTTCAGTTTAAATCATACAAGAATCCGAAGATTCTCTATTCTTGCTCAAGACAAAACTCAATTTCGACGAGTCACTGTCCTGATATTTCGTATCCGAAATACCTCGGCCAGCGCCCACACGAATTACTTGGTCAACTTTTTAAAGAGCGTTTGAGCTGTTGCTCAATCAAGGCCGCGTATTCTACATCGTTCCGCTGCCTTGTCAACCGTAAATCTGAAGATTTTTAACACTCATTTTCTTCAGTACTTTCAAACAGTTGCTTTCGTCTGGGAGGTTGCCGTTAATGGCTTGTCCCTCAGAAGTGGTGCGCATTCTACAGGCGTCAGGAAAACTGTCAACGAGGTTTTTGAATTAATTTATAACGGTCTCGGTTTCCACGTACTTCGCTGATCAGGCACTGATCATTTCGTTCAGTTTTCAGGCAAAAATCAGCCTCTGGCAAAGGGAATCAACCCTCGAACCCCACGCCATTTCCAGCGAAGTGCCAGCAGACCCAAGACCACCAGGCCATAAACGACCATTTCACCGATGTCGCTTCTCGCCTGCCAGATGAAATGGAGCCAGGCGACTAAGGCAATCGGATAGACCAGCTTGTGCAGTGGCTTCCAGCTCTTACCCAGCCGCTTCATCATTCCCTTGGTTGAGGTCAAGGCCAGAGGAATCAACATCAGAAAAGACACTGCACCCGCCACAATATAAGGCCGCTTGGTAAACGTGGCCCAAAGATCACTCCAGCCCAGGATGAATTGCAGAAACGCCAACACGTGCAGGACGGCATAAAAGAACGCAAACAGACCGAGCATCCTGCGAACTCGTATCCAGCCCGCCCAGCCGGTCCAGCGTTTGAGCGGAGTCATGCACAAAGTCACTATTAACAACTGGAAGGCAGCAATACCCAGTGACTCTGTGACTTCCTGGCCAGGGTCAGGCCCGAGCGACTGCCCCGCAATCTTAATAACCAGGACCAGAAAGGGGGCGCTGGCGAGAAACGCGACCAACAGGCGAAAAATCAGCACAAAGTCTGAACGATCCACTATTCGCCTGCCGTTCATCAATAGAACTTACTCAAATCCATACCCTTGTACAGATCGGCAACCTGCTCGCCATAACCATTGAACTTGACGGTCTCCATCCAGTTGGGAGAGAGCAGACCTGACGGCAATCTTCGTTCACGCTTCTGACTCCACCTTGGATGGTCAACCTCGGGGTTAACATTGGCATAGAATCCGTATTCCTGGGGCGCAAGCATCTCCCAGGTGGTTTTTGGCCGCTCCTCCTGGAACCGTATCTTTACGATTGACTTGATACTCTTGAATCCGTATTTCCAGGGGACAACCAGCCGGATTGGCGCGCCATTCTGGTTCGGCATGGTCTTGCCGTACAGGCCGACCGCCAGGAAGCTTAACTCATTCATGGCCTCATCCATTCGCAAACCCTCCTGGTAAGGCCAGTCGATGGTGCTGAACAGTGAACGCTGCGCCCGCATCTGATCGGGATCATACAGGGTCTCGAAATAGACGTATTTTGCGCGAGAGTTCGGCTCAAACCTTTTGATGATGTCGGCCAGGGGAATCCCGATCCAAGGGATCACCATGGACCAGGCTTCGACACAACGAAGTCGATAAACCCGCTCCTGATAATTATGAGGCTTGAGCAGGTCTTCCAACGCATACTCGCCCGGGCGCCCGCACTCGCCCTCAACCACGACAGACCAGGGATCAACGCTCATTTCATCGGCGTACTTGGCCGGATCCTCTTTCCCAGTGCCAAATTCATAAAAGTTGTTATAGCGAGTGACGTCCTCGAACGGTGTTTTTTCCTCGTCGGTAGAAAAACCGGGCATTGCAACATAGTCCAGCGCTTCTCCCGGGACCGGCAGCTTCGCAGCGGACAACAGGCCAGGCATTGATAGGCCCGCAGCTATAGCCATCGTTCCGGACATGAATTCCCGTCGATTGAGGTAGACAGATTCGGGGGTAACTTCTGAGTGAGGCAAAGCCCAGGATGGGCGCTTCTTGATGAACATGAAAAGTCTCCGTCAGGGCGTCAGCCAGCTAAGGCGTTGACCGGAGACTGTGGTGAAAATTCCCGGACCTCGCTGAGGAGACCCGGGAAGCGAGAGCTCAGTCAGCGGCGCCTGGAGCCTTCCGGGGCTTGCCACGGAATAGCGCACGAACAGGGCCGGACAACGCGTATATCAGAAATCCGGTAAAGAGTACGGTAGCTGGATCCAGCGCGATCACTACAAACACCAGCACCACGAGCAAAATGGCGGCGAAGGGTACGCGGCCACGCAGGTCCAGATCCTTGAAACTGCGGTACAGAATATTGCTCACCATCAGAACACCGGCGCCTCCGACCACAATCATGGTCAATAAGGTGAGCCAGGTAGACGGTTCGAAAAGATGGAAGCACCAGACCAGGCCTGCAACACAGGCTGCCGCGGCGGGACTGGGCAAGCCAACAAAGAACTTCTTGTCGACAGAGCCAATCTGGGTGTTGAAACGGGCCAGACGCAACGCGGCACCAGCCACATAGATAAAGGTGATGGCCCAGCCAACTTTGTCGAACGCGTTCAGTGACCAGAAAAAGGCAACAAGCCCGGGGGCGACGCCAAAGGCCACCATGTCAGCCAGGCTATCGTACTCTTCACCGAATTTGCTCTGGGTATTGGTCATCCGGGCAACCCGCCCATCCAGACCGTCCAGGATCATAGAGACGAAAATCGCAATTGCGGCGTTATCAAAGACGCCGTTCGCAGCAGAAACAATGGCGTAGAAACCTGAAAACAGCGAAGCAGTTGTCAGCGCATTCGGAAGCAGGTAAATACCTTTGCGGCGGACCGGCGCACCTTCCACCAGCTCTTCTTCAACAACTTCCCCGGCCTCGACCTCATAGTCCGGGTTCTGCTTGCCGTCGGCGGTTTTTCTTTCTTCAGTCATTCCCATTACTCCGGAAAGCGTTTGGGCGGAGTATATACGAAAAACGCGGCCACCCGGGCCGCGCTTTTCAAAACCAGGCGGAATTCCGCTTAGTTTTTGTCCTTATCCACGATCTTGTTCGCGGAAATCCACGGCATCATGCCGCGCAGCTTCTCACCTACGACTTCGATCTGATGCTCCGCGTTCTGGCGACGACGCGCCGTCATGGACGGGTAGTTCAGAGCACCTTCAGAGATGAACATCTTTGCATACTCCCCGCTCTGGATCCGCTTCAGCGCATTGCGCATGGCTTCACGGGACTGCTCGTTGATGATCTCCGGGCCAGTTACATACTCGCCGTACTCCGCGTTGTTGGAGATGGAGTAGTTCATGTTGGCGATACCGCCTTCGTACATGAGATCCACGATCAGCTTCAACTCGTGCAGACACTCGAAATACGCCATTTCCGGCTCGTAACCGCCGTCCACCAGCGTTTCGAACGCCGCCTTCACCAGCTCAACCGTACCACCACACAGAACCGCCTGTTCACCAAACAGATCGGTTTCAGTCTCGTCCTTGAAGGAGGTTTCGATGATGCCGGTACGCCCACCACCAATGCCACTGGCATAGGACAGAGCCAGATTCTTAGCGTTACCAGAGGAGTCCTGGAAGATGGCGATCAGGTCCGGAATACCACCACCATTGGCAAACTCGGTACGAACTGTGTGGCCCGGCGCTTTCGGTGCAACCATGATCACATCCAGATCCTTGCGGGGTACGATCTGGTTGTAGTGGATGGCAAAACCGTGAGCGAAGGCCAGGGTCGCACCCTGCTTCAGGTTCGGCTCGATCTCGGCGGCATACAGCTGAGCCTGGTACTCGTCCGGGGTCAGAACCATGACTACGTCAGCGGCGGCAACGGCAGAAGGCACGTCGCTGGTCTTCAGGCCATAGGCTTCTGCCTTGGCGATGGAAGAAGAGCCAGGGCGCAGACCCACGGTAACGTCGACGCCGGACTCTTTCAGGTTGCACGCGTGAGCGTGGCCCTGGGAGCCAAAGCCGATGATGGCAACTTTCTTGCCCTGGATGATGGAAAGATCGCAATCCTTATCGTAATAAACCTGCATGAGAAACCTCTGTTATTTGTGATGACCCCGGAGGACCATTATATTCAAACCCTGTTTGAAATTTTTAAAGGCTGAGCACCTTCTCGCCCCGGGCGATACCGGATACACCGCTGCGCACCACTTCCAGCACGCCCGACGTGCCAACGGCCTGAATGAAGCCATCCAGTTTTTCGCTGTCACCGGCCAACTGAACCGTGTAGACCGAGCTGGTCACATCCACGATCTGGCCGCGGAAGATGTCTACCGTACGCTTGATCTCGGCGCGCTGGGAACCCGTCGCTTTCAGCTTCACAAGCATCAGCTCGCGCTCGATGTGGGCACCTTCAGTCAGGTCCACCAGCTTAACGACTTCGATCAGCTTGTTCAGTTGCTTGGTGATCTGCTCAATCACCTTGTCCGACCCTGTGGTGGTCACTGTCAGACGGGACAGGGTCTCGTCTTCAGTTGGTGCCACGGTCAGCGTTTCGATGTTGTAGTTACGCTGGGAAAACAGACCTACCACCCGCGACAGGGCGCCGGGCTCGTTTTCAAGCAAAACAGAAATGATTCGACGCATGATCAGACCCTCTCCGTCTTGCTGAGCCACATATCCTTCATGGAACCACGGGCAACTTGCATCGGATAGACGTGCTCAAAGCGATCCACGTAGATATCCACGAATACCAGGTCGTCTTTCATGGCCAACACTTCTTTCAGCGTGGTCTCCAGATCTTCCTTCTTTTCAATCCGGACACCCTTATGACCATAGGCCTCTGCCAGCTTGATGAAGTCCGGCAGTGATTCCATGTAGGACTCGGCATGACGGGACTCGTAGTTCATGTCCTGCCACTGCTTGACCATGCCCAGAGCCTGGTTGTTCAGGTTGATGATCTTCACCGGCAGGTTGTACTGCTTGCAAGTGGACAGTTCCTGAATATTCATCTGGATACTGCCCTCACCGGTGATGCACAGCACTTCGTCGTCCGGGTGGGTCAGCTTGACCCCCATGGCGGCCGGGAAACCGAAGCCCATGGTGCCAAGACCACCGGAATTGATCCAACGGTTGGGCTTGTCGAACTTGTAGTACTGGGCCGCAAACATCTGGTGCTGACCAACATCGGACGTAACGAATGCTTCACCCTTGGTCAGGCGACACAGCATTTCAATCACTTCCTGCGGCTTGATCACATCCGGGCTGGTTTCGTAACGCATACCGTGGAATGCCCGCCACTCGTCAATCTGCTTCCACCAGGAGGCAATCGCATCCGCATCCGGTTTCTCCTTGGCTTCCTTGACCAGCGACAGCATTTCCTTGAGCACGGCATCAACCGGGCCGACGATCGGCACATCGGCATCCACCGTCTTGGAAATCGATGCCGGATCAATATCAATATGGACAATGCGTGCGCCCGGACAGAACTTCTCGGTGGCATTGGTCACGCGATCGTCGAACCGGGCCCCGACACAGAGAATCAGATCCGAATGGTGCATGGCCATGTTGGCTTCATAAGTGCCGTGCATGCCGAGCCAACCGAGATGCTGCTTGTCGCTGGCCGGGTAACAACCAATCCCCATGATGGTATTGGTGATCGGGTAACCCATCATCCGGACGAGCTCAGTCAGCTGATCTGATGCCTTGCCAAGAATAACCCCACCACCGGCATAGATAATCGGGCGCTTGGCGGCCAATAGCATGTCCACCGCCTTCTTGATCTGACCGGCATGGCCGCGAATGGCAGGATTGTAGGAGCGCAGCTTAACCTTCTTCGGGTAAGCGTACTCGTACCGTTCATTCGGCGTGGTCATGTCCTTGGGGATATCCACAACGACCGGACCGGGGCGGCCGGTGGCAGCGATGTAATACGCCTTACGGATAATTTCGGGGATTTCCTCGGGGTGACGAACACTGAGGTTGTGCTTAACCACCGGCCGGGAGACACCCATCATATCGGTTTCCTGGAACGCGTCCTCGCCAATGAGGGTGGACGCAACCTGGCCGCACAGAACCACCATTGGGATGGAATCCATGAATGCGGTGGCGATGCCGGTGATGGTGTTAGTGGCTCCAGGCCCCGAGGTCACCAGTACGGTACCTGGTTTTCCGGTCGCGCGAGCATAACCGTCGGCCATGTGGACCGCCGCCTGCTCGTGCCTTACCAGAATGTGCTTGACTTTGTCCTGCCTGAACAGCGCATCATAAATATGAAGGGCTGCACCACCCGGATAGCCGTATATGTATTCGATACCTTCATCTTGAAGGGACCGGATCAGCATATCGGCGCCAGACAATAACTCCACGATTTTCTACCCTCTTCTACGAGTGAATGAGCCGGGAAGGGTCCCGGTTGCCTGGATTCACGGTGTCCATGCTTCTTTTGAAAGCGGAACCGGCTGCTCCTCCACACCTTATTAAGAGGTTGTCTCCTGGCCAGCCGCCCTCCTGAGGGTTGCGGAGAACGGCCAATCAACGGGTTGCACGTAAGCAACAACCATCCCGCGACGGATGCGCGGCGCGTTCAGTGTGGTAATTGATGGGGGATACTCGCTCGGGATTGCCTGCCGTATTGACCCCAGTCTTCAGGCAATCGGTAATTCTGACAGCGCGAAACTCCCTGTCAATAGCCGCTGCAGGTTTCTGTGCCTATACTGGCCGAAGGTCTGCCATACTTGGCACAAATCCGATACAAAGATTTGAACCAGACAGAAGAAAATCTGCTGCGCCAATGGCATGATAGGGAATAATGTACTGAGAAAAAACGGGCCCGGTTTATCCAGGTTGTCTGCCTGCCCGGGAGCAGTGAACATACGCGAGTAGAGCCATGAAAAGAAAAATCCTGACGCTGACCTTATTACTGGCCGTTGTACCAGGTGTCGCCATGAGCGCCTCCGTCTATAAATGGACCGATGAAAACGGGGTCACCCACTTTGGTGACCGGCAGCCTACGGGCTCAAAAGCCGAACGAGTCAATGTTCGCTCCGGTACTTCCTCAGATGCTTCCGGCAACCGGCAGAGCCCGCAGGAGCGCCTGCAGAATATGCAGGAACAGCAAGCGGATGAAGCAGAGCAGCGCCAGGAAACAGCGGTTGAGGAAGCCCGCAGAAAACAACGAGAAGCGAATTGCGCAACCGCACAATCCAATCTGGACGTGATCGATCGCAACGCTCGCATACGGGTCGAGGAGAATGGCGAGCAACGCTACCTCAGCCCAAAAGAAATTGCCGAAAAGCGGGCAGAATTCGAGCGGATTGCGGAAGAGAACTGCGGACCAGAAGAACAGTAAGATGAAAAAAAAGGGGTCAGATGAAAGCCTTCATCTGACCCCGGTTTCAAACTCAAGCCTTGGCGAATGCCAGGTGGTGGTCCTCCACCGTACCCTTGATGACATCCCCCGGCACAAACTCTCCCTGAAGCAGCCGCTGAGCCAGCGGATTTTCGATCATCCGCTGGATAGCACGCTTCAACGGCCGCGCGCCGTATACCGGGTCATACCCGACTTCGGCCAGCAATTCCATGGCGGCGTCATCTAACTCAAGCTTCATATCCTGCTCTTTCAGGCGCTTGCTCAGAGACTCGATCTGAATCCGGGCAATACCCTGAATCTGATTCTCCGCCAGCGGGTGGAACACCACCACTTCGTCTACACGGTTGATGAACTCTGGGCGGAAATGGGTGCCGACGACTTCCATGACGGCATTCTTCATGACCTCGTAGTTCTCCTCGCCCGCCTTCTGCTGGATGATGTCCGAGCCGAGGTTTGAGGTCATGACAATGACCGTGTTCCGGAAATCGACAGTCCTGCCCTGCCCGTCCGTCAGGCGGCCATCCTCCAATACCTGCAGAAGAATGTTGAACACATCCGGATGGGCTTTTTCCACCTCATCCAGCAGCAACACCGAATAAGGCCTGCGGCGAACCGCTTCGGTCAGGTAACCACCTTCCTCGTAACCGACATAGCCCGGAGGCGCACCGATCAGGCGAGCCACGGAATGCTTCTCCATAAACTCGGACATATCAATGCGCACCATGGCCTCTTCCGTATCGAACAGGAAGGACGCCAGGGCCTTGCAGAGTTCGGTCTTGCCGACACCGGTCGGACCGAGGAACAGGAACGAACCGTTGGGGCGATTGGGATCGGACAGCCCCGCCCGGGAACGACGCACTGCGTTGGATACCGCTTCAACCGCCTCATCCTGGCCGATAACCCGACCATGGAGCGCTTCCTCCATGCGCATCAGTTTGTCGCGCTCACCTTCGAGCATCTTGGACACCGGTATGCCAGTCCACTTGGATACGATCTCGGCGATCTCCTCGTCGGTCACCCGGTTCCGGAGCAGCTTCATTTCCATCATCTCGGCCTGGCTGGCCATATCCAGCTGCCGCTCCAGCTCGGGAATCTGTCCATACTGGAGCTCGGACATCTTGCCAAGATCACCGGCACGACGGGCGTTTTCCAGATCAATCCGGGCCTGCTCCAGCCGGCTCTTGATCTTCTGGGAACCATGAAGAGCCGCCTTCTCGGTATTCCAGATTTCTTCCAGATCCGCGTATTCCCGCTCAACACCGGTAATCACATCCGACAACTCGGACAGGCGCTTTTTCGAGGCCGGGTCGGTCTCTTTCTTCAGAGCCTCCCGTTCAATTTTCAGCTGAATCAGGCGACGCTCCAGACGATCCAGGGGTTCAGGCTTGGAGTCCATTTCCATACGGATCTGGGAAGCTGCCTCGTCCACCAGGTCAATGGCCTTGTCCGGCAGCTGCCGGTCGGCAATGTAACGATGAGACAGCTTGGCGGCGGCGATGATGGCACCATCTGTCACTTCAACCCCGTGGTGCACCTCGTAACGCTCTTTCAGGCCCCGCAGGATGGCGATGGTATCTTCCTCGCTGGGTTCGCTCACCAGTACTTTCTGGAAGCGACGTTCGAGGGCGGCGTCTTTTTCGATGTTTTCACGGTATTCGTCCAGGGTGGTCGCACCCACACAATGCAGCTCACCGCGGGCGAGGGCCGGCTTGAGCATGTTACCGGCATCCATGGAGCCTTCGGCCTTGCCGGCACCAACCATGGTGTGGATCTCGTCGATGAACAGGATGATCTGGCCTTCCTGCTTGGACAGCTCGCTCAGCACCGCTTTCAGGCGTTCTTCAAACTCACCCCGGAACTTGGCGCCGGCAATCAAGGCGCCCATATCGAGTGACAGAACTTTCTTGTCCTTAAGGCCATCGGGCACCTCGCCGTTGACGATGCGCTGGGCCAAGCCCTCAACAATGGCAGTTTTACCCACGCCGGGCTCACCGATAAGGACGGGGTTATTTTTCCGACGGCGCTGCAATACCTGAATGGTGCGGCGGATTTCATCATCGCGACCAATGACCGGATCAAGCTTACCGGCCTCAGCTCGCTCGGTTAGATCGATGGTGTATTTGGACAGGGCCTGACGATTTTCTTCGGCGCTGGCATCGTTGACAGCTTCACCACCGCGAACGTCGTCGATCGCTTTTTCCAGGGCAGCTTTATCAACACCCTGCTCCCGAAGTACCCGGCCAAGGCTGCCACGATCTTCCAGGGCGGCCAGCAGCATCAGCTCACTGGAGATGTACTGGTCTTTGCGCTTCTGGGCGAGCTTATCCGCAATATTGAACAGGCGCCCCATGTCATTGGACATGGAGACATCGCCGGCCGATCCCTGCACTTCGGGCAGGTTTTCGATTTCCCGGGCGATGGCCTGGCGAATGCGCCCGGGTTCTGCACCGGCCTGTTTGAGCAGTGGCTTGATGGCACTGCCTTCCTGATCAAGCAGCGCCTGCATCAGGTGCACCGGCTCAATGAAGTTGTGATCTTTTCCGACCGCGATGGATTGTGCGTCCGCGAGGGCGGTCTGCAACTTGCTGGTCAGCTTGTCGATTCTCATGTGTACTTTCCCCAAATTTCTGCGAATACCATGGTGCCGTGGGTGGCGGATATTCGATTGCTTTGACAGTTAATGTAGGGGCAAGTAAAGGGACTTCAACCGGGGCTGCGGTGTATTCGTCAGTAAATTGACGGCCGTCAGGTTTCAGTTTGGTGCGAGCCTGCGTCGGGAATGATTCTCCAGAACACGCCGTGAATACCTCCATGTAGGCTTGGCTGCAGCATCCATGCTGCAGCCAGTTCTGAAGAATCATTCCCGCCCCAGGCCCAAACTTCAGAAATAGCGCAAAGATAACCGGTCAGTTGCCGATAATCTTTAATTTAGCCAGATCAAAGTTGCCATCCGCCCTGTCTGGCCATCCCTGCGGTACGAAAAAAACCGATCTGAATCCTTAACCGTACACAGGCCACCGCCAGTCACGCCGGAAACACCGAGATGATTTAGCCGCAAAGTGGCAAGGGCATAGATATCCGCCATGAAATGACCTGGCCGAGCGCCTTCGTTTTTGAAGGCGTGGGCCGCTTCTGGATCGTTCTTGACGAAGGCTTCGCGGACTTCCGGGCCGACCTCGAAGCGTTCTGGACCGATGGCTGGGCCAAGCCACGCTTTTAGGGTGTCAGGTGGAACGGCCATGTCGCTCACCAGATTCTCGATAACGCCGCCACACAGGCTTCGCCAGCCGCAGTGGGCAGCGCCGACGACGGTTCCTTCGCTATCGGCAAGGATAACGGGCAGGCAGTCGGCGGTGAGGATGGCGCAGGCGATGCCCGGGTGACGGGTGTAGCTGGCGTCAGCCCTGGCGGTTTGCCCAACGTTATTTGGGGTCAGTTCAACGACCTCGGTTCCGTGTACCTGATCGAGCCAGCCAATCCGGTCGCTATCCAGTCCGAGGGACTCGGCGAGTATTCGTCGATTCTCTTGCACGTGTTCTGGATTGTCTTCGACGTGACTACCGAGGTTAAGACTGCACCACGGTCGACCGCTGACGCCGCCGGCGCGAGTTGTGCTGATGGCCCGCACTCTATCGGGCGCCGGCCAGTCCGGTTTCAGGGCGTCGCCTTCAATAGTCACGGGTTTCCAGCTCCCGGGCGTGTTTGCGCAAGGCTTCGATCAACGCAACCATATCCTCAGGCATGGGCACCTCCCAGGTCAGGATCTCACCGGTTTCCGGATGTTCGAGGGTCAGTTGCCGGGCGTGGAGGGCCTGGCGGTTGAACGCAGAGAGGGCCTCTCGAAGCTCTTCGGTGGTTCCCTTGGGCAGCCTGAGCCGGCCGCCGTAGAGGGGGTCTCCGACCAGCGGGTGTTTTACATGGGCCATGTGAACCCGGATCTGATGGGTTCGGCCACTTTCCAGTTTGCAGCGAACGTGGGTGTGGGCGGCAAAACGCTCCACCAGACGATAATGGGTGACCGCCGGCTTGCCGGAGGCGACAACCGCCATCTTCTTGCGTTCCCGCGGGTGCCGACCGATGGGCGCGTCTACCGTTGCACCACCGGTGAGGGTCCCAACAACGACGGCCTCATACTCACGGCCCATGGTCCGTGTCTGGAGCTGATCAACCAGGGAAGTATGCGCTATCAGGCTGCGAGCAACGACCATGATGCCCGAGGTGTCTTTATCGAGGCGGTGTACGATACCCGCTCTCGGTAAATTCTCGACTTCCGGCGCGTAGTTCAACAGGGCGTTGACCAGGGTTCCATCGGCATGGCCGGCAGCCGGATGCACTACCAGGCCCGCAGGTTTGTTGATCACCAGCAAGTGCTCGTCCTGATAGACAATATCCAGGGAGATTTCCTCGGCCTGCCAACTCACCTGAGCTTCCGGCTCGGCATCCAGCGCCAGGCGATCGTCCAGCATTACTTTATCCCGAGGCTTCCGCACCTCACCATTGACCGTCAATGCGCCACTTTTGATCCAGGACTGCAGGCGGGAACGGGAGTGTTCGGGCATGAGTTCTGCAGCAGCCTGGTCAAGGCGCCGGTCACTCAATTCTGGCGGCACAACAAAGCTGGCAAGGATTCGTTTTTCAGATGTCATTAAGCCCCCAGGGCCTGTGTGTGTTACGTTTCGGTCAGGTTATTCGAAACAACGGGGATTGCTCTGCACATGGAGCCACTTCCCCGCTACAATAACTGCCCTTGAATTAATCGACATTATACGGGATTCCGGAATGAGATCAGGTCTTCGATTGCTGCTACTTTCCACACTGGTTGTTCTGGTCAGCGCCTGCGCCTCCAACAAGCAGGAGGAAGTGCTTCCGGAGAAGACCTACTATGAGAATGCCCGCCAGGCCATGACCTCTGGAAATTTCAACGAAGCAGAGCAGAACCTGGATGCCCTGGAAACCTACTATCCCTTTGGTCGCTACGCCGAACAGGCCCAGCTTGACCTGATTTATGCACGCTATCAAAACCTGGATCTTGAAGGCTCTCGTGCGGCCGCCGACCGGTTTCTGCGCCTGAACCCGCAAAGCGACCATGCGGACTATGCACTCTATATGCGAGGCCTGGCGTCCTATAACCTGGACATCGGGCTTGCCGCGCGCTACTTCCCGATTGACGTTGCGGCCAGGGACCCCGGCGAGCAGTTGCAGTCTTTCCGGGACTTTTCCGAGCTGTTGAACCGCTATCCGGACAGCCAGTACGTGGCAGATGCCCGTCAGCGAATGATCGCAGTGCGTAATCGCATGGCTGAGCTGGAGCTTTACGCGGCCCGTTATTACGTCAAACGCCAGGCCTATGTGGCGGCCAATAACCGGGCACGATACATCATCGAGAATTATCCGACGGCAACGGTTTCCGAAGAAGCCCTGATCATCCTGGCAGAAACCTTCCGCTTCCTCGAACTGAGAAAAGGTTCGCAGGACGCGATCGCCATGCTCCGCACCAACTTTCCGGAGAGTGAGGCGTTCAATGCCGACGGCGAGTTTGAGGTGGATCTGCTGAAGGGCGAAAACCGGTCACTGACGAACGTTGTGACCTTTGGACTGATGGGCGACGAGTAAACGCCGAAAAAGCTGAAATTGGGGTCAGACGAAAATTTCATCTGACCCCGACTCCCTTACTTACCGCTTTTCCAACCATTGGTGATCGGATAGCGCCGGTCTTTCCCGAACCCTCGCTCGGTAATTCGGACACCGATCGGCGCCTGTCTGCGTTTGTATTCGTTGATATCCACCAGACGAATAACCCGCTCAACGTCGACTCGCTCGAAACCCTCCGCAACGATCGCATCGGCACTGAAATCCCGCTCTACATAAAGATTCAGGATCTGATCCAGCACATCGTAGCCGGGCAGGCTGTCCTCGTCTTTCTGGTCCGGCGCCAGCTCCGCCGACGGCGGCCGGGTAATCACCCGCTCCGGGATCACCTCTCCCTCGGCAAACGTGTTGCGATATTTGGCCAAGCGGAATACCAGGGTTTTGGGTACATCCTTGAGCACGTCAAAACCACCGGCCATATCGCCATAAAGGGTTGAGTAGCCCACTGCCATCTCGCTCTTGTTTCCGGTGGTCAGAACCAGTGAACCGAACTTGTTGGACAGGGACATCAGCAAGACGCCGCGCAGTCGCGCCTGCAGGTTTTCCTCGGTTGTATCCGGCGTGGTGCCCTCAAAAGGCCCCGCCAGAGTTTCCATAAAGGCGTCGTACATGGGCTCAATGGAGAACACATCATACTGCACGCCCAAGGTGACAGCCTCAGCCTCGGCATCCTCAAGACTCATGCTGGAGGTGTAGCGGAACGGCATCATCACCGCCCGGACGCGATCCTTACCCAGCGCATCCACGGCAACCGCCAGAGTCACAGCCGAGTCGATACCGCCCGAGAGTCCCAGAACCACCGATTTGAACCCGTTCTTGTTGACGTAATCCCGAACACCCACCACCAGGGCATTATAGACATTGGCCTCCAACGACGGTTCTTCCGCCAGAGGCCGGGATACCGGCTGGCAATGATGTTCGCAGAGGAAGTCAACTGGATACAGGCCCTCCCCAAACTGCGGAGCCTCGGCTGTCAGCACACCCGAATGGTCGAACACCATGGAGCCACCATCAAAAACCAACTCGTCCTGGCCGCCGACCAGGTTCACGTAGACGATGCTGACCAGATTCTCCCTGGATTTACGCTCCAACAGGGCCTTGCGACGTGCCTGCTTGTCGATATCGTAGGGCGAGGCATTGAGATTCAGAATCAGGCGGGCACCTGCAGCAGCGCAGTCTTCCACCGGACCTTCTTTCCAGAGATCCTCGCACACGGTGATACCGACCGGGACGCCACGGATATCAAGTGTCAGAACCTCCCGGCCTTCGGCGAAGTACCGCTTCTCATCGAATACCTGGTAGTTGGGAGGAAAACGCTTGAAATAACGGCCGGTGATTTCTCCGCCGTCAATCACGACGGCTGAGTTATAAAGCAGCGCACCGTGACGCAGGGGGGCACCAATCACAATGGCAGGCTCCAGTTGTTCCGCCTGCAACCGTTCCAGCGCTTCGTTGACACGCACTTCGAGGCTCGGCCGTAACAGCAGATCTTCCGGCGGATAGCCTGTCAGGCAAAGCTCTGGAAAGATCACGATGTCCGCCTGATGCTCTGTTGATGCCCGCCGGGCAGCCTCCAGGACAAGCTCGGTATTGCCGGGTATATCTCCCACCAGAAAATCCAGCTGGGCCATTACCACCCGCAGTTTTCTGGCAGACACCCCGGTCGCTGCCTGGTTTCCGGACACGGACATAAATCGGCTCCTGTAACTCATTGCCATGAAAAGGCTATTATAACCCCGCAGAGGCGTGGATTTCTTCCGACCAACAGCGGATTCCTGTAAATCATGGCAGCAGATACACCAGCACACTCGGCCGGAACGGCCGGCCTGGCCCCTTCAACACCGTCTGGCGAGCAGCAGGCAAAACTGTTCAGGATCTATAACCACTACCGCCTGGTGGTGAGCTTGATGCTGGTGGCGCTGTTATTCGTGGACCCAATCAACTTTGATATGCGTTTCCGGCTTCTGGATTACTACCAGGCGGGTGTCTCCGCCTATCTTGGCCTGAACGCCTTTATCGCCCTGCTTCTGGTGGCCGGATTCCACCCGAGCCAACGCCACATTACGCTCTCGATCCTGCTGGACATCCTGATCATGCATGGCCTGCTGCTTGCCAGCACCGGCATTACCAATGGGCTGGCAAACCTGGTGATTGTGTCCGTGGCGGCGGGCAACATCCTGACGCCGAGCCGGATGGGGACCTTCTACGCGGCTCTGGCCGCCATCTGCTCCCTGGGAATCTCAGGCTGGGCGGTTCTGGCGCTGGATGAATCCGCCGACGATATTGTCCGGGCCGGCTCACTGGGCATCCTTTACTTTGCGGCCGCGTTCGTTCTGCAGAGCATCTCCCGTCGAATGATGCGCAGCGAGGCACTGGCCAGCAGCCGCGCCCGCAGCATTGCTGAACTGGAGCAGATCAATGAGCAGATCATCCAGCGCATGCGAACCGGCATTCTGGTACTGGACCGTTTCGGCCAGATCCGCGTTGCCAACGCTGCCGCCGAGGAACTTTTATACGGCGCACCTAAAACCTCGTTACCAATTAACCAGCGCGCAACCGTGTTGCCCAAGCCCCTCAAGCATGGCCTCGACGCATGGCTGAAGGACCCCACACAGCGAATTGAGCCGTTCCAACCTTCACCAACCTCCCCGCTAATTCAGGCCAGCTTTACCCAGCTGGACCAGGAACGGGGCGACCAGATTCTCGTGTTCATCGAGGACATGAGTAAAGTCACCCAGCAGGCCCAGCAGATGAAACTGGCGTCGCTGGGCCGACTCACGGCCGGCATAGCCCACGAGATTCGCAACCCGCTTGGCGCAATCAGCCACGCGGCCCAGCTCATGGAAGAAGCCCCCAACCTCGAGCCCGGAGACCGCCAGATGCTCGAGATCATCCGGCGCCATTCCCGCCGGGTGAATGGTATTATCGAGAATGTTCTGGATCTCTCCCGGCGCCGGGCCGCCGATGCGGATCTGATCGAAGTGGCACCCTGGCTACAGGAGTTCCGGGAAGACTTTCTGCAAACCCAGGATAAGGACTGTACTGCAGCCAACATCGTCCTGAAAATCGATCCGCAGCTGCCGTCCGCTCGATTCGACAAAAGCCAGATCGAGCAGGTGATGGTGAATCTTTGCGACAATGGTTTACGCTACAGTGAACAGTACTCGGGACAGCGAAAGATCGGAATACACGCCGGGGCAACTGAGGATGGCGAACGGGCCTATGTCGATGTGCGAGACCTGGGGCCCGGCATTGCACCGGAAAACAGAAACTCTGTGTTCGAACCGTTTTTTACCACAGACAAGACCGGAACCGGGCTCGGGCTTTATCTGGCCAGGGAACTGTGCGAGGCTAATCAGGCGCACCTTTCCCTGGTAGAAGATAACAAGCCCGGCTGCTGTTTTCGCATCACATTTGCACACCCGGGGCGAATGATCTGAGCCACGCTGGCGGATATCGGGCGTTTGAACAACGACATGGAACCGACAACACAAGATGACCACATACACAGCGCTGATCGTTGATGATGAACCGGACATCCGGGAGTTGCTTGAAATCACCCTTACCCGGATGGGCATAAAAACCTTCACCGCGCCCGACCTGACCAGTGCCCGGGCATTGCTGGAAAAGAACCCTATTCACCTTTGCCTCACTGACATGAACCTGCCGGACGGCAATGGCATCGAGCTGGTGCATTGGATGCAAAAGCATTCTCCAACCACGCCTGTCGCCGTGATCACAGCCTACGGCAATATGGATACCGCGATTGAATCGCTCAAAGCCGGCGCTTTTGATTTCGTGTCCAAGCCAGTCGAGCTCCCGCGACTAAGGGAACTGGTCAATAGTGCTCTCAAACTCTCGGAACCCAAGCCGGACGAAGAAGAAGCCGCTGATGAGCCAGGCCTGCTGCTCGGTAAATCGCCAGAGATCCGAAAACTCCGGAACCAGACCCGAAAACTGGCCCGAAGCCAGGCCCCCGTGTTTATCAGTGGCGAGTCTGGCAGTGGTAAAGAGCTGGTAGCTCGAATGATCCATCTTCAGGGACCTCGTCGCGAAGGACCATTCATCGCGGTAAACTGCGGTGCGATTCCCTCGGAACTGATGGAAAGCGAATTCTTCGGCCACAAGAAAGGCAGCTTTACCGGGGCCGTGGAAAACAAGGACGGCCTGTTCCGCTCTGCCAACGGCGGCACCCTGTTCCTTGATGAAGTGGCAGACCTACCCCTGGCCATGCAGGTGAAACTGCTCCGCGCCATACAGGAAAAAGCCGTTCGGCCGGTTGGCGACACCAAGGAAGTGCCCGTCGACATCCGGGTACTGAGCGCCACCCACAAGAACCTGCCGGAACTGGTGCAGGAAGGCAATTTCCGCCAGGATCTGTTCTACCGCATCAACGTAATTGAACTGGCCGTGCCGCCGTTAAGGGAGCGGCAGGACGACATTCCCCTGCTCTCGAACCATATTCTTGAACGGATTGCGAAAGAGTATGAGTGCGCCCCTGCCTCGTTAACGCCTGGAGCCGTGGAACGGCTCCGAGATTACGACTTCCCCGGCAATGTTCGGGAGCTGGAAAACGTTTTGGAACGGGCTTTTACCCTGTGTGATGCCGATCAGATTGACGCTGAGGATCTTCACCTCGGGAATGGAGTGCAACATGCCGCATCAGCCTCACAGATTATTGCCGAGGGCCAGGCCGGCGAAGGAGCGGCTGTGCCCGATGGCGAAATCGATCTGGAAGGATACCTGGAGAAGATTGAACGGCAGGCGATTGAGAAGGCGCTGGAAGCTACGCGATGGAACAAGACGGCGGCGGCGAAACGTTTGGGGATCAGTTTTCGGGCATTGCGGTATCGGTTGAAGAAGCTGGGGATGGAATAAACACTGCACAGCAACGGGTTTTGTAAGCAGCAACAGAAAAATCGGTTACAATGACCCTGTATCTGGTAGGACGCCAGACCGAATAATCAACGCAAACAAGGAATGTTTCATGCCCACGACCAAAAGCCTGGCAGGCTTCACCCTTATTGAACTTGTTATTACCCTCCTGATCCTCGCCATTGCCATTGGCTTCACCACACACAGCTGGAGCTGGTGGGCCAGCAAAAGCAGACATCGCGCCATCTTGGAGAATTACCATGGATTATTTGCTTACGCGCGATGGACAGCGGCCAGTCAGGACACTCTGATCACCATTTGTCCGCTTTCGGCAAAAAATATATGTATCGATGATTGGACACAGCCGGTGTCCGTTTTCCTGGACTCGGACAATAATAAAACGCCGGATGCCGGGTCGGTGTTGCGCTTGTTTCGGCCTAATCTGGGAACCTATAGCCTCAGATCACGCACGGCGGGGCGGGGATACTTTCAGTTCAATAGCAAGGGCATGACCCACGGTGCGATGGGGAGCCTGGTTCTATGCCCCGGCAATCCCTCGGAAGGAACCATGAGCTACATGCCTGTAAACATAGCCGGGCGTTTTCGTGCGGAGCATGATCGAGACCGTGACGGCAACATAAAACTACCTTGGGGGGACAAGATCTCCTGCTAGCCAGCAGCAATGGATGCCGGCCATTCAGGGCCGGCTTTTATCCTAATCCTGCCAGTCGTTCTCGCCGGCATCGAAACCACCATCGGCGCTCTCATCCCAGCGCCTTGCGCCTGTTGAATCCAGCTCAAGAATCCCGTTGCCGGCCTGAATGCTCTTGGGGGTGGCCCTCAGAGTATAGGTTGAGTCCGTTGCAGCCGTGATTGTCAGATCATAGAACTTGTCGTTGCCTTCAAGGGGCGTCTCGTCAGGAAAAATACCGGGGCTTCCGGTATCGCCGCCGCCATCGGCAGCGCCTTCATAGGTGTTGGAAGAGGCATAGTGCCTCTCCATGGCAGCGGCCAGTTCCATCAGTGCTCCCTGGGCATCTGAACGGCGTGTGCGCTCCGCGTATTCCACATAGCTGGGATATGAAATGGCCGCGATCACTCCCACGATTGCCACAACAATCAGAAGCTCCAGCAGGGTAAAGCCCTCATGCCTCCTCATACTTATCAATCCCTTAATCCTCATACCAGTAGGTTTCTACAACACCCTGTGTCGACTCTACGGTCCTACAGTCCGTACCCACACAGATGACATCGGTATCGTCCACCCTCATCCGCTGCGGATTGGAAGGCAAGGGAACATCAAGCTCGACATAGCGATCTGGACGGGTCAGAGCGTCATCACCCTTGCCATCCAAGGTGTAATAGTTCCTGACCGCACGGCCGTCCAGCGCCGAAATGTGATAAAGTCGAGATGTGCCCGTCGGCGGCAGGCAAGGGTCAGAGCTTGCTTTTGGCTCATAGGTGGTGATGTACACCTCATTGTTAACGGTCACACTCTCCGACAACACTTTCTCACCCGCATTGTTGTTCAGCTTGATGAACCAGCCGTTGGCGTCGGCCAAGTTCTGGGAAGCTTCGGCCCGCTCAGTGGCATTGCCCTGCTGAATAAGGTTTTCGGTCGCGTCGTACAGATCCGATTCGGTAATGGTCTTGTACAGCACCCTGGATTCCGTCGCATCGTCGGGATCGATAGGTGCGGAACTGACCGCCTTGATCTTCAACATATATATCCGATCGTCGATGGTGGTATCCAGCGGGTGGGCCTGGAAGCCCGAACCAATCGACAACCCGAGGTAACGGGCACCGCCGATCTTCACGCCGAAAATATCCGGGGAATGGTAGAATCGGCGATTGCTCTCGGCAGTGGATCCGGCTAGGTCGGCAATACGACCGCCGGTGACAAGATCACTCAGCTTGGAAGAGTTATTAACATCAAACCGGAAGATCTGGCCGCCCATGTCACCCACATAAACTTGGTCCACCAAACCATCGCCATTTACGTCAATCACTTTCGGCGATGCCGGGATGCTGTACTGCATTTCTGACAGTACCATGTCCGCTGAGCTGCCTGTGGGGCCGGCCCACCAGAGAAGGTCCCCGGTCTCGGCATCGACAATGTACAGGGCCCTGCCCTGATCATCGGCAGTCCGCACGGTTACGTCATCCTGATCCGGGTCGTAGCCGCCACCAAACACCAACACATCGTAGACTGTCTTGTTGATGCTGATCTTTGTTTTTGCCGGTTTGGACCAGGTCTGTCCCAGCTCCTCAAAATCGTCACCGGAAATACCCCCGGTAATCTGCCACAGCAGACTGGGGGAAGAACGATCTGTGGCGTCCAGACCGTAATAGCTCCTGCCCCCCCGACGCATACCTGAATAGATATAGGCGAAGTCACTATCCGACGCCTTGATGGCGCCATCGGAGTTATCATCATGGACCCAACTGACCACGGTGCCGTCCATGCCGTATTCCTTAGGTGAATCGATGGTACTGTTCATCATGGCGGGCTGCTTTGCTAACAGCTCCTTGGGGATGAACGCAAAGTCGCTCTCGCCAGTATCACCGTCCACCGCATGGATATAACCCTGATTGTCGCCATAGAAAATGGTGATGTCCTGATTATCAACGGTGGTTCCATCGTAGATAACTAGCTGGGGCACGGAGTGCAGGGGATCCGCGAGCAGTTTCCTCGCGTCAGTGGTCTCCTGATCACCGTCCTCGTCGTTGACATCCACTCCACGGGTCCACTGGATGAGCTTACTGAACTCGTCATCGGACATGGCGGCATCGCCGAACAATGCCTTTGTCAGGTTGTTGTTGTTTTCGGTAACGGCGTTGGACGCATGGGACAAATCGGCCTTGTTGGCAGACAGATTCGAGAAAACCTTCCTGTCTGCCGTGACATCAGGCAGTTGTGAAGCCGCGCCCCCGAGCTGTACATTTGGTCCATCCGCCGTCGGACTCCACCAGCTCTGGGCGGTGTCTTTGAAGAAACCGGTCGCCTGGTCAATGGCTGCGTTGCCATTCTCATCTACGATAACCGCTTCAGGCTTCCCTGTCTGGGCATCGGTCTGGATTTCCAGTTTATACCGCTTCAGGTTGCCGTTCCAGATGGCCCCTTTAGCAGACTGGAAAAGCGCATAGTAGAGCGTGTTTAGGTGATTCAAGCGGTCAAAGGTGTTCACCGCGATGCCAGGAGCCACATAAGTCGTGGACCTGGCGTTTACTTCATCGAAAACCCGCGTCAGCGCGCTAGTCAGCTGGGTGGCATTATCAGCGAGCAGATATTCTCCGCCCCCCTTGGATGCGGTGTCTTCCAGCAGATCTTGGTCGGTCCTGAAGCCGATGGTAAAGGTTGCAACTTTCTGCCTCCCCGGGAAATCACCATTGGCATCCCGAGCCTCAGGGATCATATCTCCCGTCCACATAAATTCGGCGATTTCATCAAGGCAGTTTCCTACGCAGTTATCCACCACTTCTTCAAAATCGTCTTCGTGGTTCGTATCTTGGGTCGGCTGACCGTCCGTCAGTACCATTGCGTAGTTCGGCTGACAGGAATACTTAATCGGGCTCTCGAAAACCTCTGAGTCAGTCGAGGACACGATACCCCCAACCTGAGCGCCGTCCTCATCCGTGCTTCGGAGGAACACATCCTCACCTTGGTAATAGCGCATCGCCTCGAAGAGGCTCTCCGCGAGTGGCGTGTTACCGCCATCCCCCAGACCATCAATCTTACTAACAAGTGACTCCCGCTGGGTGTCGATATCGGCCACCGGTGCCTTGAAATAGGCGCCTTCATTGCCACCAAAAACCATCAGCCCAACATTCACATCCTCCAGGTCGTTCACCAGATCTATGGCCGCCTGTTTCATAACATTCAATCGGGTATCGCCGTCAACATCTCGTGTACCCATACTCCCTGAGGTATCCAGGATCAGCATCACGTTCGGTTTCACCACCTTCTCGGCGTCGGTGAAAAAGATCTCGGTATCGTCACCCAGCGCTGCGGTGCCCGCCATAGAGAAGTAGGCGGCAGACAGCACGGTGGTCATAATCCGGCCATAGTTTTTCATTGCGCTACCCTCTCTCCGCCACGTTCAATCCAGAAATCCACTTTCTCAATCATCCCGCTTTGCGAGTCGATCACCAGGGTGCCTGATCCACCGCTGAGCCCTGGGATGGCTGCCCCGGACACCGGTCGACCACCCCGGGACACAACCAGATCCCTGGCAGGCAGATAACTGCTCTTCATGCAGTTCTGGCATGCCTCCACCCGTACCTGAACAACGTCTCCGGAGCTTCCGGTGACCAGTTCCACCATACCCGCTTCAGCAGCGACAACGTCGCCGTCAAGCATGGAGCGGGGTTCCGCTGCGTTTACCGCAGCACTGAAGACCACCAGGCAGGGCAAGGCAACCAACAGTTTCCACGTGCGTTTTGAAATCATGCTTATCTCCCTCCCATTCAGATGGGACTCAGTAATACTCAATACCCTTGAAAACACGGGACTCTGCACCGGTGTTCGCCATGGTGGCTTCGCCAATCAGCTCATACCGATAGCCCTTGAGCTGGCTGGAGCTCTCATCCGCGTTCATTGAACTGCCGCTTGTAATGATGATTTCCCCCAGGTACCGGGCCTGGTAGCTGCCCGAAATGCCATTGCCCGAATCCAGGGTGGTGACAGTCACCACGCTGGACTCACCACTCGCGTTCTGCATCGATTCCCGGAGCAGGCTCAGGTCATTGGCATAGAGCTGGTTGGTCAGGGCACTCAACGTACTTTCCGCAGCCTGGAAGGCCCGGTTGGAGTTCTGGGAGTTCACCGCCATGCGCTCCTGCATGACCGAGGTATTCATACCTGCCACGCCAATCAGGGTCAGCACCAATAGTACGATCAGGCTTACGATGAGCGCTGCACCGCGCTGCCTCGCCGCACACCCGGGTTGTAGGGATCTGTTCATATCGGGTTACCTTCGTCGGTTCAGTCTCAATCTCGATTACGCAGCATCACGGTGGAAATAAAGGCCCGGCGCAGTCGCTGGTCCTCCGGGTGGGTCACTGCCCCGGCGCTGGCGCCACTCGTCCGCACAACGGTTTCTCCCGGCAGGTCATAGGACGCGGTATCATCGTTCTGTCGGGAGCCGTCTGCGTCACTGATCAGCATGCCCAGGCGGATGGCCATCACACTGGCCATGTCACCCACGTTGTCCGCCGTGGTGTAGCGGATATTGTTGGTCGCCAGCAGTTCGCCGTATTCGATCTGGAGACTCTCGACGCCCTCAACGATCTCCTGCGGGGCTGAAAAAGAGCCATCCAGCGGCAGGTTCTGACGGTACAACGCGAAAATGTCATTGCCCTGGTTATCGTCCCGCCCGGTATCAGCCACAAAATAGGTGCTCGCACTGAAACGCATGATCCGTGCGTCATCTGTGTAAGCCTGGCTCAACCGGTTGGTGGTGTTGACGTTGTTGGCATGGGCCCAAGTGCCCGAAGACGGGGTACTGGAAATCCGAAACAGATCCGCTGCCTCACAGTCCGAAATCAGCACCAGATCGCTCTGGGCAAACCGAGCCACATCATCACCCTGAACCTGGACATTAGCATTGTCTGCAGACATGTTCCCCGTGAGTTCGATCTCCATGGTCTCACCGCGTTGCACGGCAATGACATCACTGCCGATGACGGCATCGCTCTCAATCGCGGTGCCGTCGAACTCGGTGCCGTTGGCCCAGGTATCACTGGTGACTTCCCAGCCCCGCAGAGTCGTCTCGAAGAAATCGGCGGTCGGCGGATTGTTGGCAATCACGTTCATGGTCACATCATCCGGATCGGCACATCCCTGGAAGCCCACCATCCGCAGATCCCGAGCCATGATGTCGGTCGCAATCCGTCCGGTTTCCTGGATCCGGGCCAGCGACGTGGCCAGGCGCGAGGTCTGGCTTGAATCCATGTATACCGTGAAGATCCCCAGAATGAGCGTGGCGCTCAGAGCCAGGGCGATGATCAGTTCGACCAGGGACAAACCCTGCTGCCCGCATGCCCGCCCAAGGGATCGCTTAGTTTCCGCAATAGTCATTGACCACCTCACAATGAAAACCGGACTGAGTAGGAGTTATCACCGGCAATGGCCTCACCGGCATCGCCGCCCCGGCTCGCTTCATCCCACTGTACGGTCACGGTATAGATACCCGTGCCCGCATCGTAGGCTATGGTGCCCGTTCCACCTGGCAGCATGGCCATCGAATTGCCCGTACCCTCAACCTGCTGAGTCCATTCGATCTGATCCAGGGTCACCTGGTCCGTTGCCGTACACCCGGCAGACTGGCTGGCACAGGTGGGCGGCGTCGTGGACTGTATGTTGGCCGTCGAGAAACCGCCGTAGTTTCCCGCCTCGGCTTCGGCACCGTTTGCCCGCATCCGGTCGGCCATGTCGTAGGCAAGGATGCTGGCCTGGGTGCGAAGGTAGGCACCCTGATTGTTGCGCATGCCTTCAAAAAGGAGGCCGGCAAGTCCCAGAAGCCCGATAGCGAGAATAAAAAGGGTGACCAGTATTTCGATCATGGTGAAGCCGGACTGATGGTTGCCGGAGCGAGCGTATGAACCAAGAAGCAAAGGACGGTCTGTTCGGATAATCATGTTCATCTCCAGGCTCAGGGACAGGTTACGTCGGTGTCTTCGTGGTCATTGAGCACGCCCACCGTACCACCGGTATCCCGTGCCAGACGGGTCTGCCCGGACACATTGACCACAACCGCCCGTGCCCGGGCGGCACCCCTGTCATCGCAGATAATAAAGGTGCCGGCGGTGTTCCCCGTCGCCGAGGTGACCGGGAAGCCGTTGCGGGCAAACTGCACAAAGCCCCCGCCATCGCTGGTGAGGTCGAGGATCCGGAAGGTGTTACCGCCCGACAGGGCGCCACCCACTTTCAGGAGCTCATCACCATCACCGTTGTCAACGGAACGGTCACCATCAAAATCAGTGAAAACGATCCAGCCTGTTTCCCAGGCCGCATTACCGCTGCAGGATGCGCTGTCTGTAGAGGCGCACGCCGTAACAACGCCAGCCTGAAGCTTCGATGCCTCGCTCCTGGCGTAAGCGATCAGGCTGGACACCTCATTCACCTGCGCGGTCAGTCGGTTGTTGAGAACCGTCTCGCGAAACGATGGCACGGCATAGGCCGCCACAATTGCCAGGATGATGATGGTGACGATCAGCTCAAGGAGTGTGAAACCCGAATGGCGTCGGAGTTCAGACATAACGTAATCCCTTTATTGACTGATTAGAGATTATTGCCGGGCGGGTCGATATGCCAGCCTGAGTCGATAAATGGTGCGGAACGACGGATGAGTGGTCAGGAAGCCGTAAAAACCGGAATCCAATCACAAATGGCAGGGCCTGGGGGAGGTCGTCGGGACTCCGGGTGTTGACTGAGCCCTCCCCCGGTTGAGGAGGGCTCGAATCCCGAATAATCAGCCTACGTTGACAGCATCAATCCTCAGTTCCCGGGGCATCGAGAACACGATATTCTCCTCTCGTCCCGCAATCTCTTCAGGAACGCTGCCGCCGAGATCCCGCAGCCGGGTAATCACATCGTTCACCAGCACTTCCGGGGCTGAAGCGCCAGCGGTAACCCCAACAGAGGTCTTGCCTTCCAGCCAGGCAGCGTCGATCTGGGAGGCCTCATCAATCAGATAGGCCGGCGTACCCATTCTCTCCGCCAGCTCACGCAAGCGATTTGAGTTGGAGCTGTTCGGCGAGCCAACCACCAGCATCAGGTCGCAATCGCCGGCCAACTGCTTTACGGCATCCTGGCGGTTCTGGGTGGCGTAGCAGATGTCGTCCTTGCGAGGACCCTGAATCTCCGGGAACTTTACACGGAGGGCGTCGATGACACGGGCGGTATCGTCCATCGACAGGGTTGTCTGGGTCACGTATGAGAGCTTACCGGGGTCTTTAACCTCCAGGTTCGCCACGTCCTCCTCGTTCTCTACAAGGTAGATTTCACCACCATTGCTGTGGTCGTACTGTCCCATGGTGCCTTCCACTTCCGGGTGGCCGTGATGGCCGATCAGCACGCATTCCCTGCCATCGCGGCTGTAGCGCATGACTTCCAGGTGGACCTTGGTGACCAGTGGGCAAGTGGCGTCGAAGACTTTCAGGCCGCGGCGGGCCGCTTCGCTCTGAACCGCCTGGGAAACGCCGTGTGCGCTGAAGATAACGAGCTTGTCGTCCGGCACTTCGTCCAGCTCATCCACGAAGATGGCGCCACGGTTGCGCAGGTTATCCACCACAAATTTATTGTGGACCACCTCGTGCCTGACGTAGATGGGCGCTCCGAACACGTCCAGCGCCCGGTTTACAATTTCGATGGCGCGGTCCACGCCGGCACAAAAACCTCGGGGATTGGCGAGTCGGATCTGCATATCAACCTGCTGCTCTGGTTAGTGGGCCGGGCCGGCCGGTTCCACGTCAATGATTTCTACTTCAAACGTCAGTGTACGCCCTGCCAGGGGGTGATTGAAATCCACCTCCACTTCGTCACCCTCTACACGGCTTACAACACCGGGCAACTCGCTCTGACGCGCATCGGCGAAGGAGATCATCACGCCGGGCTCCAGCACCATATCGGGGCTGAACTCATGGCGCTTGAAGCTCTGTACGTTATTCGGGTTGTGCTGGCCAAAGGCTTTTTCGGGCGGAACCTGGAAACTGTCTTTATCACCGGCTGTCATGCCCATCAGGTAGGCTTCGAAATTTTCCGGCAGGTTGTCATCACCGATTTCCAGGGAAGCCGGTTCTTTCTCAAACGTTGAGTCAATCACTTCGCCATCAGGGAACTTCAGGGCAAAATGCAATTTTACACGGGTACCCTTGTCGACAGGCAGTTCATTCATAAGAGCTACTCACTCCTTTCGGCATCCCCGTCCGAACCGGCGGGTTTGCGAAACATATCGAGAATCATCATGGCGGCACCGATAGTGATCGCGGTGTCAGCCAGGTTAAAGGCGGGAAAGTGCCAGTCCTGCCAGTAGAAGTGCAGGAAATCGACCACGTAGCCATGCACCACCCGATCGTAGACGTTACCCAGTGCGCCGCCGAGTATGAGTACGATGGCAATGGCCGTCCAGGTCTCATGGCGCTGCAGGTTTTTCAGCCAGTAGACCAACACAACGCTGACCACCAGCGCCAGGGTAACGAAGAACCAGCGCTGCCAACCTGCCGCTCCAGCCAGAAAACTGAACGCTGCACCGGTGTTGTGAAGCAGCGTCAGGTTGAACATCGGAATCACCGGAACCGGGTTGCCGTAAGTCAGCATGGCGGTCGCCATGGCCTTGGTGCCGAGATCCAGAACGATCACCAGCACTGCCAGCCACAGCCACTTCAGTTTACTCCCGGTGATCTGCTCAGCCATGGTCGCGTCCATCAAGCGTAGGCGCGGGCTTCGCCCGGCCCTTCCACGTTGGTTACGCAACGGCCACAGAGGTCGTCGTACTTGGCATTGCGGCCGACGTCTTCCCGGTGGTGCCAGCAGCGCTCGCACTTGGTGTGAGCCGCCGGTGTCACCTGCACCCGGAGACCTTCATGAGAGGTCATTTCAGCATCGCCAGCTTCTGAAACTGGCTTAACGCTGGCTTCGGAGGTAATCAGGACAAACCGCAGTTCCTCACCCAGGTGCTTCAGATCGGCAGCCAGGTCGCCTTCGCAGAACAGAGTCACCTCGGCGCTGAGCGAACCTTTGATTTCACCCTGCGCCCTGGCTTCCTCCAGGCACTTGTTGACGGCCTCTTTCACGCTGTACATCTCGCGCCAGTAGTCGCGGCCAAGCTCAGCGTTTTCCGGCAGTGCTGTGAGGCCTTCGTACCAGGTTTCATAGAATACGGTATCGCTTCGCTTACCCGGCAGATGCTGCCAGATTTCATCAGCGGTGAAGCTGAGAATCGGGGCAATCCAGCGAACGAGCGCTTCGGCCACATGGTACAGGGCTGTCTGACAGGAACGACGCGCCAGACTGTTGGCCTGGGTGGTGTACTGCCGATCCTTGATAATATCCAGATAGAAGCCGCCCAAGGTGGCTTCACAGAAGTTGTACACCTTCTGGTAAATCCGCAGGAAGGCGTAGTTGCCGTAGTCCTCATGGAGCTCCTCCTGCAGTTGCAGGGCACGGTCCACCATCCAGCGATCCAGCGCGATCATGTCTTCCGGCGCGACCATGTGCTGCTCCGGATCGAATCCGGTGAGGTTGCTCAGCAGGAAGCGGGAGGTGTTCCGGATCCGGCGGTAACCGTCGGCGGTCTGGCGCAGGATGTCCTTGGACACGGTCATTTCGCCACTGTAGTCGGTTGCGGCCACCCACAGGCGCAGGATGTCGGCACCCAGCTCATTCATGACTTCCTGGGGTGCGATGACGTTGCCCAGGGATTTGGACATCTTGTGACCCTTGCCATCGACAGTAAAGCCGTGAGTCAGAACCTGCTTGTAAGGCGCCACGCCATTCATGGCGATGGACGTTTTCAGGGACGACTGGAACCAGCCTCGGTGCTGGTCGGAGCCTTCCAGGTACATATCCGCCGGGAACTGACCCAGCTCCTCGCGGACCCGCAGGACCGATTCGTGGGTCACGCCGGAATCGAACCAGACATCCAGGGTATCCGTTACCTTTTCGTACTGATCGGCATCAGCACCCAGCAGGGTCGACGCATCCAACTCGTACCAGGCGTCGATACCGCCCTCCTCGATTTGCTGAGCCACCTTCTCGATCAGGTTCTGGGTGTCAGGATGCAGTTCCTGAGTCTCTTTATTAATAAACAGCGTAATGGGCACGCCCCAGGTCCGCTGACGGGAGATACACCAGTCCGGAGACTGGTTGAACATGGCCTCGATGCGATTCTTACCCCAGGAAGGCACCCAGCGCACTCCCTGGATGGCTTCCAGGGCGTCGGCGCGCAGGTTTTCCTTGTCCATGCTGATAAACCACTGGGGGGTGGCCCGGTAGATCAGCGGGGTCTTGGTACGCCAGCAGTGAGGGTAGCTGTGGCGGAATTTCTCGGAACGAACCAGTTTGCCCTCGCGCTCGAGGGCGCTGCAAACCGGCTCATCCGCCTTGTAAACATGCACACCAGCAAGCTCACCGGCGGCAGAGGTGTAGGTGCCGTCCGCCTGAACCAGGTTGATGGTGCCGATGTTGTAGGCCTTGCCCACTTCAAAGTCTTCGATACCGTGGTCTGGCGCGGTATGAACAGCACCGGTACCGGCGTCGGTAGACACGTGTTCGCCCAGGATCACCGGCACCTGCTTGTCATAGATCGGATGCTGGAGAGCCAGGTTTTCCAGGGCGGCGCCAGAGCAAGTTGCCAGCACTTCGTAACTCTCAATCTGCCAGCGAGCCATGATGCCGTCCACCATGTCGGCGGCCAGAATCATGCGCTCGGGCCCCTGGCCGACATCGGTCTGCACCAAGGCGTAATCCAGGTCCGCATTAAGGGAAACCGCCTGGTTGGCCGGAATGGTCCAGGGAGTGGTCGTCCAGATAACCACGGACACATCGCCCTTGCCATTATCGGTGCCGAACAGTGACAGGGCTTTCGCCTGATCAACCGCGGTAAAGCGCACGTCGATCTGGGTCGAGGTCTTGTCCTGATACTCAACCTCGGCTTCTGCCAGAGCGGACTGACCTACCACACTCCAATAAACCGGCTTGTAACCACGCACCAGGTGGCCCTTGGCGACAATCTTGCCGAGCGCACGAACAATGCCCGCCTCAACCTTGGGATCCATGGTCAGATAAGGCTTGTCCCACTCCCCCATCACGCCGAGGCGGATGAAATCGGTTTTCTGACCGGCGATCTGCTTGGTGGCGTAGTCGCGACAGGCCTGGCGGAAGGTCTTGTAATCCACCTTTACACCGGCCTTGCCAATTTCCTGCTCGACCTTGTGTTCGATGGGCAGACCATGGCAGTCCCAGCCCGGCACGTAGGGTGCATCGTAGCCCATGAAACTGCGGGATTTGACGATCATGTCCTTGAGAATCTTGTTGACCGCATGACCAATGTGAATGCTGCCGTTGGCGTAGGGAGGGCCATCGTGGAGGATGAACTTTTCCCGCCCTTCACGCTGCTTGCGCAGGTTGCCGTATACGTCGAGATCCTGCCAGCGCTTAAGCATTTCAGGCTCGCGCTTGGCCAGGTTGCCGCGCATGGGGAAGGCGGTTTCCGGCAGATTCAGGGTGTGCTTGTAGTCGCTCATGGTTTGTGTGCGTACTCTTTTGGTCTTGGTCAGTTTTGGTCGGTCGTTTAATCGTTGGTGCGCAGCCGGGCGTTTCAATCCGCGCTTTTCACAGAGCCGTTTTCGGCAATCCACGCTCGGGCGTGGTCAAAATCCCGGGCAATCTGTTCTTTCAGCTCATCTACGGAACCGAACTTTTCCTCGTCCCGCAGGCCATGCCGGAACACAACTTCCAGATGCTGGCCATAAAGTGTGCCAGCAAAGTCAAACAGGTGCACTTCCAGTGAAGGCCGCTTGCCGTCAACGGTCGGGCGTACACCGATATTGGCAACGCCATCGAATCGGGCGCCGTCATCCAGGGTGGCGGCAACTACATAGACACCGCGCAGGGCGGGTGTCCGATGTAACAGAATATTCGCGGTTGGCGCGCCAATCTGGCGCCCCAGTTGACGGCCATACACAACACGACCCCGGATTTGATAGGGGTGACCGAGAAGCGATTCAGCCTTCTCAAGGCCATTCACCGTCAGCGAATCCCGGACCCGGGTACTGCTCACTCGCTCACCCGCTACCGTTACCGTAAGCGTGTTCTCGACGGTAAACCCGGCGCCTTTGCCGACTTTTTCAAGGAGGGCAAAATCGCCAGCCCGATCGCAGCCAAAACGGAAATCGTCTCCAACCACCAAGTGCTGAACTGCCAGCCCTTGAATGAGAACATCGTCTATAAAGCCCATGGCGGAATAGCTACGAAACGCCTGATTAAAGCGAAGGCACAGCACAATATCGATGCCTTCCGCCAGCAGGGCCTCGAACTTCTGGCGAAATCCCATCAGCCTTGGTGGCGCCTCACTGCCCTGGAAGAATTCACGGGGCTGGGGCTCGAAAATCATCACCACAGAGGGTACACCCAAAGCTTCCGCCTTACTTTTAACCTGGTCGATAATGGTCTTGTGCCCAAGGTGCACACCATCGAAGTTACCGACGGTCGCGACACACCCGTTGGCGAGCGGCGAGTATTCCCGGCGGGAAAGCATTTTCAGGTTGGTCAGGCCCCGGATCAGACGCATGCAATGCGAACCTTCAATTGCCAGCTAGCTTTCAGCGCTCACTTTTACCGCAACGCTGGTGAGAAAACGCGCGATTATACCTTACCTGTGGCGGAAATGTCTTACCCGAACCCCGGCCAGCGCCAGCGCAACGAAGTAGACGGCGACGCCCGCCCCCACCAGCACCGCCATATCCGCTGCCCGCTGATAACCGCCGTTTGCCAGCCACACCGACACCGGGGCGTTGAGCCAGATAATGATGGCCGCCAGCGCTCCGTTGGCAAACAGCAGCTGAAGCAGAAAACGGGGCCAGCCGGGCTGGCTCTGCCAGGCCCCTTCCTTACGCAGTCCGCGCCACAGAAGATAGCCATTCAACCAGGCCGATATGGAGGTGGCCAACGCGAGGCCGGCGTGAGCCAAGGGAAAAATGAGAATCAGGTTGAACACCATGTTTGCCACCATGGCAATGATGCCGATCTTGACCGGCGTTTTGGTGTCCTCCCTCGCGAAAAATCCCGGCGCCAGAACCTTGATCAGCATGAACGCCAGCAACCCCGCGGAGTAGGCCCTCAAGCTCTGGGCCGACATGGCCACGTCGCGGTCGGTTACCGCGCCATAGTGAAACAAGGTGGCAATCAGAGGCTCGGCCAACAGCGCAAGCGCCAGGGCTGCCGGAAGACCAATTAAAAGAACCGCCCGAACGGCCCAATCCAGGGTGGCGGCGAACTGGTCCGCTGACGCCGCTGCGTGTTTACGGGAAAGGCTCGGCAGAATAACCGTGGCAATGGCTATGCCGAATACCCCGAGGGGCAATTCCGAGAGCCGGTCAGAGTAATACAACCAGGAAACGCTGCCGGTCTGGAGAAAGGACGCCAGAACCGTATCCAGCAGCAGGTTTATCTGGCTGACCGACACCCCGAACAGCGCAGGCGCCATCAACTTGAGAATCCGGCTAACACCCTCGTGGCGATAATCCACTCGAGGCCGTGGCAACAGGCCCAATCGCATCAGAAACGGCAACTGGAAAAACAGTTGTAGAGCCCCGGCAATGAAGACGCCCCAGGCCAGAGCCATCACCGGTTCATCCATAAGCGGCGTTAACCAGATTGCCGCGGCAATCATCGCCAGATTCAGAAGCACCGGAGTAAACGCTGGTACGGCAAAGCGATCGTAGCTATTGAGGATGCCACCCGCGAAGGCGGTCAGGGAAATCAGCAGCAGATATGGAAAGGTGATGCGCAACATGTCGCTGGTCAGCGCGAATTTTACGTCATCATCCAGAAAGCCCGGGGCGAAAACCGCTGTCAGCACCGGCGCGCCAAGAATGGCCACCAGCGTGACGCCCAACAGCACCAAACCGAGGGAACCAGCAACAGCATTGACCAGCCGCTGAACGTCCGAGAGTGACTGATTCTCCCGGTAGGATGACAATACCGGCACAAAGGCCTGGGAGAAGGCGCCCTCGGCAAATAAACGACGGAGGAAATTCGGAATCTTGAAAGCCACAAAAAAAGCATCCGCCCCGGCACCGGCGCCGAAATAGCGAGCAATGACCATATCCCGAACCAGGCCCAGCACCCGGGACAGCATGGTCATGATACCCACGAGCCCCGACGACCTGAGCAGGCCGGGCGCCTTGGGCAATTGCTTCTGTTCAGGCGTTGATTCAGGTTCCGACGACATGCAGGCCCTTGTCTGGCATTGTGGCTATCCTTTTGGGGCGGGCATCTCGGGAATTACCTGCTTCCCGGTCAAGCCCGCTTTCAGTGAGCCGCGAGTTTACCACAGGCCTTTTGTGCCGGGGCATGAAATGGGTTTTAGCCTTGACATTTGAAGGTTTGAGCGGCATAGTTCCGCGTCATTTATTTCGACGCGCTGGTTTTGGCGCGCCCGCGATGTAACGAATCATTCAGCAACGAATTTGAGATTTTCAGGAGTTTTACGGTGGCAAATTCCCCGCAAGCCAAGAAGCGCGCACGTCAGAACGAGAAGAACCGCAAGCACAATGCAAGCCTGCGTTCCATGGCTCGTACTTACATGAAAAAGATCCAGACCAAGATCGAAGCCGGCAACTACGAAGAAGCCCAGGCTGCTTTCCAGCAGGCTCAGCCGATTCTGGATAGCATGGTCAACAAAGGCATCTTCGCGAAGAACAAGGTTGCTCGTCACAAGAGCCGCCTGAGCGCCAAGATCAAGTCCCTGAAGAGCGCCTAATTCGCTCTATATTCAGGTACAAAAAACCGGCCAACAGGCCGGTTTTTTTATGGGCGAGCGATTATTACACGATTACCAGATTGTCCCGGTGAATCATCTCCTCTCCTGACATATAGCCAAGAATCTCGGTAATCCGGTCACTGGACCGGCCGGCAATGGCCCTTGCTTCATCAGCGTCGTAATTCACCAGACCCCGGGCGATTTCACGACCACTCTGATCGAAGCAGGACACCATTTCCCCACGCCGGAACTGCCCCGACACACCTTTGACCCCCACCGGCAGAAGACTTCGACCACCCAGACAAAGCACTTTCACCGCACCATCATCCAGAGTCAGCCTGCCACGGGTCTGCAGATGACTGGCGAGCCATTGCTTTCGAGCCGCAATCCGGCCCTGTTCCGGCAACAACAGAGTGCCGATTACATCACCCTGTCGCAGTCGAGCAATCACCCCCTCAATGCGGCCACCGACGATGACCGTAAAAGCCCCGGACCGGGCAGCAAGGCGCGCAGCCCGCAACTTGGTCTGCATACCACCGCGGCCAAGAACACCGGCGCCGCCGCCTGCCATGGCATCCAGCTCGCGATCACCGGCGCGACGCTCGGTCACCAGACGGGCATCCGCATGCTTTCTCGGATCCCTGTCAAACAGACCCAGTTGATCAGTCAGGATAATCAGGCCATCGGCCTCAATCAGATTGGCAACCAGTGCGCCCAGGGTGTCGTTATCGCCAAACCGGATCTCGTCGGTAACCACGGTGTCGTTTTCATTAACGATCGGCACTACACCGAAGTTCAGCAACGCCCTGAGTGTGCCACGACCGTTAAGGTATCGCTTGCGGTCGGACAGGTCATCGTGGGTGAGCAGAATCTGCGCCGTGTGGATGTCGTGCCGCTTGAACTGGGCCTCCCAGGTCTGCACCAACCCCATCTGACCGACAGCCGCAGCCGCCTGCAGCTCATGGAGCTGCTCGGGCCTGACGGTCCAGCCCAAACGACTCATTCCCTCTGCGACAGAACCAGAGGAAACGACAACCACCTCCACGCCGTCTTCAATTAGCTCGGCGATCTGATCAACCCACAAACCCAGAGCCGCCACATCCAGGCCACGGCCATCGTTGGTCAGCAAAGCGCTTCCGATCTTGATAACCAGGCGGCGGGCCTGGCGCAGCTGTAGGCGTTCAGTCATGGTGCGTGAGCGATCTCTCTGGTGTCAGTCCTTCGTTTACTCCGGGGCGTAAACCACTTCGACGTCGTAATCATCATCGTCAAAGTCGTCGTCATCGTCCTCTTCACGGGCCGCACGGCGGGCCTGGCGCTCGGCTTCAATACGGGCGCGAGCCTCGTCATCCATCTGCCGACGCCGCTGGGCTTCCTGCTCGGCAAACTCCGGGTTCTGAGCCTCTTCTTCAGCCTGCTCCTCAATCCAGCGCATGACAGCCTGAGCCAGCGACTTGGTACCCTCGCCGCTAAGGGCGGAGATCCAGAATACAGGCCCCTCCCATCCGAGCTCATCGACAATGGCCTGACAATGAGCGTCGCGGTCTTCCTCGGCCACCATGTCGACCTTGTTCAGCACCAGCCATCTGGGGCGATTTGCCAGGGTTTCGCTGAACTTCTCAAGCTCGTGCTCGATTGTTCGAACCGCATCGGCGGGCGAGGAGCCATCGTAAGGCGCCACATCCACAAGGTGAAGCAGCAGACGGGTGCGCACGAGATGCTTCAGGAAGCGGATACCCAGGCCCGCGCCTTCGGCAGCCCCCTCAATCAGACCGGGAATATCGGCAATAACGAAACTCTGGTGCGCCTGTACGCTAACAACACCAAGATTAGGCACCAGCGTGGTAAACGGATAGTCGGCAACCTTCGGGCGAGCCGCCGATACCGAACGGATAAAGGTAGACTTGCCGGCATTGGGCATGCCCAGCAAACCCACGTCCGCCAGCACTTTCAGCTCCAGCCTCAGGTTCCGCAGCTCACCCTCAGAGCCTTTGGTGGTCTGGCGGGGTGCACGGTTCACTGAGGACTTGAAGCGGGTATTACCGAGACCATGAAACCCGGCCTGGGCAACTTTCAGGCGCTGGCCGGCATGGGTCAGATCCCCCAGCACCTCATGGGTATCCATATCAACAACCGTGGTACCCACCGGAACCGGCAAAACAAGATCTTCGCCTTTATTACCGGTGCAGTTGCGACCGGAACCGGGCTCGCCATTCTGGGCTTTGTGCTTGCGCTGGAACCGGTAGTCGATCAGCGTGTTCAGCGACTCCTCGGCTTCCAGGTACACGGAACCACCATCGCCCCCGTCGCCGCCATCGGGGCCACCCTTGGGAACGTATTTTTCACGCCGGAAGCTCAGGCAGCCGTGACCGCCCTTGCCGGCTTCCACAATGATGGTGGCTTCGTCTACGAATTTCATGAATCAACCCTTTGCGCCATGCGCATAAACTAAAAAGCCCCGCAGCCTCAAGGAAGCTTTGCGGGGCTCCGAATGGCTCTGAAAACCTGATGATATCAGGATATCAGCGCCACCCAAGGTTCGACAGAACCGGATCGCCGCTGCTTAAGCAGCCGGAACGATGCTCACGAACTTACGGCTCTGCGGGCCTTTGACTTCGAACTTCACCTGGCCGTCTGCTTTCGCGAACAGGGTGTGGTCCTTGCCAATACCAACATTGCTACCAGCGTGGAAACGGGTGCCACGCTGACGGATGATGATGCTACCTGCAGATACAGTCTCACCGCCGAAGCGCTTCACACCAAGTCGTTTCGACTCGGAATCGCGACCGTTACGGGTACTACCTGCTGCCTTTTTATGAGCCATTACCAGCCTCCTTATTTAAGGGGTAATTCGAGAGCCTCAGCCCTTGATACCCGTGATCTTGACTTCAGTAAACCACTGACGGTGGCCCTGACGCTTCATGTGATGCTTACGACGACGGAACTTGATGATCTGAACCTTGTCGTGACGACCGTGGTTGACCACTTCCGCTGTCACTTTGGCACCATCAACAACCGGCGCGCCTACCTGAACCTTGTCGCCGTCGGCGATCAGCAGAACGCGATCGAACTCAACGTTGCCACCGGTTTCAACTTCCAGCTTTTCCAGCTTCAGGGTTTCGCCTTCTTTAACACGGTGCTGCTTACCACCGCTAACAATAACTGCGTACATTCACTCGTTCTCCACGATTGACCCATCCCTGCTCTTATCCACCTGGTTCTAAGGGAAGCGCTCTGGCGACCCTATAGCAGGGAGCGCAGGTTGGGATGAGTTGGGCGCGTGATTGTACGAAAAGACGCACCGCAACACAAGCCAAGTTGACACTACCTTCGGCAATACCTAGCATTGCCGCGACCTGCCTTTAATATCAACGATCGCGACGACGATAACACCAGCAAGGGATCTACAAGCCGCATGACAGCCCAGCGCATTTACAACACCGTGGCCGACGACTTCAGCCGCGTCAATGATCTGATTATACAGCGGCTTTCCTCAGATGTTCCCCTGGTGGAGAAAATCGCCCAGTACATTATCGAAAGCGGCGGTAAGCGCTTGAGACCGTTACTGGTTCTGCTTTCCAGTCAGGCCGCTGGCTACAACAAAGACGATCATCTCAAGCTCGCCGCCGTGATCGAATTCCTGCACACCGCCACCCTGCTGCACGACGATGTGGTCGACACCTCGGACATGCGCCGGGGCCGGAGCACCGCCAACGCCCGCTGGGGCAACGCGCCAAGCGTACTGGTAGGTGATTTCCTCTACGCCCGGGCATTCGAGATGATGGTGGAACTCAAAAGCCTGCGGATCATGGACGTTTTGTCGCATGCCACGGCAGTCATCGCCGAGGGCGAGGTCATGCAACTGATGAATGTTAAAAACCCGGACCTGACAGAAGACCAGTACATGAAGGTCATCCACAACAAGACCGCCATGCTCTTCGAAGCCGCCTCCCACACCGGCGCCCTGCTTGCCGAAGCCAGTGAGGAGCAGGAACTGGGCCTGAAAGACTACGGCAAGCACCTGGGCCTCGCGTTCCAACTGGTCGACGATGTCCTGGATTACCGGGGCGACGCCGAAGCCATGGGCAAGAACGTGGGCGACGACCTGGCTGAAGGCAAAACCACCCTGCCCCTGATCCACGCCATGGCTCATGGAACCGAGGATGAACGGCAGCTTATCCGTCAGGCGATCCGCAAGGGCGGCCTGGAGGATCTGCCCCGCATCCTCGACATCGTTGAGCACTCAGGCGCAATCGAATACACCATGACCAAGGCCCGGCAGCAGGCCGCATTGGCCGCCGGCTGCCTGAATTGCCTTCCCGAATCAGCACACAAGGAAGCAATGGTGTTGCTGACTGACATTGCGGTTGCGAGGGTTAGCTAAGCGACTCACGCCCGTGGGGTGAGTCAAAGTCCAGCTCCGGCCCAACCGGCACGATCTGAGTCGGGTTAATGGTTCTCTGGCTCACGTAGTAATGGCGTTTGATCTGGTCGATATCCACGGTTTCCGCCACCCCAGGCTCCTGGTAGAGATCCCGAACGTAGGCAGAAAGCGCCGGAAAATCACTGATCCGCTGCCGGTTGCACTTGAAGTGGCTGTAGTACACTGCATCAAACCGGATCAGCGTCGTGAACAGGCGCCAGTCCGCCTCGGTCAGGCGATCACCCATCAGATACCGCTGGTCAGACAAGCGCTCTTCGAGCCAGTCGAGGGAGTCGAACAACGCGTTGTAGGCCTCCTCGTATTTATCCTGAGCGGTGGCAAAACCCGCCTTATAGACACCGTTATTGACCGTGTCGTAGACCCGGGCGTTTACCTCATCAATCTCCCCGCGGAGCTCCTCGGGATAGAAATCCAGGTCGGTACGAACACCCTCGAGGCCATCAAACGCCGAATTGAACATCCGGATAATCTCGGCCGACTCGTTGCTCGCAATCGTCTCTTTTTTCTTATCCCACAAGGTTGGTACCGTTACCCGGCCAGAATACTCCGGGGCTGCCTTGGTGTAGACCTGGTGCATAAAACCGAAGTCATGCAAATGATCCCGATGCTGCTCACTGTCGGGCCGGAATTCCCAGCCATTTTCAACCATGTCAGGGTGCACCACTGACACCGAAATATGCTTCTCCAACCCTTTGAGCTTCCGGAAAATCAACGTCCGGTGCGCCCAGGGGCACGCCATCGAGACATACAGATGATAGCGACCGGATGCCGCCTTGAAACCGCCTTCCCCATCCGGCCCCGGCGACCCATCGGCGGTCACCCAGTTCCGGAAACGCGCCGCTTCCCGTTCAAATTTGCCACCGGTCTTGTCGGTGTCATACCACTGATCATGCCATTTGCCGTCGATTAAAAGTCCCATCAAACCTCCGCTCAGAAAAACTGAATCATGGCAAGGTGACCGGTCATGCCGTCTTGCACCTACACCGAGTATTTAACAGGCAGAATACCGGCGACCCTGCTACGCTCTCAAACAAGCAATTCTGGCCAACAACCTCAGATAATTCGAACATGCACACAGCCATCACCATCGACGCCCTCAAAGTCCTTGATGCCATCGACCGCAAAGGCAGTTTCGCCGGGGCCGCCAACGAACTGTTCCGGGTTCCCTCCGCCATCAGTTACACCGTGCAGAAGCTGGAAGAAGACCTGAACGTGGCCATTTACGACCGAACCGGCCATCGGGCGCGACTGACGCCGGCCGGCCGGTACCTTCTGGAAGAGGGCCGCACCCTGCTTGAAGCAGCAGAGAACCTCGCGCACACCACCCGCCAGGTCGCTCAGGGCTGGGAAACCCGGTTACGGATCGGATTCAACTCACTGCTGCCGGCGGAATGCCTGTTTCCGGCAATCCAGGAATTCTATGAGTTGGGCGTGCCGGTGGATGTGCAAATTGTGGAGGAAGTCTTCGCTGGCACCTGGGATGCGCTGCAAAGCCGCCGCGTGGATCTGATCATCGGCGCTGATAATTTCAGCAAGCCTGCGGGAAACTACACAACCCACGCCCTGGGCGACCTGCCGTTCGTATTCGCCGTCGCCACCGATCACCCCCTGGCTGAGGCCGAGACTCCGCTCTCTGAGGACGACATCTCCCGTTATCCGGCAGCTGTCGCTGCAGACACATCACGGTCCCTGCCCCCGGGGCACGCCGGCATATTCCACCGTCAGCGCACCCTGACGGTGGCCAACATTGATCAGAAGATCGCCGTACAGGTAGCCGGTCTTGGCGTGGGGTGGCTACCCAGGGCAAGAATCAGCAAAGAACTGGAGAAAGGAAAGCTGATCATCAAAGAAGTCCAGGAAGCCCGCCAGCCAATCAAACTGCACCTGGCCAGACATGCGGAGGACCAGGGCAAGGCCTTGATGTGGTTCTGGGAACGACTCAGTTCGGAGCGAGCTATTTCGGACTGGCTAACAGACTGAAAACAAAGCAAATGATATGACTTCAACTCGGAGTCAGGCCAGACAAATGAGTCAACCGTTTGCCGGGGCACTTGGTTTATACTGCAGCTGAAACCAACGCCGAAGGGAGCTCTCTGATGCGGCAACTGTCGGAACTGGATGCCTCGTTCCTGTATCTGGAGTCGGAAACCACACCGATGCACATCGGAGGCATCTACCTTTTCGATGCCTCCGAGCGCGAGAAACCGCTGGCCTTCAGCACCTTTGTCGCCTACCTTCGAAGCCGCCTGCATGTTGTGCCAGTTTTCCGCCAACGCCTGAAGGAAATTCCCCTGCGTCTGGGGCGCCCCTACTGGATTGATGACCCCGATTTCAGCATCGAGCGCCACCTCGCCTACGTCAATCTGGGCGAACACGGTCGCAAGGCAAGCCTGATGACCCTGGCCTCACGGATTCTGGAAGAGCCGCTAAAAAGAGACCGCCCGCTCTGGCACATTACCTTCGTGGACGGCTTCAAACTGGACGAGGAGAACACCGGCAGTGATGGCTTCGCGCTCATCGTGAAGTTGCACCATGCCGCCATCGACGCCTTCAGCGGAGAGGAGATAATTGGCAAACTGCTCGAGTACACACCCGAGCCCAGCCCGATTTCGCCACCGCGCCCCTGGCAGCCCAGACCTGAACCCTCGGAAGAGCGGGTCATGCTTCAGGCCAGCGCGAACATCCTCCGTACCCCAATGCAGTTCACCTCTCTGGCGTTTAACGCGGCCGAGGCTACGGCCCGGGGCTTGATCCAGAAGCAGTTACGCAAACTGCCATTCCCGCTGCCGCTGTTCTCCGCTCCACACAGCCCTTTCAATCGACAGATTACGGCAAATCGGCAGATTGTCGCCGCCAGCGTGGAGCTTTCACGCTTGAAGGCGATCAAGGCGTTTCTCGGGGACGTAACGCTGAACGATGTGGTTTTGGGCCTTTGCGCCGAGGCCCTGAAGCGATACCTGATCAGCGAGGGCGCCAATGCCGACAAATCTTTGGTGGCTATGACACCGATCTCAGTGCGCTCCAACAGCCTGCGACGGGCAACCGGAAACCAGATGTCTGCCATGCTGCTGGATCTGGCGACCGATGAAACCAATCCTGCCAAACGGATACGGCGCATACACTGGAACGCGGTTGCCTCGGAGCCCTACCGGGAGGCCATTGCCGCAGATCGGCTGACGGAACTCCTGCCTTCGACCATGCTGGCGCTGTCTGCAAGACTTTACTCGGAGTTGCAAATTGCCCAGCGTTACCAGCCGGTGTTCAACCTGCCCATCACCAACGTTCCCGGACCACAGGTGCCGCTATATCTGCAGGGTGCACGCCTGGTTCAGCAATACAATACGGCGCCGCTGTTCGACAGTATGGGACTGGTGATTGTAGCGGTGAGCTATGAGGGAAGACTGACACTGAATTTCACCACCTGCCCGGATGTGGTGGCCCACGGAGAGTCATTACAGGCTCACGTGGATGAAAGCCTCAACGCCATTGAAACGGCCATGGAACGGCTCGGAACGGAGGAAACCAAAGAACCCATCGCAGCCTCCCCAACGCAGACCCTTGCAGATGATGCCATGACCGCGATGGAGGGCCTTCTCAAGAAAGCCCTGAAACGTTTCCGGGCCTGAACGGGCCCCGGAAACGCTCAAGCACGTCTCAGGTTATTCGAACGCCCAACGAAGAAACGCCTTCTTCTCCTCGTCACTCGCTGTTTCCCAGATGGTTTTGAGCTGTTCAAGCGCATTATCACCGCTAACCGATGTGCTGTCGGACGTAGACGCCGGAATCGGCGTGCGAGAAGCGGCCATTTGCTCTTCCCCATCCCAAACGGTTGAACTTGCCACGGCCATTCCGGCAGAAGAGACGATAGCAGCGGAGAACTCCGGCATTTCCTGCTCGGCTTCCTGACGAGACTCCGGCTGATCAAAATCGAAAAGATAGGTTTCACCGGCTTCTGCTTCGAAACGAACAACTTGGGGCTCGCTCTCAATCACGTGAACTTTCGATTCCCCGTTTCTGACCACACCGCTTTTCGCCCAGATCGTCTTGTAGACAAAAACAACCTCGTTTTCGCCGGGAAGCAGGGCGTAGTCGAGCGCCAGGTCGTCCATCAGGAAGTTGGTCATAACGCGGCCATTCACCCGGGTCACCCGGATTTCGCCTGGCGTCTCAAGCGTGGCGGCATTGGACGCTGCCGCCGGATTGCCTTCCCATGTTTCGACAACACTGACACTGGAAGCACACCCCACCAGAGACATGACAACCACTGCAACCAACCCGGCGCGAACGCCTGCGGCGCGTCGGCACAACCTGCGCTCTGCTGACTGGAAAAAACGGATCACATTAGAAAGGTTCATTGGGTCTCCTTGGCATGAGGATGAAAATTGCGTCAGGCGAGTGCCAGTTGTGTAGCATTCTGACCAGTGCGTCTTGCAAGGGCAAGACAACAGTCCGCTTTGCCAGCCAATTCCGGGTTTTTCACCCCTGATCCCGATTGAGACCTAACCCGTAAAATTGTAAAAAAATGTTGAATTCGCCCTGAATTGGTTTAATTTTAAACAAATCGGCAGATATTAACGCGGCGCCCGACAAGCAAAAACGAAAAGAGGGCATTACAGGAGACGCCATGGACACCCATCGCAGGACCGGAGAAGAAGGGCCGGTTCCCTTTCGCAGTAGTCGATTTTTCTGCGTAGGGAGCAAATGGTACTTCACGACTCGGGAAGGGTTTGACAGTGGCCCGTTCGCTTCTCGGGAGCGCGCGGAGACAGGCCTGAAGCGATTTCTGCATGTCGTCCGGATGTTGCCGGAAGAACAGCAGTTACACTGACAGGGCCGTGGTGGCTTCCTAGACCATGACGGGGACCAGCCACATGTCCACTGCCCACAGGCAGATCAGGGCCATCAAGCCGGCGATCACGTCGTCTACCATAATCCCCAGCCCGCCTGGCAGGTGCTGGTCCAGCCAACTAATGGGCCAGGGTTTGGCAATGTCAAATAACCGGAACAGGGCAAAAGCCCCCAGAACTCCGTATATGTTGTCTGGGAACAGGCCAAGAGCAATCCACATGCCGACAAATTCGTCCCAGACAATGCCGCCATGGTCATGGACCTTGAGGTCCTCGGCTGTCTTTCCACACAGCCAGATGCCCGCTATAAAAGCAAACAGGACAACCAGCCAGTAGCCAGCAGGCGGTAACCAGGCGAACCCATACCAAAGCGGGATGGCGGCCAGGCTTCCCCAGGTACCAGGCGCCCGCGCGGTTGCTCCGCTGCCAAACCCAAAAGCGAGCAGGTGCACGGGGTTCCTCAGAAAGCCTGGCGGCAGTATCACTGCCGGCGAATCGGGCTCGGGAGGCTGGCCTTCCTGACTCATCGCTCACTCCTGAAATGATCATACCCCGCTGGCGCGGCTTCCAGACCGCAATCGACATCGTCGAGATACAGGCCTGACCCAGCGTCAACAACGCCAATCACGGTGAATTGACTCTTCAGTGGCTCCGGTGCGCGCTCCCAGCTGTTCGGGGGAAAACAGACGCAGAGTTCGTAATCATCCCCGGAACGCAATGCGTAGTCTACGGCCTTATCGCCCTTGAGCCTCGAAAGAGCGGACGAAAGAGGCAGTCGGGCACGTTCAACACGGGCACCGACACGTGAAGCCGCAAGAATGTGGCCCAGATCGGCCAACAAACCATCAGAGATATCAATCGCCGCGCTGGCATATTGGCGCACAGCCACTGCCAGATCCAGCCTGGGCCAGGGCCGGTGGTAATGCTCCATTACGGCAAGCATGTCAGCACAGGGCTCAGGTTCAGCGAGATAGTCGAGGGCGGCGCCGGCGTTGCCGAGAGTGCCCGACACGGCGATCAGGTCGCCGGGATGTGCGCCGGAGCGACGGACAGCGCTCCCCTGCTCGACAGTACCATGCACCTGCAGACTCAGCGTGAGCGGTCCGGAGGTGGTATCTCCGCCCGCCAATTCGAACCCAAAAGCGCCGCTGGCGCTTCTCAGCCCTGTTGAGAAGCCCTCAAGCCACTGCTCATCCACAGAGGGCAGCGTCAGCGCAAGCGTGAAACATTCCGGGTCCGCACCCATGGCCGCAAGATCACTGGCAGCTGCCGCGAGAACCCGCCAACCCAGGTAATCTGAACGATAGTTTCGCGGGAAATGGACACCCTCCACGAAGGCATCCACGGAAAAGACAAGATCCCGGCCAGGGGGAATTCGCTGAATCGCGCAATCATCCCCGGGCCCCAGGATCAGGGACCCGGATTCCTGCCGCCCGGCAGGCGACAGAAAGTAACGTCGAATCAGCTCAAACTCACCCATCGGTTACCGGGGGCGGGTCTCGGCAAGCCGGAGTCGGCCGCTCAGCTTGTCGAGAAGACTGTTAACGAATTTGTGGCCCTCTGTGCCACCAAAACGCTTCGCCATCTCAATGCCTTCGTTGATGACCACTTTGTAGGGCACATCAAGCCGATGCTTGAGCTCATAGGCCCCCAAACGAACGATGGCCAGCTCCACTGGATCTACCTCGTTAATAGGCCGATCGAGAAAAGGCTCGATCAACTTGTCCAGCTCGCCCTGCTCGCGATGAACACCACGAAGGAGATCCCGGAAATACAGCAGGTCGACCTTGGTCATGTCATTGTCGACCATGAACTCGGCTTCAATGTCAGAAATCGCCGTCTTGCTGAAATGGCGCTGATAGAGCCCCTGCATGGCGAGAGCCCTGGCACGGCGTCGATCACCGGCTTTTGGCTTGCCGGACGGAGCCGGCTGCGGTGATGTACCTTCAGTTTCGCTCATTACTCACCCAGCTTCTTGAACAGGCTGACCATTTCAAGGGCAGTTATCGCCGCTTCCGCACCCTTGTTACCAGCCTTGGTTCCGGAACGCTCGATGGCCTGTTCAATGGAATCCACCGTCAGCACACCAAAGGTCACCGGCACATCGGTATCAAGACTGACCGCGCCAAGGCCGCTGGAGGCCTCGCCGGCAACATACTCGAAATGGGGTGTGCCGCCACGGATGACCGCACCCAGGGCGATAATCGCATCGTACTCACCGGTTTCGGCGACGCGCTTGACGGCCAGGGGCATTTCATAGGCCCCCGGTACGCGAACGATGGTGACGTCGTCATCGGAAATTCCGTGACGGCGCAGGGTATCCAGCGCGCCCTCAACCAGGCTTTCCACAACAAAGCCGTTAAAACGGCCTACGACCAGCGCGTAACGTCCGCTGCACTCGGTAAAATCACCTTCAATTACTCTGATATCTGCCATCGATGGCTCCTTCACGTGTCGCGGCATCGCGGCCACGACCGGGTTGTTCATTCAGGGGTATAGGGAACGTATTCAACAACTTCCAGATCGAAACCGGAAATGGCCGAGAATTTGATCGGCGGGCTCAGCAGGCGCATCTTGCCAACACCGATATCCCGGAGAATCTGGGAGCCGGTACCTACTGTGAAGTAAACGCCGGAGCTGCCTTTGCCAGAAGAGCCTTTCCCCTCATCAAAGAATTCCTGGATACGGTCTTCCAGATTGTAGCTGTCCTCGGCACTGTTCAGCAGGACGACCGCGCCCCGGCCTTCCTCTGCCACCTTTTCAAGGGCGTGATGCAGGGGCCAGCTGCGAGAATCCTTGCGGCGCGCACCGAGGAGGTCCCGAAGGGTGTCCGTGATGTGGACCCGGACATAGACCGGTTCATCGGGAGAAATGTCTCCCATCAACATCGCCAGATGGGTGGCTCCCTGGATGTTGTCGCGGTATGTCCGAAGCTTGAACACGCCGTACTCGGTGTCGAGGTCGTTTTCTTCCACACACTCAACGGTTCGCTCGTTCATGGTGCGGTAGTGGATCAGATCGGCAATGGTGCCAATCTTCAGGTCGTGCTCTTCGGCGAATCGCTCCAGATCTTCCCGGCGGGCCATCGAGCCGTCGTCATTCATGATCTCGCAGATCACGCCTGCCGGCTCGCAACCTGCCAGTGCGGCGAGGTCACAGGATGCTTCCGTGTGCCCCGCGCGGCTCAAAACACCGCCGGGATCAGACATCAACGGGAAAATATGGCCGGGCTGAACCAGATCACTGGTTTTCGCGTTGCGTGCTACCGCTGCCTGCACGGTGCGGGCACGGTCTGCCGCCGAGATGCCAGTAGTCACGCCCACGGCAGCCTCAATGGAGAGGGTAAACTTGGTTCCGAAGCCGGAGGCGTTCTGCTGAACCATCAGCGGCAACCCCAGTTGCTCACAGCGATCCCGGGTCATGGGCATGCAGATCAGGCCACGACCAAACCGGGCCATGAAGTTGATGGCTTCGGCCGTGCAATGCTCAGCAGCCATCACGAGATCGCCCTCATTCTCACGATCCTCGTCATCCATCAGTATGACCATCTTGCCCTGACGGATATCTTCAATGATGTCTTCAATGCTGTTCAGTGCCATATGGTTTTGCACCCTTGCGGCGTTCCGGCAAATATCGGCTTGCGGAACATCCTGAGTTTATGGATTACCGGCGGGCAAGGATCAGACGCTGATCCTCACCTACCTGACGTCGGTCCAGCACTTTCCATTGTACTTTATCTGCCATGGTTTCCAGCGGCAGGTGTGCGGTCGGACGTCCCGTGCTGCCGAGAAAAACCGGCGCCTGATAGAGCCAGAGTTCATCGACCAGTTTTTCGTTGATGAAGGTGCCCGCCAGAGTGGGGCCCGCCTCAACCAGCAGCTCATTGATTCCGAGCTCGCCCAGCGAGTCCAGCAGTTCAGCCAGGTCGACCCCGTTATCTTTCCAGGCGACGCCAGTAAGGCTGATGCCCAGCGCCGCGAGATCCTGAGCTGGCGCTGTCGCGAGAGTCGATGACGCACAGAACACCTGCACGTTACCGCCCTGAAGGATTTTCGCCAAAGACGGTGTTCGCGCGTCCCTGTCGGCAATAACCCGCAGCGGCTGCCTCGCCGGCTCCGTCGCGTCGCCGATATCCCCCAGCTCTTCGCGTCGTACCGTCAGTGACGGGTCGTCGGCGAGCACCGTGCCGACACCGGTCAGGATGGCATCACTGATCGCTCTGAGGCGCTGAACATCCCGTCTGGCGTCTGCGCCGGTTATCCACTGGCTCTCACCGGAGGCCATGGCGGTACGGCCATCAAGGCTTGCGGCCATCTTGAGCCGCACCCAGGGCCGGCCAGTGTTCATCCGCTTCATGAACCCCGGATTCAGACGGGCGGCCTCTTCCGCCAGCAAGCCCTCGGTAACCCGCACACCCGCTTCCCTGAGCATATCCAGCCCACGGCCGGACACCGAGGGATTCGGATCCTTGGTCGCGGCATACACGTGAGCGACACCGGCATCGATCAGCGCTCTGGCACAGGGCGGCGTACGGCCAAAATGACTGCAAGGCTCCAGCGTCACGTAGGCTGTCGCGCCCCGGGCATCGGGACCGGCCTGACTCAGGGCACGGGTCTCGGCGTGGGCTTCTCCGGCTCGCTCGTGCCAGCCCTCACCCAGCACCAGATCGCCCCGGGCAATAACACAGCCAACACGGGGATTAGGATGGGTAGAGTACCGACCGCGCCAGGCAAGCTGGACAGCCCGCGCCATCATGGCCCTGTCGCGGTTCTCGATCATGCCTTTCCTTTCGGGGCGTGGTTATCCGCCAGCGCTTTAGCGACATCCACAGCCGCCTCACCGTTGCTGGCCGACAACCTCTCGATCTCTTCCTTGAACTCCTTGATATCCTGAAAGCTGCGATACACGGACGCGAAGCGGACATAGGCGACCTTGTCCAACTGGCGCAATTCGGTCATTACCTCCTCGCCCAGCTGCATGGATTTCACTTCCCGCTCACCGGTCGCCCGCAAACGGTATTTGATCCGGTTCAGGGCCGCATCAATCTGTTCAATACTCACAGGCCGTTTTTCGAGCGCTTTCATCAGCCCCGCGCGCAGCTTTTCCTCATCAAAAGGCTGCCGGGTGCCATCCTGCTTGACTACCCGCGGCATCACCAGTTCTGCAGACTCAAAGGTCGTGAACCGCTCCCGGCAGGACAGGCATTCCCTGCGACGACGCACCTGATCTCCTTCGGCCACCAGCCGGGAGTCAATCACCTTGGTATCTGCTTCACCACAGAAGGGACAATGCATAGTCAGGAACTCCGGAGAGGAAGCCGGGCCGACTGATCGGCCCGGCAGGTCATGCCTGTAGTCTAGCTATAAAACGATTAGCCGTAGACAGGGAAACGGGCGCAGAGTGCACTTACCTGCTCACGAACCCGGCTGTTGACTGCCTCATCGTCCAGGTTATCGAGAATGTCGCAGATCCAGCCGGCGAGGTCGCGACACTCGGACTCGCCGAAACCACGGGTGGTAATTGCCGGGGTGCCAATGCGAAGACCGGAAGTGACGAACGGAGACCGAGGATCATTGGGAACCGCGTTCTTGTTCACGGTGATGTGGGCACGACCCAGCGCCGCATCCGCATCTTTTCCGGTAATGTCCTGTTTGATCAGGCTGACCAGGAACAGGTGGTTCTTGGTGCCACCGGAAACCACATCATAGCCACGATCCACAAACACCTGGGCCATGGCGGAAGCATTCTTCACAACCTGCTGCTGGTAAGTCTTGAAATCGTCGCTCATGGCTTCCTTGAAGCACACGGCCTTGGCGGCAATCACGTGCATCAGCGGGCCACCCTGGCCGCCCGGGAATACCGCAGAGTTCAGCTTTTTCTGCAGGTCAGCATCATCGCAGGCCAGGATCAGACCGCCGCGGGGACCGCGCAGGGTCTTGTGGGTTGTGGTCGCAATCACGTGGGCATGCGGAACCGGATCCGGGTAAACGCCGGCGGCTACGAGACCAGCCACGTGGGCCATATCAACGAACAGATAGGCACCCACCTTGTCGGCAATCTCGCGGAAGCGGGCAAAGTCCAGCTCCTGGGAGTAAGCGGAGAAGCCGGCAATAATCATTTTTGGCTTATGCTCAAGAGCCAGCGATTCGATTTCATCGTAGTCGAGAAGGCCGGTGTCGGTGTTAATACCGTACTGCACGGCGTTGTAGATCTTGCCGGAGAAGTTGACACTGGCGCCGTGAGTGAGGTGCCCACCATGGGCGAGGCTCATGCCCAGAACGGTGTCACCGGGCTTGAGCAGAGCCATGAAGACAGCGGAGTTGGCCTGGGAGCCGGAATGCGGCTGGACGTTGGCATAGGCAGCACCAAACAGCTCTTTGGCACGCTCAATCGCCAGATCTTCGGCAATATCCACGAACTCGCAGCCGCCATAGTAGCGCTTGCCCGGATAGCCTTCCGCGTACTTGTTGGTCAGCACGCTGCCCTGGGCTTCCATCACCCGGGGGCTGGTGTAGTTCTCGGACGCGATCAGCTCGATATGAGCTTCCTGGCGCTTCTCTTCCGCCTGCATGGCGTTCCAGAGTTCGTCGTCAAAGCCGGCGATTTTCATTTCACGATTAAACATGGATGCGCTGCCCCTGTGTGCTTGGCTGGCCCGGAGAGCTTTGGCGATCTCCGCAGGCTCCCTGAAAAATTGGGCCGCTATTCTATCTTACAAACAGGTGAAAAATCACCCTTTATACCGTCCGCAGATACCGGCATGCGGCCAACTCCGGTTTCTGCTCAATTGCTATCACTGGTAGGTTTCGATACCTTACCCGATTACTGTTCTCAGGTACCGGCCCCCGTGGTGTCGGCCTCCGGGATGGGCGGTCCGGGATACGCTGTGAATACGTCCCTGTAAGCTCGACAAAATCATCCCTGATTTTGACGATCCCGGACCGCCCACCCCGGAGGCCTTGATCAGGCACCTGACGTGTATTCATTTCTCAAGCGACTGTTTGATAAAAGGATTCTGCCAAAATGGCCCAATACGTTTACACCATGAACCGCGTGGGCAAGGTGGTCCCGCCCAAGCGCGAGATTCTGAAGGACATTTCACTGAGCTTCTTCCCTGGCGCCAAAATCGGCGTTCTGGGTCTCAACGGCGCCGGTAAATCCACCCTGCTCCGCATTATGGCGGGCGTGGATCAGGATTACATCGGTGAAGCCCGCCCGCAGCCCGGCATCAACGTGGGTTATCTGCCCCAGGAGCCGGAGCTGGACGAAGAGAAAACCGTCAAGGAAATCGTCGATGAGGCGGTTTCCGGTGTGCATGACGCCCTGGCAGAACTGGACCAGGTGTACGCAGCCTACGCCGAACCGGATGCGGATTTTGATGCCCTGGCCAAGAAGCAGGGCGAACTCGAAGCCTACATCCAGGCCACCGACGGCCATGATATTGAACGCAAGATGGAAGTGGCCGCGGACGCGTTGCGCCTTCCACCCTGGGATCAGAAAGTGAGCGTTCTTTCCGGTGGTGAACGCCGCCGCGTGGCCCTGTGCCGTCTGCTGCTGGCCGGCCCGGACATGCTGCTACTTGATGAGCCTACCAACCACCTGGATGCCGAATCCGTAGCCTGGCTGGAGCGCTTCCTCCACGACTATGAAGGAACCGTGGTCGCCATCACCCACGACCGATACTTCCTCGATAACGTCGCGGGCTGGATCCTGGAACTGGACCGTGGCCAAGGCATTCCGTTTGAAGGCAACTACAGCCAATGGCTGGAAAACAAGGAAAAGCGCCTGGAGATGGAATCCAAGCAGGAAGCCTCTCATCAGAAAGCCATCAAGCAGGAACTGGAGTGGGTGCGCAGCAATGCCAAGGGCCGCCAATCCAAGAGCAAGGCCCGTCTGGCACGCTTTGAGGAGATGAGCTCCCAGGAATTCCAGAAGCGCAACGAAACCAACGAACTCTACATTCCACCCGGACCACGCCTGGGTAACAAGGTGATTGAGGTGGACGGCATCAGCAAGTCCTTCGGTGACCGCCTGCTGTATGAAGGCGTTTCTTTCAGCGTACCGCCGGGCGCCATTGTTGGCATTATCGGTGGTAACGGTGCCGGTAAATCCACCCTGTTCAAGATGATCGCAGGTTTCGACAAGCCGGATTCCGGCGACATTACCGTCGGGGAAACCGTGGAGCTGGCCTATGTGGACCAGATGCGCGATCTGGACGGCAGCAAAACCGTCTGGGAAGAACTCTCCGACGGTAACGACATCATCAAGGTGGGCAACTACGAGACGCCCTCCCGGGCCTACGTTGGCCGTTTCAACTTCAAGGGCAGCGACCAGCAGAAGCGGGTTGGAGACCTGTCCGGTGGTGAACGCAATCGCCTGCACCTGGCCAAACTTCTGAAACAGGGCGGCAACGTGCTGCTGCTGGATGAGCCGACCAACGATCTCGACGTGGAAACCCTCCGCGCCCTGGAGGAAGCCCTGCTGAACTTCCCGGGCTCTGCCCTGGTGATCTCACACGATCGCTGGTTCCTCGACCGTGTGGCCAGCCATATCCTGGCGTTCGAAGATGATGGCGAGGTGGTGTACTTCGAAGGTAACTTCACCGAGTACGACGAGGACTTCAAGAAGCGCAAGGGTGATTCGGCGATGCAGCCGCAGCGCATGAAGTACAAAAAGCTGGCCTGATGGCGAAAACCAGAACCGCCTACGTCTGCACCGAATGCGGTGCAGACTATTCCAAATGGCAGGGCCAGTGCACGGCCTGCCAGGCCTGGAACACTATCAGTGAAGTCCGCGGCGTCAGTAGCAACAGCAAAGGCGCCCGCGGTGCCCGCTTTGAGGGATTTGCCGGCAGCTTGTCCGAGGTCCAGAGCCTGGATGACGTCAGCCTGGCAGAGCAGCCACGCATCAGTTCCGGCATGCAGGAGTTCGATCGGGTCCTGGGCGGTGGCCTGGTCGAAGGCTCTGCCGTGCTTATGGGCGGCCACCCGGGCGCCGGCAAGAGCACACTTCTGCTCCAGGCCGTCTGCCATCTTGCTGCCAGCGTGCCTGCTTTGTATGTCACCGGTGAAGAATCCCTTCAACAGGTTGCCATGCGCGCCAAACGGCTGGGCCTGCCGACCAAAGACCTGAAGATGCTGTCCGAAACCAGTGTCGAGCGCGTCATGCAGGTGGCCGAGGCGGAAAAACCCCGGATTCTGGTGGTAGACAGTATTCAGGTGATGCACATGGCGGATATCGAGTCCGCCCCGGGCAGTGTCTCCCAGGTACGCGAAAGCGCAGCCTACCTGACCCGTTTCGCCAAGCAGACGGGCACCATCCTGTTCCTGGTCGGCCACGTCACCAAAGACGGCAGCCTGGCCGGACCGAAAGTCCTGGAACACATGATCGACTGTTCGATTCTGCTGGAAGGCTCCAGCGACAGCCGTTATCGAACCCTGCGCGGCATCAAGAACCGTTTTGGTGCGGTGAATGAGCTGGGCGTCTTCGCCATGCTGGAACAGGGACTCAAGGAAGTGAAAAACCCCAGCGCGATTTTCCTGAACCGCGGCGAAGACGCGGCCCCGGGAAGCGTGGTGATGGTCGTCTGGGAAGGCACTCGCCCGATGCTGGTGGAAATCCAGGCTCTGGTGGACATGGCGCAGGGCGGTTACCCGAGACGGGTAGCCGTTGGCCTTGATCAGAACCGCCTGGCCATGCTCCTTGCCGTATTGCACCGCCACGGCGGCATGCATGTGTCCGACCAGGACGTGTTCGTGAACGTGGTTGGTGGCGTAAAGGTAAACGAAACCAGCGCCGACCTTGCACTGCTGGCCGCCATTGTCTCCTCCTTCCGCGACCGCGCCCTACCCCAGGACCTGGTGATCTTCGGCGAAGTTGGCCTCTCAGGGGAAATCCGCCCGGTTCCCAGCGGCCAGGAGCGCATCTATGAAGCCGCCAAACACGGCTTCACCCGGGCCCTGGTGCCGAAATCCAATGCCCCGCGCAAGGCCATCGACGGCATGAAAGTGATTCCAGTGACTAAACTGAGTGACGCTCTTACTGCTCTGGAAGAGCTTTAAGCCTGCCATCTTCGAAGTCAACCTGCCCTACACGCAGTGGTGCCGGCGGCCGGCTAAAAAAGTTCTAATCAATGAGGTGGGCAAACTCTCGTTCGAGCAACGCCTGATCTCCCAGGTTCAGTTCCACTAGGCGTTTGAGGTGGGTTGCGCTGTCCAGGTCAATGTACTGGCATTTAAAACCGAGCCTGTGCGGCTCTATGTGCCTGAGCTCCACCGCCATCACAATACCCGCCTCATGATCATTCAGGTGAACAATCACTTCACAGGGCTGCTTTAGCGGCACATCCCACCCTTCCGGCCGCTTCACCAGCACGCCTTTCAAGGAAATATCCAGCACCTCGGTCTTCCAGACAGACTCCTGGCAGTGAAGCTCGCAGGGCGCGTCGAATTCGATCCGGTGGAACCGGCGTTTTTCGGGATTCTTGGTGGGCAAGCGGTTACTCCTGTTTACCAGTCATGTTTTAACTGACTATAGACCGGACAAAAGAATGCATCCAGAGGAGTTTTGGATTGTGCTGAGTTTGTCGGGTTACGGCACCCTATGCGCGCCTAACCCGACCTACCGTGGTGCAGAATTAGCGGTGATATTCCGGGCTGAGTTCAACCACGGCCTCAATGAACGCCTTGGCATGCTCCGGATCCACATCCGGCGTAATGCCGTGACCAAGATTGAAGATATGGCCAGGACCGGAACCAAAGCGCCGCAGGATATCTGCCACTTCCTGGCGAATCCGCTCAGGCGGCGCATACAGCATGGCCGGATCCATGTTGCCCTGGAGGGCCACCCGGTCGCCTATGCGGGCGCGGGCGTCGCCGATATCGGTGGTCCAGTCCAGCCCAACGGCATCCGCACCGGAATCGGCAATGGATTCCAGCCACTGGCCGCCGTTCTTGGTAAACAAAATCACCGGTATGCGGCGACCATCATTTTCGCGAATCAGGCCATCGACGATCTTCTTCATATAACGAAGCGAAAATTCTTCATACGCCCAGCTGCTTAAAACCCCACCCCAGGTATCGAAAATCTGTACGGCCTGGGCACCTGCCTTGATCTGGCCGTTGAGGTAATCAATAACCGCATCCGCCAGATGGTCCAGCAAGCGGTGCATAACTTCAGGCTGGCCATACATGAGCTTCTTGGCCTCCCGGAAATCCTTGGACGAGCCACCTTCAATCATGTACGTCGCAAGAGTCCACGGGCTTCCGGAGAAGCCGATCAGGGGAACGCTGCCGCTCAGGGCTCCGCGGATGGTAGAAACCGCGTTCATGACGTAGTCCAGATCCACTTCAGCGCTGATTTTCGGCAAAGCCGCAACATCGGCTTCGGAGCGGATCGTATTCCGGAATTTCGGTCCCTCACCCGTTTCGAAGTACAGGCCCAGGCCCAATGCATCCGGAATGGTCAGGATGTCTGAAAACAGGATGGCCGCATCCAGCGGGAAGCGCTCCAGGGGCTGCAGAGTCACTTCGCAGGCCAACGGTGAGTTCTTGCACAGGCTGAGAAAATCCCCGGCCTTCGCCCTTGTCGCACGGTATTCCGGCAGGTACCGCCCTGCCTGTCGCATCATCCAAACCGGTGTGCGGTCCACGGGCTGGCGCATCAGGGCGCGCAGGAAACGGTCATTCTTCAGCTCGGTCATAGGAAATCCAGCGTGTTCTGTACAAAGGGGAAAATTGAATGGGGAGCCATAATACCCGGTTTGCGGGAATAAAAAAGGGCGGCTTTCCCTTAGGAAACCGCCCCCTGATCAGGATCAAACCTGCAATCAGATATCCAGGTAATCCATGATACCTTCGGCAGCCTGACGGCCTTCCCAGATAGCGGTTACGACCAGATCCGAACCGCGGACCATGTCCCCGCCCGCAAAGATTTTCTCGTTGCTGGTCTGGAACATGAACTCGGACCCTTCCGGAGCGGTTACCCGGCCCGAATCGTCGGTGTTCACCTTCAGCTCATCAAACCAGTCGGCCGGGCTCGGACGAAAACCGAAAGCCACCAGAACGGCGTCGGCAGGAATAACTTCCTCACTGCCAGGAACCACTTCCGGGCGGCGACGACCATTTTCATCAGGATCGCCCAGCCGGGTCTGAACCACCTTCACACCTTCAACCCGGTCTTCGCCAAGGATGGCAATAGGCTGACGGTTGAAGAGGAACTTAACGCCCTCTTCCTTGGCGTTGGCCACTTCCTTCCGGGAGCCCGGCATGTTGGCCTCGTCACGGCGGTAGGCACAGGTAACACTTTCAGCCTGCTGACGGATCGAAGTCCGGTTGCAGTCCATAGCCGTATCACCACCGCCCAGCACAACGACACGCTTACCCTTCATGTCGATGAAGTCGGCCTCGTCTTTTTCGTAGCCCAGCCGACGGTTGACGTTGGAAACCAGGAACGGCAGGGCGTCATAGACGCCTGGCAGGTTTTCACCCGGGAAACCGCCCTTCATGTAGGTATAGGTGCCCATGCCCATAAAGACGGCATCGTATTCGTCGATGATCTCCTGAAGCTGAACGTCTTTGCCAACCTCGGTAGACAACCGGAATTCCACGCCCATTTCCTCGAACACCTTGCGACGACGGGTCATGACGGACTTTTCCAGCTTGAACTCCGGAATACCAAAGGTCAGGAGGCCGCCGATTTCCGGATAGATATCGAACACGACCGGTTTGACGCCGTTGCGAACCAGGACATCAGCGCATCCCAGACCAGCAGGACCCGCGCCGATCACTGCAACCTTCTTATCAGTCCACTTCACTGCGGACATATCCGGTTTCCAGCCCAGGGCGAAAGCAGTGTCAGTAATGTATTTCTCGACAGACCCGATGGTGACCGCACCATAGCCGTCATTCAGGGTGCATGCACCCTCGCATAGACGATCCTGTGGACAGACCCGGCCGCAGACTTCAGGCAGGGAGTTGGTCTGGTGACACAACTCAACGGCACGCATGATGTTGCCTTCGGAAACCAGCTTGAGCCAGTTCGGGATGTAGTTGTGTACCGGGCACTTCCACTCGCAATACGGGTTACCACATTCAAGACAGCGGTGGGACTGGGACGCCGCGTTGTCCGCTGTGAAGGGGTGATAAATTTCACCAAACTCTTTCTTCCGCTTCTTGGCCGGGACCTTCTTCGGGTCGACACGTCCAACCTCGACAAACTGGAAGTCGTTACTCAGTCGTTCTTTCATCAGGATGCTCTCATCAACTCAATTTCGACAAGGGCGGCAGCCAGGCTGCACACCCCAAACCCTCTCAGCCTCTTATTCCGGACGTGCCCGGGTACTAGCCAGCAGGCTACGCAGGTTGGCAGCCTTCGGTTTCACCAGCCAGAAACGGCCAATGTAGTCGTCGAAATTCTCAAGAATGTGCTCAGCCCACTCACTGGCGGTTTCCGAAATATGCTCCCGAATAACGCCGCGCAGATGGTTACGGTAGGACTCCATGTCTTCGCTGGAAATCCGCTGAATCTCGACCAGCTCGTGGTTGTACTTGTCCACGAAGGTATTGTTGAGATCCATCACATAGGCAAAGCCACCGGTCATACCAGCGCCGAAATTGTGCCCCGTTGAGCCAAGAACTGTCACCAGACCACCCGTCATGTACTCACAACAGTGGTCACCCGCGCCTTCCACAACCGCATGGGCGCCGGAGTTACGGACCGCAAATCGTTCACCTGCCGTTCCTGCCGCGAAGAGCTTGCCGCCCGTCGCACCGTAAAGGCAAGTGTTGCCAACAATGGAGGTTTCCTGAGTCTTGAAAGCGCTGCCGCGGGGCGGCTTCACCACCAGCTTGCCACCGGTCATGCCCTTACCGACGTAGTCGTTGGCATCCCCTTCAAGGATCAGGTTGAGACCACCCACGTTCCAGACACCAAAGCTCTGGCCGGCGGTACCGGTCAGATCCAGGGTGATCGGTGCATCGACCATTCCCTGGTTACCATGGATCTGGGCAATTTCGCCAGAAAGGCGGGCACCGATGGAGCGGTCGCAGTTGGTTACCCGATAGGACCAGGCACCACCACTCTTTTCCTTGATCGCCGCAGCTGTATCCTGAACCATCTGTTCCGCGAGCTTACCCTCGTCGAACGGGTAATTCCGTTCCACCTGACAGGTCTGCGGCTTGTCCGCGGGAATATGGTCGTTGGACAGCAGGCGACGGAGATCCAACTTCTTCTGGCGCTCGGTATCGCCCGGCAAGCGCTCCAGCAGATCAACGCGGCCGACCAGTTCTTCAAGGCTGCGCACGCCCAGCTTCGCCATCCACTCACGGGTTTCTTCAGCCACGAAGCGGAAGAAATTCATGGCCATTTCCACCGTGCCCTTGAAATGCTCTTCTCGGAGGTGGTCATTCTGCGTCGCGACACCGGTCGCGCAGTTATTCAGGTGGCAGATACGGAGGTATTTGCAGCCCAGCGCCACCATCGGCGTGGTACCGAAACCAAAACTCTCGGCACCCAGCATCGCGCCTTTCACCACATCCAGACCTGTCTTGATGCCGCCATCAGTCTGCAGACGGATTTTGCCCCGCAGATCGTTTGCCCTCAGTGCCTGCTGAGTTTCGGTCAGCCCGAGCTCCCAGGGAGAACCAGCGTAGCGAATAGAGGTCAGCGGACTTGCTGCCGTACCACCATCGTAGCCAGATACGGTAATAAGGTCGGCGTAGGCCTTCGCAACACCTGCCGCGATCGTACCGACACCTGGCTCAGAGACCAGTTTCACAGACACCAGGGCCTGGGGATTAACCTGCTTGAGGTCAAAAATCAGCTGGGCCAGATCCTCGATGGAGTAGATATCGTGGTGCGGCGGCGGTGAAATCAAGGTCACGCCGGGCACTGAATAGCGCAGACGGGCAATCAGATCATTGACCTTGCCACCGGGCAGCTGGCCACCCTCACCGGGCTTCGCGCCCTGGGCAACCTTGATCTGCATGACATCAGCGCTGCGAAGATACTCGGCTGTAACGCCGAAACGCCCGGAGGCCACCTGCTTAATCTTGGAGCGCTTTTCGGTGCCATAGCGGGCCGGATCTTCGCCGCCCTCGCCAGAGTTCGAGCGACCACCCAGAGTGTTCATGGCAACCGCCAGGGCCTCGTGGGCCTCTGGAGACAGCGCACCAAGGGACATGGCCGCCGAATCGAAGCGCGGGAAAATGTTCTCTGCCGGCTCTACCTCGGAAAGGTCGATTGGCTTGAGGTCCTTCCGGAAGCCCAGAAGATCCCGGAGGGTTGCTACCGGACGTTCATTGACCAGACCGGCATACTCTTTGTAGTGACCATAGTCGCCACTGGTTACCGCTTCCTGCAGTTTGCCAACTACATCCGGGTTAAATGCATGATATTCCTGGCCATGGACGTACTTCAGCAGACCACCCTGGACAATGGGCTTTCGCGGCTTCCAGGCTACGGAGGCCAGTTGCTCCTGGTCCTGCTGGAAGTCGTAGAACCCTGCACCCTGGATCCTGCTTGGTACACCCTTGAAGCACAGGTCAACGACATCATCGGCCAGACCGATCGCCTCAAACAGCTGGGCACCGCGGTAGGAAGTGATGGTCGAAATACCCATCTTCGAAAGTATCTTCAGCAGCCCCTTGTTGATGCCCTTCCGGTAGTTGTTCTTGGCATCGATCGGATCCATCAGCAGCTCGCCGGTACGGATCAGATCGTTCAGAACCTGATAGGCAAGGTACGGATAGACCGCCGTCGCACCAAAACCGAAGAGCACAGCGAAATGATGGGGATCGCGAGCCCAACCGGTTTCAACAACGATGTTGGAATCGCAGCGCAATCCTTTCTTGACCAAGTGGTGATGGACCGCACCGGTTGCCATCAGGGCATTGACCGGCAGTTCACCTTCCTTCAGATCTTTATCGGTGAGGATCAGCAGCACCTTACCATCCCGGACGGCCTGTTCCGCTTCCTCACAAACCTGGTGAATCGCCTGTTCCAGCCCCTGCTCCGGTCGGTAGCTCATGGAGATACGAGCAACCTCGAACCCCGGGCGGTCGTTGTTGGCAATCTTCAGGAACTTGGCCGGAGACAGTACAGGCGTGGTCAGGATTATACGATCCGCGTGATCGGCGGTTTCCTCGAACACGTTGCGCTCGGCACCCAGACATGTCTCCAGAGACATAACGATCGCCTCACGCAGAGGGTCGATCGCCGGGTTGGTGACCTGGGCGAATTTCTGACGGAAGTAGTCCGCTACGTGGCGTACCTTGCTTGAAAGCACGGCCATGGGGGTATCGTCACCCATGGAACCGACAGCTTCCTGGCCGTTCTCCGCCAGCGGGCGCAAGACCTGGTCACGCTCTTCGAAGGACACCATGAACATCTTCTGATGAACCAGCAGCTCGTCGGCGTCCATCAGCCTGAAATCGGGGGTATCCTGATTCAGGGTGGTTTCCACTCGCAGGGCGTTCTCGCGAAGCCAGCGCTTGTAAGGCTGCGCCGTCTTCAGCCGCTGATCAATGTCCTTGGTATGCAGAACTTCACCGGATTCGGTGTCAATTGCCAGCATCTGACCCGGCCCGACACGGCCTTTGGCAACCACGTCATCGGGCTGATAGCCGTAGGTACCGATCTCTGACGCCAGAGTAATAAAGTCATCTTTGGTGATAACCCACCGGGCCGGGCGGAGGCCGTTCCGATCCAGCATACACACCGCATAACGGCCATCCGACATGACCAGACCTGCGGGGCCATCCCAGGGCTCCATGTGCATGGAGTTGTACTCATAGAACGCTCGCAACTCGGAGTCCATGCTGTCGACATTCTGCCAGGCCGGCGGAATCATCATGCGAACCGCGCGGAACAGGTCAACGCCACCGGCAAGCAGCACTTCCAGCATGTTGTCCATGCTTGAAGAGTCGGAACCTGTGAGGTTCACAAGCGGCTGCAGGGTCTGAAGATCCGGCAGTTCCGGTGAGCTGAACTTCGCAGCCCGGGCAATAGCCCAGTTCCGGTTGCCGTCGATGGTGTTGATCTCACCATTGTGGGCCAGATACCGGAACGGCTGGGCCAGGGGCCACCGGGGCATGGTGTTGGTGGAGAACCGTTGGTGGAACACACAAATAGCCGTCTCAAGATCCGGGTCACCCAGGTCCTTGTAGAAGTTGGCAAGGTCCGCGGGCATCATCAGGCCCTTGTAGGCCAGGGTGCGATGCGACAGGCTACAGATATAGAATTCCGGATCCTCGGCCATATCGCTTTCGGCGTGCCGGCGACCTACGAACAGACTGATTGCAAAATCTCGCTCTGTCTTGCCGGCAGGTACCACGAAAACCTGCTCAATGCGGGGCAGACAATCCAGCGCCATGGGGCCGAGGCAGCTGTCATCGACCGGCACTTCACGCCAGCCGAAAACCTCCAGTCCCTGCTCGGTCAACCGTTTCTCAATGGCTGCACGACCGGCAGAGGCCTTGGCCTCGTCGGGGTTCAGGAAGACCTGGCCGACCGCAAAGAGGTCGCCTGGCTCCTTGCCAAACGCTGCCTTGGCGGCTTTTTTCAGAAAGCCATCCGGGCTCTGGATCAGCAGGCCACAACCATCGCCGGTCTTTCCGTCTGCAGCGATACCACCTCGGTGGGTCATGCAGGTCAGAGACTCGATGGCAGTTTGCAACAACTTGTGGCTGGCCTCGCCCTTCATATGAGCAATCAGACCGAATCCGCAGTTGTCCCTGAATTCATCGGGATGATACAAACCTGTCATCATAAGCGTTCTCTCACGTAAAAATGCTTTTCAATCAAAGGGTTAATTGGTGCACAGCCATACGACCACCCTTTGACACTGAAAATGGGGGCTGGCCATTTTACACACGTAGAAATACGTACTCAAATCGGCGTGGAATTATTGTGGGAAGCCGGAACCGGAATTACCAGTCTACAATGTTATGGAACAACGAGTTAGCACCAGAAATGACGGCGCTATAAATTGTCGACCGGACGCACCCAGGGCGACCGGGAAGCCAGCTCCTCCGGCAAACCGGATGCCGCGGCATTTGCCGCCTCTCGGGTTGGGAACTCCCCATAGAATACCATAAACCAGGGTTGGCCCTGCCTTTCCCCCCGGGTATACACCAGATCGCCAAGCTCTGAATAGCGGGAGATAACATTCAGTGCGGTCTGCTCCAGGTTGCCGGCAACAAGCTGGATGGTCCAGCCTCCGCGCCTCCTGACCTGTTCAATGACTACAAAACTCTCCGAATTGGCCGGAGTGAACTGCGGCGCGGATTCTGGCTCTGGCTCTGGCTCTGGCTCTGGCTCTGGCTCTGGCTCTGGCTCTGGCTCTGGCTCTGGCTCTGGCTCTGGCTCTGGCTCTGGCTCTGGCTCTGGCTGGGCAGCTTCCGCCTCGGTTACCGGCTCTGTCAATGCCGTGTCAGGCTCCATGACAGGCTCATCTTTGGGCGGCTCATCCTTGGGCGGCTTATCCCGGGATGGCGATAAATTCTCAGTCTCCGGCCCAATGGTGATGCTCTTTCTCAACGGCTCCGGCGCTTCCACAGTCTCTTCGGCAACGGATTCATCATACTGGCGCGACACGAACCACCAAGAGCCCGCAAGGAGAACAAGCGCCAGTCCCGGCCAAAGGAACCGCTTCCATGGAACTTCCGGTGAGCGATCGGCACCCGGCGAAGCCACCATGTCCAGCCAAACCCCCGGGGTTACACGCTTGAGTCGCGAAAAACTTCCCTGACTCAGAGCATGGATTTTGGAAACTCGGGCCGGGCTGAGAAGCTCCCCAGCCTTGCCGCCGGCTGCGTGAACCCGTGGCTCAAGGTAGGCAACGATTTCTTCCCTGGTGAGGGGCCGCAGATGTATCTGGTGAACACTTGTGGTCGCATCATCAAGGCCCAGCATTTGAACCAGACCATCCGTACCGGCAAACACCGGAACTGCAGAAGAGCCGCGTTCTGAGGCCAGATAGGCGGACAGGATCAGCCGGAGCAACTCCATCGGCGCCCGGTCCGCATCGTCAATCAGAAGGACCATACGCTGCCCTTTTCGGACCCGTGACTCCGACCACCTGAAGAAGCTATAAACCAGTTCTCGGGGACTGTCTTCTGAGCCGAGGCTGGAGTGGGCGACCGCTTTCAGATCCCGGGCAAGCGCCTGGGCACTACTCAGAGCTGCAGCGGGTATCCGGTGAAAATCGAGCCGGGACGACTCGCTGCGCACCAGTTCCGCCAGTATCCTAGTCTTGCCTGCACCGGCTGCACCTGTCAGCAACAGGGCCATATCGCCAAAACCACAAAGGTGGCGTAACGCCTCCAGCGCGTGATGACGCATGGCATCCGGAAAAAACGGTGTTTCCATTTCGAGAGGATTGGAACGGAGGCTGTAGCGTTGTTGCAGCCTCGGAAACAGGCCGCCGCCATCAAGACTGTTCAAGCTTTCTTCAGTCACGGGTCTTCCTTGTTTGCTGGTCCGTTACCAAATCATTGAAGCCCTCTGGCCGGCATCATGTTGCGCTGCAAAAACGGGCAAAGATCAGGGCAAGGTTTTCAGGGCTTGCTTCGGATGTGATGACAGCATCGCCAACCGAGCGAAGCAAGACCAACCGGAGCAGGCCGTCCACGTTTTTCTTGTCGACAGCCATCAAACTCATAAAGTCCTCGGCTGTCATTCCGACCGGAGGTTTATCCGGCAATCCGGCGCGCAGGATCAGTCGGTTTATCCGGACACAATCATCACGACTGATCATCCCCTCTAGAGCAGACAATTCTGCGGCCATGATCATACCGGTTCCTACTGCCTCTCCGTGCAGCCAGTTGCCATAACCGGCGTAGGTTTCTATCGCATGCCCGAAGGTATGACCAAGATTGAGAATCGCTCTTAGACCACCTTCGCGCTCGTCGAGGGCTACAATCTCTGCCTTGCAGGCACAGGACCGGAAAATGGCTTCTGCCAGCGCCTCTGGCTGAAGGCTGACCAGAGAGTCCATTTGATCTTCAAGCCAGGCAAGAAAGCCCTGCTCCCGAATCAGCCCATACTTGATCACTTCCGCCAGACCCGCTGAAACCTCACGCGGAGGTAAAGTCTGCAGGCTTGCTGTATCTATCAATACCGCCTGCGGTTGATGGAAGGCGCCAATCATGTTCTTACCAAGGGGATGATTGATGCCGGTTTTACCACCAACAGACGAATCCACCTGGGAAAGCAGGGTGGTTGGAATCTGGATGAACGGGACACCCCGTTGGTAACAGGCGGCGGCAAAACCGACCATATCGCCGACCACACCCCCGCCGAGGGCAACCAGGGTGGTTTTCCGGGTATGTCGCTGCTCAAGGAGACCGTCAAAGATCCTGTTAAGGGTCTGCCAGTCCTTGAACTTTTCGCCATCGGGAAGTACGACGGTATCAACCCGCTTCCCCGGGAAGCAGGCTTTAGCCTGCTCAAGATAGAGAGGTGCCACCGTCTCGTTGGTAACGATCATGACCTGCGACCCGGACACGTATGTTGACAGATCCTGGGTACCGAGAAGGTCCTGGCCGATAAAAATAGGATAGCTGCGCTCACCGAGTTCCACCGAGAGTTCGCGATACCGATTAGACATGATTGCGACCTTCCTTCCGGATCTGCCTTTTATGACGAGGTGTTTTCGGGTTGAGCCGATTAACCAGCTGACGCACGACAAGCCTGGGGCTTTTTCTGTCTGTGTACATGACGATGTCTGCCAGGCTCGAATACAGGGGATCGCGGATAGAGAAAAGTTTGCGCAAAACCGCTTCCGGGTCGTCATTCTGCAGCAAGGGCCGATTTCGGTCCTTGCGTGTTCTCTCTACCTGCTGCTCTATCGACGTTTTCAGATAGATGACCGTCGCATCCCTCTTCAGGATAGGATGGTTTTCCTCGCGCATCACCGCCCCGCCCCCGGTGGCCAGCACCGTGTTATCTTCGTAGGACAACTCATCCAGCATGGCCGTTTCCCTCAAGCGGAACCCATCCTCCCCCTCAACATCGAAAATCCACGGGATGTTAGCCCCGCATCGCTGTTCAATGATGCGATCAGAATCGAGGAAACGGTAGCCGAGCTCTTTGGCGAGCATCCGGCCAATCGTGCTTTTCCCTGCTCCCATGGGGCCAACGAGGACAACGCGTTTCGGCAAAGACATAACTTCCGCTCAGTTTTGTTCAGGCGGGTGAGAATATCACAGGGCCCGGGATTGCATAAGTTCAGGACCCGACTTGGGCAAAATTCAGGCACAAAAAAGCCGCCGGTTTTACGCGGCGGCTTTTAAACTTCACCGATTAGCGAAGCAGGTCATTCTTGATGATCTTCGGTGTAATGAAGATCAGCAGTTCGCTGCGCTCATCGATGTGCTCAGTGCGCTTGAAGATACGACCCAGGTAGGGAATATCTCCGAGGAACGGCGTCTTGGTGGTCTGGGTCGCAACTTCCGACTGGAAGATACCGCCAAGAACCACTGTCTCGCCGTTGCCAACCAGAACCTGTGTTGTTACCGAATTGGTGTTGATGGATGGGATACCAGCAGTCACCTCACCACGGGAGTCCTGATTGACCACCAGATCCATGATGATCTTGTCATCCGGTGTAATCTGCGGCGTTACTTCCAGGGAGAGCACGGCTTCCTTGAAAGAAACGGAAGTGGCACCGCTCGAAGACGCTTCCTGATAGGGGATTTCCTCACCAGACTTGATCGACGCCGTCTGACGATCGGCGGTCACAACCCGGGGCTGAGAAACCACTTCAGCCTGGCCGTCGCTCTCAAGGGCCGAGAGTTCAAGATCCACCAGGAAGTCGTCACTGCCCCAACCGATTGCGAAGGAGGACGCACCGTCACCACTCACTCCCAGATCTACCGCAAGTGCGCCAGGGAAAGACGTCTGGAAAGATCCCGGAGTCGCGGCAGAATCCCGGGCATCTTGCACGCCATCAAGACCACCGCCTACTGAAAAGATATTGTCTCCGCTAATGTCGTAAGCTGCGCCACCCCAACGAACACCAAGGTTCTCAGCCACGTTGGTCTGGGCGCGCACAATACGGGCCTCAATAGAGACCTGCCGTACCGGCACATCCCATGTCGAGACGAGGCGGCGGATTTCATCAAGTTTTTCTGCAGTCTCACGAACACTGATGGTATTGGTGCGGACATCCGAGGAAACGAATCCGCGATCAGAAATCAGCTCTTCGTCTTCCTTGATCAATGCAACAATATCAGCCGCCTTGGCGTAGTTAACCTGAATGATGTCCAGACGAACCGGTGCCAGTTCAGCGATTTGCTTGTTAGTCTCAAGCTCAAGCTTCTCCCGGGCGGCAATTTCATCCGCAGGCGCTACCAGCAAAACATTGCCAATCTGGCGCTTATCAAGCCCCTTGGTCTTGAGAATCAGATCCAGCGCCTGATCCCAGGGAACGTTCTGAAGACGCAGGGTAATGCTGCCGCCCACAGTGTCACTGGCCACCAGGTTCAAGCCGGTGAAGTCAGCAATAAGCTGAAGCACCGAGCGAACTTCAATGTCCTGGAAGTTAAGGGACAGCTTGTCACCGGTGTACGGGAATTTCTCTTCCCGACGGGACTCCGCCTCTTCCTGGCTCAGCTCCTCAACACTGACGGTAAACTGACTACCAGACTGGTAGGCAATGTAGTCGTAATTCCCTTCGGGGGTGATCTCGACCACGGCATTGCCATCTTCCACAAAGGTGTCAATACGGGTAACCGGTGTTGCAAAGTCTGTAACGTCAAGCCGGCGCCGTAGATCCGAGGGAACTTCAATACCATCCATCGTCAGACGGATTTTGCCGGCTCGCTCAGTCAGGTCCACTGGTGTGCTGGAGCTGCCGAGATCAACAAGCACGCGGCCTTCCCCGTCCTTGCCACGACGGAAGTCCACCCCGGCCAGAGCGTCAGAAGACATTGCAGCCGATGTTGAGCTGCTTTGAGGCGCGGTAGTCGGGGAGCTCGCCGCAACGCCCTGAGCTTGCCCGCCGATCGTCATAACCAGAGAGTTCCCCGAACGAACTGTGTCGTATGGCACTAGCTCAACCAGGTTGAAAATCAACCGCGTGCGATCCTTGGTTTCAACCACGGTCATGCTCTGGGCATTGCCAGACCCAAGAGGCACACTGCGGCTATCGAGACCACTGGTCGTATCCCGAAGATCCACCGCGATCCGAGCAGGACGCTCGATGGTGTATCCGGAAGGTTCCGGCGGTGCCCCATCAAATTGCAGTGTGACTTCAAGCCGCTCGCCCGGTAGCGACGAAAACGACACGTCTTCCAGCGTGACCGCGTTGGCCAGGCCGGATAACAACCCAAAAGCAATCACGCTGACGTATACATTGAGTTTTCTGAACATCGCTAGCCTCGACCCTAAACTTTTTTGTACGTGCATGGTTCTTTCAACTTTCATCCAGCCGCTCCTTAGCCTGCGCCCTCTTCCAGGGTCAGGGAGCGAGGACGCTCAACCCAGCCACCCCGGCCATTGGGAACGATTTCAATAAGCTCGATACGGGTTTCACTGACGCCCACAATGCGACCGTAGTTCTGCCCCATGTAATTTCCAGTACGGACTCTATGAATTCCGCCGGTATCGTCTTCAATAAGGGCAAACAGGTTGCCCGACGCCCCCTGAAGCGTGCCGACCATTTCAAGCGCTTTCAGATCGAAATTCTCGAGAACTTCTCTGGGCCGATCGAGATCCGGCTCAACATCGCTGATCGGTTGCTCGTCCACCATGGTCAGTTGAACATCGATGGGTGGTTCAAAGGGAGCCCGACGATCTGCCGCTGAGTAGCTGAAAGCCTCGTAGGCTTTGAACTCCGGCAAGGGCTCAACATACCCTCTCGGTTTTGCCCGGGTTTCGGCCATAAATTGATCAAGATCTGAAAATCCGCTGCCCTGGGAACAGGCTGTCAGGAGAGACACCAGACAAACACCCAGCCAGGCCTTTACCGCATGCTTTCCTGTCATGCTCATTCTCCAGCCCGGTAGCGGTAAGTACGAGCCACAACCTGCATATCAAGCCGCTCTCCATCTCCGCCAGTTGGTTTTATGGTCAAGTCGTGCAGTGTCACAATCCGTGGCAGGCTCGCAACACTGCTGACGAAAGATGCCAGCTCATGATAGGAGCCAGACACCCGGATATTGATTGGCAGCTCGGAATAGAAGTCCCGGCGCTGCTCTGGCTGAAGAGCCACTTCCTGAAGCGCCAGGCCATTACCCAGAGCGGTATTCGTGATGTCCTCAAGCAACCCTGGCACTTCGGTCTCACTTGGAAGCTGCCTTACCAGTGCGCCAAAGGTTTCTTCCATTTCCGCCATCTGGGCTTTGAAAACCTCAAGGTTTGCGACCTGGTAGGCTTTCTCTTCATAGGTTTTCCGCAGCTCCTGCTCGGTGCGCTCCACCCGTTCAAGCTGAGCGTACTGATCCTTGATAAAGAACCAGTAACCACCTCCGGCGATGAGCCCGAAGATAATCAGAACTACGATGAACTTTATTGGAGCAGGCCAGATACCGGCGTTGTTGACATCAAGGTCGTTGATATCAAATTCATTGAGGCTTTTTAGAGAGTCCGCGAGGCTCATTACTTATCCTCCCCTTCGGGCTCGGGCGTTTTCTGTTTAACGGACAGATTGAACTGGCTGTAACCGGCCCGGCGACTATCAGCTGCAGAGACATTCGAGAGGTTGGGATCCGTAAACCATTCGGACTCCTCGAACTGGCGCATAAGCGTAGAAACCCTGCTGTTAGACTCAGCCATTCCTACAATGTCGACTCGCTCGCCGGTTCGCTTGAGATCGGTATAGAACAAGCCATCGGGCAATGTCCTCACCAACTCGTCGAACACGCGCACGATAACCGGACGCTTACCCTGGAGATCCTGAATGACCTGCATCCGGGCAAGGAGCTCATCCCGCTTGCGCTTGAGGTTCTCAATCTCCTTGATCTGCTGATCAAGCTTTTTAGTAGCAGTCTCAATGTAGGCGTTGCGGGATTGCTGGTAGGCGATCCGGCTATCCATATCGGTTTTCCAGAGAAAGACCAGCCCGCCGGCAATGATCGCAGCACCAAGAATCATGACCACGAACTGTTTCTGTTTCTCAGCGCGAAGCTCTTCACGCCACGGTCGAAGGTTAATCTTTGCCATCAGTCGAAGCTCCTCATTGCCAGGCCGCAGGCAATCATCAGGGAAGGCGCATCATTGCTAAGTGCCGATGCGTTTACCCTTGAACCTACCGCCATGTCTGCAAAAGGATTCGCGACCATGGTCGGCGTTCCCGTTTTTTCTTCGACCATTTCAGTCAGCCCCTGAATCGAGGCAGTGCCTCCGGCCAGAACCACATAATCGACGGCATTGTACTGACTGGCACCAAAGAAGAACTGAAGCGCTCGAGCGACCTGCTGCACGACAGCCTCGCGGAACGGAGTAAGCACTTCGGACTCGTAGTCATCAGGCAGTCCGCCCTGCTTTTTGGCCAGGCCGGCTTCCTCGAGCGACAAACCATAACGGCGCTGGATTTCCTCGGTTAGCTGTTTGCCACCGAAAATCTGCTCACGCGTGTAAACGGTCTTGCCGCCAGCAAGAACACTCAGCGTGGTCATGGTCGCGCCAATGTCCACAATCGCTACCACCAGCTCCTCACCCTGGGAGTCCAGCTGTGACTCGATCAGTGCGTAAGCACGCTCAAGTGCATAGGCTTCAACGTCAACCACTTTGGTAGTCAGAGAGGCAATCTCGAGTGCATCCTCCCGAATGTCCACGTTTTCCTTACGGCAAGCAGCCAAAAGCACATCCACCTGGTCGGGGTTGTTCTCAGAAGGACCTTGAACTTCGAAATCGATCGCCACTTCATCCAGCGGGTATGGAATGTACTGATCGGCCTCCAGGGCAATCTGATCTTCCATCTCGAATTCGTTGAGGCCGCCATCCATCTGGATGAGCTTGGTAATGACCGCAGAACCTGAAACCGCAACAGCCACCTGTTTGACGCCAGAACGGGACTTGGAAGCCACCCGCTTCATTACATCGCCCACGGCTTCAACGTCCGTAATATTCTTTTCAACAACGGCATTGGCCGGCAAAGGCTCCACCGCGTAGCTCTCGACCTTATAACGGTCGCCCTGCTTTGACAGCTCCAGAAGTTTGACCGAGCTGGAGCTTATATCCACGCCCAGCACTGCACTGGATTTCTTTCCTAATCCAAACACGCGCTCACCCTATACCTGGTTAGATGCACCCGGTTACGTAACTTATGTGTTTTTTATTTAAGAGAATTTCTTCACCATTCCGTCTACAATGCCTGTTCTTCTTTAATTGAGAACTATTGCGGCGGTGAAGCGACTCTTCCTTCCTAAAGCAATTTCTCAAATGATAGACCTATATCCAACAGTTGTCAGAAAAAAATGTCTCATTTGTTGCGCACATCTCGCCTTTTTGCCTGGTTGTTTCTTACCGGACTGAGTGTCGCCGTTATCGTAACCTCAGGCTTCTATCTTTACCTTCGCCCTGGCCTTCCGCCGGTACATCAGCTTCTGGACATCAAGCTTCAGACCCCGTTAAGGGTCTATAGCAAAGACAACAGATTAATAGCAGAATTCGGTGAAAAGAGAAGGGCACCCATCACAATCGAACAGATCCCAACAATTCAGTTACAAGCCTTTATGGCGGCTGAAGACTCGCGTTTTTACGAGCACTTTGGGGTCGACATCAAAGGCCTGGCGCGGGCTGCCATCGAACTGGTCTCAACCGGCGAGATCCAGTCCGGGGGCAGTACGATCACAATGCAGGTTGCAAAAAATTACTTTTTGTCACGGGACAGAACCTTTATCCGGAAGTTCAACGAGATACTTCTGGCTCTTCAGATCGAACGTGAACTGGACAAAAATCGCATCCTCGAGCTGTATCTGAACAAAATCTACCTTGGCAACCGGGCCTATGGAATTGCCGCTGCCGCGCAAGTCTATTACAACAAACCGGTCTCGGAATTGTCCCTCGCCCAGATGGCCATGCTCGCGGGCTTGCCAAAAGCGCCCTCGGCGTTCAATCCGCTAGCAAACCCGGACCGCGCAATGATTCGCCGGAACTGGATTCTCGGGCGCATGCGAGATCTGGGATACATCACTCCGGATGCCCATGAGCTTGCAATTTCGGCCCCCATCACTGCCAGCTATAACAGCACGAAAACGGAAGTCGATGCCGATTATGTTGCCGAAATGGCCCGAAGCGAAATGGTTCGGCGGTTCGGCGAAGACGCTTACACCGATGGCTACACCGTGACCCTCACAGTTGACGGCAAAAAGCAGCAGGTTGCCACAGAAGCATTAAGAGACGGCCTTGAAGCCTATGATCGACGCCACGGCTTCCGCGGCCCCATTGGGCAGATCGACCAGGAAACACTTGCCACCAGCGAATTATCCGACCTGATCCTGAATTACCCTCGGGTCGAGTTCTTGCTGCCCGCAATCGTCAAAGAGGTGAACGATGAATCTGGCGAAGTGAGTGTGCACGCACGCCGCATCGGATCGGCCACAATGCCCTTCCAGACAATGACCTGGGCGAAACGCTACAAAACCGAAAACCTAACTGGCCCAGAGCCAGAGAGACCTTCCGATGTGGTTGCGCCCGGCGACGTTGTTTATGTGCGCGCCCAGAACCCGGTCCAGGCTTCCCCAGAAGCTGATGCCACCGATAGCCAACCACAGGTTGACGAGCCTGAGCAGCCCGCAGCAGTGACCGTCGCACTCGCCCAGATCCCGAGAGCGGAGGGCGCACTGATTTCACTGGAAGCCAAAACCGGTGCCATTGAGGCACTGACAGGGGGCTACAGCTTCGGTCAGAGCAAATACAACCGGGCCATTCAGGCACGGAGACAGCCGGGCTCAACGTTCAAGCCCTTTCTCTACCTGAGCGCCCTGGAAGGCGGCATGACGCCGGCCACTATTTATAACGATGCGCCAATAGTATTCGACGATTCCGAACTTGAGACCGCATGGCGGCCTCAGAACTCCTCGGGACAGTTTTATGGCCCTACCCGCCTCCGGGAAGCTCTCTATCGCTCACGCAACCTGGTTTCGATCCGGCTGCTGCGCGACCTCGGCATTCAGAATACGCTGGATTATCTGGCACAGCTGGAAATCCCGATAGAGAACATGCCAGACGATCTGTCGCTCTCCCTGGGTAGTGGCCAGCTTACTCCCATGGAACTTGCTAGAGGCATGGCTGTTATCGCCAACGGTGGCTACGACGTTGAACCTTACCTGATCGAGACAATCAGTGACTTTAGCGGTGAGACCATCTACCAGGCGCCGAAAACCGTTCTGTGTGACAAAGACTGCGACGAAGTTGCGGGAAAGGACGCATTGAGCACGGAAGAAGCTGAGCCAAACACCGCCGCACCTGTTTCTGAAACGAGTGAGGAGTCGCCAGAGATTCGCGTGATGCGCAGACTGGCAGACGAACGCGCCGTCTTTATTCTGCATTCTATGATGCAGGACGTGATTAGGCGCGGCACAGGCAGACGAGCACTGGCCCTTGGCCGGGACGACATCGCTGGAAAAACCGGCACCACCAACGAACAGAAGGACACCTGGTTTGCCGGCTTCAATCACGAGGTAGCCACAACTGCCTGGGTCGGATTCGACCAGCCGGCACCGCTCGGCAGACGTGAGTTTGGCGCCAGCACCGCGCTACCTATCTGGCTGGACTACATGGAGGTGGCTCTCGAAGGAGCGCCCTCTTCCTTTATGCCTCGGCCCAATGGCATCGTAAACATCCGGATCAACCCCGAAACCGGACAGCGGGCTAGGCCCGGCGAAGACGGTGTCTTCGAGGTCTTCCGGGAAGAGGACGCGCCACCACCGCTGACATCCGAGAGCGAAAGCGACCATAACGGAAGCTCGGAGGAAGACGACCTGTCACGGAGAATTTTCTGAGGCGGACAGAGCAAGCATAAAAAAACCGGCGGGATCACCGCCGGTTTTTTTGTATCAGCCCGAACGACAGATCAGATAATGTCGTCCATGGACTTGAGCGGGTAGTGCGCCGGGTATGAATTACGGGCGACCCCGGAATCCACGGCAGCGCGGGCAACAGCTGCCGGCACCACTTCAAGCAAACGGACATCCATTGGCTTGGGAATGATGTACTCTTTCCCGAACTCAAAGCTATCCACGCCATAAGCCTCGCAGATCTCCTGTGGCACAGACTCTTTGGCCAGCTCACGGATTGCATTGACAGCCGCCACCTTCATTTCCTCATTGATCGCGGTGGCACGCACGTCCAACGCTCCACGGAAAATAAATGGGAAGCCCAATACGTTGTTAACCTGATTCGGGTAATCAGAACGGCCGGTGGCCATGATCAGGTCATCGCGGGCTGCCAGGGCAACCTCCGGACTGATTTCAGGATCCGGGTTTGAGCAGGCAAAAACGATAGGCTTCGGAGCCATTTTCTTGAGCTGGTCGGCGGTCAGCAGATCCGGACCGGACAGACCCAGGAATACGTCAGCGCCATCGATAGCGTCATCCAGAGTACGTTTGTCAGTATCGTTGGCAAACATTGCCTTGTACTGGTTCAAATCATCACGACCAGAGTGGATCACACCCTTGCGGTCGAGCATGAAGATGTTCTCAGAGCGAATGCCGCAACTGATCAGAATCTTCATGCAGGCAATAGCGGCGGCGCCGGCTCCCAGGCACACCACCCTCGCCTCTTCAATCTTTTTACCCTGCAGTTCAAGGGCATTGATCATGCCGGCAGCGGTTACGATAGCAGTACCATGCTGGTCATCGTGGAAGATAGGCACGTTGCACTTTTCGATCAGAGCACGCTCGATCTCAAAGCACTCCGGCGCCTTGATGTCTTCCAGATTGATACCCCCGAAGGTGTCTGCAATACGCTCAACTGTTTCAATAAACGCCTGCGGGCTTTCGGAATTGACTTCAATATCGAAGACATCAATTCCGGCAAAGCGCTTGAACAGTACGCCCTTGCCTTCCATAACCGGCTTGCTTGCCAGCGGACCCAGGTTACCCAGACCAAGAATCGCAGAACCGTCAGAGATTACAGCCACCAGGTTGCCCTTGGCAGTGTATTTGTATGCGTTCTCCGGGTCCTTTGCGATCTCGCGGACCGGTTCGGCAACCCCGGGGCTATACGCCAGGGAAAGGTCGCGGGAAGTCTTGGTGGGCTTGGTGATTTCAACACTCAGCTTACCAGGCCGCGGCTTGGCGTGATATTCAAGGGCTGCTTCTTTCAGATCTTGAGACATTGCCACTGTTCCGTTTGTCACGTTTAAAGGTAATGAACCGCCGGAGCTTGCCCAGCGGAGCGCGCCATTATGGCCCGCCAGACCCGAAACGACAAGTGGCCCATGAACATTTTGCGAACAGTCAATAGTGCTAATTGCGTATGTATCTTATGAATACATGATGATTTCCAACCACAAAAAAAGCGCCCGAAGGCGCTTTTCCGAATCCAGTGCGATCAGTCTTTCTTGCCGCCGATACGGCCACCGAAGCGCTTCTGGAAACGGTCGATACGGCCACCGGTATCCATAACCTTCTGCTTGCCGGTGTAGAACGGGTGGCACTGTGAACAAACGTCCAGCTGCAGATCATGGGTGTAGGTAGAACGGGTCTTGAATGTATTACCGCAGGAACAGGTGGCGGTAATTTCTTCGTACTTGGGGTGAATACCTTCTTTCATGGCGAACCTCGCTAGGTCATGCCGCTACCTGATCGCGGGGTATCTTGATTACCCAGGCGCCAGGCACCGCATGTTTGAATCAATTGAAAAGACGGGGCACAATCATGCCCTGCCGGAAACAGACCGGGAATCTTACTTGCAATTATTGCTGCAGGCAAGCACCGCCCTGACTTCCGAACTCGCCCACCCCGGATTTTGCGGCAGGCCGCCGATGAAACAGGATAAGGAAATACCGTGACACCCGTAATCCAGTGGAGCACTCAGTGCCATTGATCGCACGCATTGCCCTGAATCGTCCGCTGCGTCGACTCTTCGATTACATCATTCCAGAAGAGCTTGAATTAACGCCGGGTCAGAGAGTGCGGATTCCATTTGGCCGGCAGCAGGCAACGGGCCTTGTTGTACAGATCGGCGTTGAGCCGCCCCCGGGAATAAAACTCAAGCCGGTGGCTGCGGCAATGGAGGATTGGCCTGCATTACCGAAAGAGACCTTCAGGCTTCTCAGCTGGGCTAGCGACTATTACCAGCACCCCTTGGGCGAATGCCTGTTCACTGCCCTGCCCCCGGCCCTCAGACGAGGGCGAATCGCCGAAGAAAAAACGGAACAGTGGTGGAATACGCACGACGACGGCGCGACACTCCCCACAAATGCCCATAAACAGAAGGCACTTTTCGATTGGCTGAACCAGCGCCCCCAAGGCGCACCGACAACAGATATCCAGAAAGCCGGGTTCGCCCGGGCGCAACTCAACGCCCTGCGTGAGAAGGGGCTGATCGGGACCGTTTCGCCACCCAGGTCAGAGACGTTCAACGAGACACCTGAACTTCTGGCCCGGATCCCCAGACTCTCCACGGCCCAGGCCTCTGCCGCTGAAGAGCTGGGTACTCCAAACAACGGGTTTGGCGCCTTCCTTCTATACGGCATTACCGGCAGCGGAAAAACCGAGATCTACCTGCACTACCTCAAGCAACACCTCGGGGCCCAGGATCAGGCTCTGGTACTGGTTCCGGAGATCAACCTCACGCCGCAAACCGTTGCCCGATTCCAGCACTATTTCGGCAGGCGGATCGTAGTCTGGCACTCGGCCCTGAACGATGGCGAGCGCCTGGCAACCTGGCTAAAAGTTCGCAACGGTGAGCCCGTTATCCTGGTAGGCACCCGATCGGCTGTGCTACTACCCTTCACCAACCTGCGCACAATCATTGTCGATGAGGAACATGACAGCTCCTATAAACAGGGCGAAGGTTTCCGGTATTCCGGCCGCGACCTGGCCGTCTATCGAGCGCATCTTAACAACTGCCCCGTCATCCTCGGATCGGCGACTCCGTCACTGGAATCCGTGCATAACGCGGAACAGGCCAAATACCGCCTGGTGAGGCTTGAAGAGCGTGCCGGTAATGCTACCCCGCCAATCATCAGTCTGCTGGACATTCGTAGTCGCCCTCTGGAAGGTGGCCTGTCCCGGCCCGCCCTGACTGCCATCAGGCAGACCCTGGCAAAAGGTGAGCAGGCGCTGGTCTTTGTTAATCGGCGGGGATTTGCCCCGATCATGATGTGCTTCGACTGCGGACACATGGTCGAGTGTCCCCGATGCGACACTCGTCTGACCTATCATCGCCGGGACCGGGCAATGCGATGCCATCATTGCGACTACCAAACGGCGGCCACCGAGCATTGCCCGAAATGCCACGGCGATGCCTTCAAACCTGTCGGCCAGGGTACCGAGAGAACCGAAGACATTCTCACCACTACTTTCCCGGACACACCAGTGGTGCGTGTGGATCGTGACAGCACACAGCGCAAGGGCAGCATCCAGGGCATTCTGAACCAGGTAAATACTGGCAAACCATGCGTACTTGTGGGCACCCAGATGCTGGCGAAGGGGCATGACTTCCCGAACGTCACGCTCGTCGTGGTGGTGAATGCCGACGGCGGGCTGTTCAGCGTGGATTTCCGAGCCCCCGAACAACTCATACAGACACTTCTGCAAGTCAGCGGCCGCGCTGGCCGCGGCACAAAACCCGGCAAAGTCCTGGTGCAAACCTGCCACAGTGACCACCCATTACTAAAAACCCTGTGCGAGGGACAGTATATCGACATCGCCGATCAACTCCTCAAAGAACGAGAAGAAGGGCAATTCCCACCCTTCCGCGCCATGGCTATTTTCCGCGCGGAAGCCGACACCATGGAAAAGAGCCTGCAAGTGCTGGATGCAATAAAGCCTCTTACCAATGCCACAGGCATCGAAACCTGGGGGCCGCTGCCGGCCATGATTGCCCGGCGCGCAGACAAGCACCGGGCACAACTCATCCTCAATGCTCGCAACCGGAAAAAACTGAACAGTTTATTGACCGGAATCTGCCAGGAGCTGGACCAGAGAAAGCTGCCTGCGGGGGCGAAATGGATGATTGATGTTGATCCGCAGGAAACAGGATAAGCAGAAAACAGATTCCAACCGGCCGGAGCCTTTTGCTTGCAGCCAAACTTTCCGCGATAATAGCCGCCTTCTGTTTTCAATGGGCCTCCTGCCCCGAACCTAATTCTCCTGTAAACCGAGTCATCTGACAGCATGAAAGAGACCGTTTCCGATCTGCTCCAGTCTGCACTGGCAGCACTCCAAGCCGATGGCACCCTGCCTGCGGACCAGTCTTTCACTCCCCAGGTAGGTAATACCAAGGACAAGTCCCACGGCGACTATGCCTGCAACATTGCCCTGGTTGCCTCAAAGGCTGCCGGTTGCCCGCCTCGAAAACTGGCGGAGGCGCTGGTAGAGAACCTGCCGGAGAGCAATGCGGTGGAGAAGGTGGAGATTGCCGGGCCCGGCTTTATCAACTTCTTTATGAGCACTGCCAGTGCCTTTGAAGTGGTCAACACCATACTGGATGACGGCGATCGTTTCGGCCGCAACAATCAGGGCCAGGGCGAAAAAGTTCAGGTGGAGTTTGTCTCGGCCAACCCCACAGGCCCCCTCCACGTTGGTCACGGCCGTGGTGCGGCGATCGGCGACTGCCTTTGCCGGCTGCTGGAAGCAAACGGTTACGATGTAACCCGGGAGTTCTACTACAACGACGCCGGGGCCCAGATTGATAACCTGGCGCTCTCTGTTCAGGCCCGGGTGAAAGGTCTGACGCCGGATGACGAGAGCTGGCCGGCGGACGGCTACCGGGGCGATTATATCGTTGATGTCGCCAAGGCCTACCTTGCTGGCGACACTGTTACGGCCGACGACCGCGAAGTGACCGCCAAGGCGGACCCCGAAGACCGCGACGCAATCCGCGAATTCGCCGTCGCCTTCCTGCGCCGGGAGCAGGACCTGGATCTGAAAGCTTTCGGCGTTCAATTCGATGTCTACTTCCTGGAATCCTCCCTGTACGAGGACGGCAAGGTTGAGGCCACGGTCAAACGCCTGCAGGAGAATGGCTACACCTACGAGCAGGATGGCGCCATGTGGCTGAAGACCACAGAGTTCGGCGACGACAAGGATCGCGTCATGCGCAAGAAGGATGGTGGTTACACCTATTTCCTGCCGGATGTCGCCTATCACCTCGACAAGTGGCAACGGGGCTTTACCACCGTTATCAACGAACAGGGTGCCGACCATCACTCAACCGTTACCCGCGTCCGCGCCGGCTTGCAGGCACTGAATGCGGGCATTCCTCAAGGCTGGCCCGACTACGTACTGCATCAGATGGTAATGGTGACCCGCTCCGGCCAGGAGGTAAAAATCTCCAAACGCGCGGGCAGCTATGTAACAGTCCGGGACCTGATTGATGAAGTGGGCCGCGATGCCACCCGATTCTTCCTGGCCGCGCGCCGCGTCGATTCACAATTGACCTTCGATATCGATCTGGCTCGCTCCCAGACCAATGAAAACCCGGTCTATTACGTCCAGTATGCCCATGCGCGCATCTGCAGCGTGCTTCGAAAACTGGCAGAGGAAGGTGTGCAGCGCGGCCGCAACGAATGTATTGGTGAGCTCTCACTGTTGACGCTGGATGAGGAAAAGGATCTGGCCAATCAACTGGCAAAATATCCGGAGCTCATTGCCAACTCCGCCGCGCAGCATGAACCGCATCATCTCACGCACTACCTGCGGGACCTGGCGGGCCAGTTCCATGCTTACTACAACGCCCATAAGGTATTGATTGAAGATACCGCCGTTCGTGATGCCAGGGTCAGCCTCTACCTTGCCATCCGGCAGGTTATCGCCAACGGTCTGGACCTGTTGGGCGTCAGCGCACCGGAAGAGATGTAACACGAATGTCCCGAGATTACGCCCGCAAGGACAGGCCCAACAAAGCTTCGGCCACGTCGCGCACGAAACCGGCGAAGCAGGCAAAGCCAAAAGCGGCCCGCCCAAAACCCAAGGCCAGTGCCCGTGCCCAGCACGGCAGTTTGTCACTCAAGTGGATTCTGTCCCTGGCTGCGGTGGGTGGTTTTATCGGGTTTATCTTTTATCTGAATTCCCTGCCTGCAAACCCGGGTTCGCAGCCGCAAACGGTCAGTGAGAAGCCGGCCCAGAAACCGGCGAAGACGCCCACAGAGACAGCCAAGGAAGAAGACAAGCCCGGGTTCCGCTTCTACGAGATGCTGCCGGAATCCGAGGTGGTACCGCCCAAAGTCGAAGAATACACGCCCGGACCAACGCAAACGGATTTCAATTATCTGCTGCAGTCCGGCTCCTTCCGCAGCAAGGAAGACGCTGAACGACAGCGGGCCCAGATCGCCTTCCAGGGTTTGCGGGCAAGCACCCAGAGGATTGACCTGGACAACGGCTCCGTCTGGTATCGTGTCAACGTTGGCCCTTTCACATCCCGAAGCCAGATGAATTCCGCTATCGACAAACTGGTATCTCTGAATATCCAGCCACTGGTCCGGAAGATCCCCAAGGAAGACTGATCTTTCAGGCTCGTTGCGAACACCTTGAATTCGCACCATAAGCCTCCATAACAACGGGATACCAATTTAAATCAGGCAATTGGAGCCCAAATGACTACCATTCTTTCCGTCAGGCGCGATGACGAAGTTGCCATGGGTGGCGACGGCCAGGTTTCCCTGGGCAATACCGTAATGAAAGGCAATGCCCGGAAGGTTCGCCGCCTTTACAACGGCCAGGTGATCGCCGGCTTCGCGGGCGGTACCGCAGATGCCTTCACCCTGTTCGAGCGATTCGAAGCCCAGCTTGAAAAAAACCAGGGCAACCTCACCAGGGCCGCGGTGGAACTGGCGAAAGACTGGCGCACAGACCGCGCCCTGCGCAGGCTCGAGGCCTTACTGGCTGTAGCGGACAAAACCGCCTCGCTGATCATCACCGGTAACGGGGATGTGATAGAGCCAGAACAGGGCCTGATTGCCATCGGTTCGGGCGGACCCTTTGCCCAGGCTTCAGCCCGGGCCTTGCTGGAAAACACCGACCTGTCCGCCCACGAGATAGTCGAGAAGGGTCTGGATATCGCCGCCGATATTTGTATCTACACCAACCACAATCGCACCCTTGAAGTGCTCTCCAAAAACGACTGATCCGGAGCGACCATGTCTGCAATGACTCCCCGTGAGATTGTCCACGAACTCAACAAACACATCGTGGGCCAGGAAGAAGCCAAGCGGGCGGTGGCTATCGCCCTGAGAAATCGCTGGCGCCGGATGCAGCTTGACAGCAGCCTGCGCGATGAGATCACTCCCAAGAACATTCTGATGATCGGTCCCACGGGTGTGGGTAAAACCGAGATTGCCCGGCGCCTCGCAAAATTGGCCGATGCCCCGTTTCTGAAAGTGGAGGCCACCAAATTTACCGAAGTCGGCTACGTCGGCCGCGACGTGGAATCCATCATTCGTGATCTGGCGGATATGGCCGTCAAGATGCTGCGCGAAGCAGAAATGAAGCGTCACGAAGAACGGGCGCTGGACGCTGCGGAAGATCGTATTCTGGACGCGCTGATTCCGCCGCCCAGGGATTTCAGTGAGGACAGCCAGCGCAGCTCCGATTCCTCGACCCGCCAGCTGTTCCGGAAGAAACTCCGGGAGGGCGAGCTGGATGACAAGGAAATCGAGATCGACCTGCGCAACTCCAGCGCCGGGATGGAAATCATGGCGCCTCCAGGCATGGAAGAGATGACTAATCAGCTGCAGAGCATGTTCTCCAACCTGTCTTCCGACAAGCGCAAAACACGGAAGATGAAGGTTTCAGACGCTCTCAAGCGGGCCAAGGAAGAAGAAGCTGCGAAGCTGGTCAACGAAGAAGAGATCAAACAGAAAGCCATTCAGGCCGTCGAGCAGAATGGCATCGTGTTCGTCGACGAGATCGACAAGGTCGCCAAGCGATCCGAGAATACCTCGTCGGATGTCTCCCGCGAGGGCGTCCAGCGCGATCTGCTCCCGTTAATCGAGGGTAGCACCGTGAGCACAAAATACGGTTCTGTGCGCACCGATCATATTCTGTTTATTGCCTCCGGCGCGTTCCATCTGTCCAAACCCTCGGATCTCATTCCGGAGCTGCAGGGTCGCTTGCCAATCCGCGTTGAGCTCCAGGCACTGACGCCCGAGGACTTCAAGCGCATCCTGACAGAACCCGATGCCTCCCTGGTGCAGCAGTACGAGGCACTGATGCTGACCGAAGGGGTAAAACTGACGTTCCGGGAAGATGCCATTGCTCGCATTGCCGAGGTTGCCTGGAAAGTGAACGAAAGCACTGAAAACATCGGTGCCCGGCGGCTGCATACCGTCCTTGAGCGGTTGCTTGAAACCCTGTCCTACGACGCCGGTGACAAAGTCACCGATGGCTTCGAGGTAACCGCTGAATACGTGAATGAAAAGCTTGGAGAATTGTCCGAAGACGAGGATCTGAGCCGGTATATCCTGTAAGCGTGAACCAGGGGTCAGATGAAACGGTCATCTGGCCCCTTACCCACTCAGGATTATTGCGCCTTTGAGAAGAGGTGCGACACGTTACCCAAGCCGCTCGCCAACCGCCCCTTCTCGGCTTTTTTCTTCCTCCCCTTGGCCACATACAGTGGCAGCATCTCGCCGTAAAGACTGGTACTGATCGTCCGCTGCTCGTCTTCAAGGCGATCCCGCCGAAGCTTGATGCCGTATTTCGCCAACTTGGGCTCCAGTTGATCGGCACGACCCAGAAGATCCCGTCGGGTCATCTGGTAGGCGTGTTCACACACCATTCTTCGCGACTGGAAGCTGAATACGTTGGAGAAGAACAGCTTGGCGTCGTCACGGGTAGGCTCAAACAGCAGAATGTCCTTGTCGGGATAATCCCGGGCGTACTGGGCAATGCCCGACTGCATCCTGGAGTACACCATGGTCCTGAAAGTCTGTGACAGAACATTCGGCATGCCTGAGCGGGTCAGCTCGCCCGGTTTCATGGAGCCCGCCCGAACCGCGGCGCTGGCATCAATCGGCACTTGAGGATTCACGGCGAAAACCAGGTCGGCTCCATCTTCAAAAGCGACAGATGCGTGCAACCCCTTGCGCAGGGTGCCATCCACATAATAGCGGCCGTCAATTTCCACTGGCACATACAGACCCGGCGACGCGGTACTGGCCTGAATGGCTTTCGAAATGGGCACATGGTCAAAGCCGGGAGCGCCAAAGCAAACGGCTTCGGTACTCTCAACATCGGCAGCCACTATGTAGAGGCTGCGCTTGAGCTGGCGGAAATCGTTGGTGCGGCCGAGCATAGTGAAGGCACGCTTGAGATACTCGTGCAAGCCCTCGTTATCAAACAATCCGGCCGGCGCTACCTGGGCCAGGATGGTCATGGCTTCCAGCAGACTCTGATCGTAGGGGTTGTTGACGAAGCGACTCACCGCCGTCGAAACCAGCCCGGGAATTGCCAGCAAGCGACTGCCGATCTCCCGGAAAGCCGGGCGATAGAAGACTTCCGGATGGAACGGGTGTACTTCCGCCTCATTACGCACGAAAATCCGGCACAATTGTGCCGTGGTCATCTGGTTGGCAAGATTCGCCGCAACAAAAGACCCGCCATTTACGCCCACATACACATCGATGTTGTTGAAATCGAGACCATCAAGCGCCTCATCCAGCGCCCTGAGCGCTCCGATCTCATAAATTCCGCCCAAAGGACCACCGCCACCAAGGGCAAGCCCGATGCGGGGAGCGGGTTTATGATCAACTGGCGAGCTCATAGCCTTCCCTTTTCCGGATAAAGAATGCGGGTCCTTCAGGCGGACCGCCGGATACTTCCATAGTCAAGATAACAACCGTATTTAGAGTGCACACCCTATATTGTCGGAATCCGCGCCTCCGATCAGGAAACTGCGGCCTCCGATACAGCCATGGCCGATGACTTACCGGGGCGCAGATACCGGCCAAAACCGGCATTTCGCAACGCCAGATCGACGCAGCTCTTGATCACGTGGGGTGAATCCAGCAGCAGCACATCTTCCAGTAACTGGATGGCCCACTCCCGGCTGACACTGCGAATGACTGACTTGACCTTGGGCAGGCTGGCCGCGTTCATGGACAGGGAATCGTAGCCCATGGCCATCAATAGCAGCGCACCACCTGGATCTCCCGCCAACTCGCCACAGATGCCAACCGGTTTGCCTACCGAGTGAGCGTCCTGGGCAATCCGGACCAGCGCCTGAAGCACCGCAGGGTGATATGAATGGTAAAGCTGGGCTACCCGTGGATTGTTACGATCCACCGCCAGCAGATATTGGGTCAGGTCGTTGGAACCAACTGACAGGAAGTCTACTCGGTCCGCCAGCTCCCGAATCTGGTAAACGGCAGCCGGGATCTCGACCATCACGCCCACTTTGGGCATGTGAATATCGTAGCCCTCTTCGCGAACCTCGTGATACACCCGGTAAATGAGGTGCAGGGACTCTTCCACTTCCGAGATATTGGAGATCATCGGCAGCATAATCTGAAGGTTGTTCAGGTCCTCGCTGGCCTTGAGCATGGCCCGGACCTGCACCAGGAAGATCTCCGGATGGTCCAAAGTAACCCGAATCCCACGCCAGCCCAGGAAGGGGTTCTCCTCCTGGATCGGGAAGTAGGTCAGCGCCTTGTCGCCGCCAATGTCCAGCGTACGCATGGTAACCGGGTTCGGCGCAAAGGCTTCAAGCTGTTCCCGGTAGTACTCACGCTGCTCCTGCTCGGAGGGGAACCGGTCCTTGATCATGAACGGCACTTCGGTCCGGTACAGACCGATACCTTCGGCACCGTGGGAGAGCGAGCGCACCACATCGGTCATCAAACCAGTGTTTACCAGCAGTGAAACCCGGTGGTGGTCCGTGGTTTCACAGGGCTTGTCCTTGAGGACCTCAAGCCCCCGGATCAGCTCGTCTTCTTCATCGCAGATTGCCTGATAATAGGAACGGAGATCTGCGGAGGGAGAGGCAAAGATCTGACCTTCAAAACCATCGACAATCAGTTCCTTGCCATCAAGTTGGTTAACAGGAATATCAACCAGCCCCATGACCGTAGGCACGCCCATGGCACGGGCAAGGATGGCCACGTGGGAGTTACTGGACCCTTTAACCGACACCAGCCCAACCAGTTGCCCCTTGGGAACCTCACCAAGCATCGCCGGCGTCAGCTCCTCGCTGACCAGTACCGTGCGCTCGGGGTAATTCAGGTGTTTCTGCTCGCCCTCCTGAAGATGAGAAAGCAACCGGCGGCCGAGATCCCGGATATCAACAGCGCGTTCCTGCAGGTAGTGATCATCCATCATCTCAAAATGACGGATGTACTGCTGAACCACCTGCTTGAGGGCGCCCTGGGCCCAGATCCCTTCCTTGATCTTGTTCGACACCTCACCAGGCATGGCATCATCGCCCAGCATTCTCAGATAGACATCGAACAGAGCCTGCTCTTCCGGGCGGAGCTGCGATGCCAACCGCTTGGCAACGCGCTCGATATCTTCCCGGACCGCTTTGACCGAAGCTCCAAACAGCGCCAGTTCCTGATCGATATCGTCGGTTGGCTTTTCCGGAACCACGTCAAGGTCAGCGGATGGATAGACGACAACGCCACTGCCGATGGCAACGCCCGGAGCACCCGGCACGCCATTGAAGCTGACATCGTGCGTCTCTTCTCCAGTCAGGGACAGGCCGCTGATAGCGCCTGTCGCTTCACTGTGGGCTATGACCCCCGCCAGTTGAGCGGAAACGGTTACCAGAAAGGCCTCTTCTCCCTCATCAAAGCATCGGGAACTTTCCCGCTGCTGGACAACGAGCACGCCCAATACCCGGCGATGGTGAATGATCGGAACACCCAGGAAAGAACGGAACCGCTCCTCCCCGGTCTCCGGGAAATAGCGGTAGCGCGGATGGGAAGGGGCATCTTCCAGATTAATGGGCTCCTCACGGGAGCCCACGAGCCCGACAAGGCCCTCGGAGTAGGCCAGACTCACCTGGCCAACCGCCTTGCGGTAAAGCCCCTCGGTGGCCATCAGAATGTAGCGGTTGGTGGCCGGGTCAAGCAGGTAAACGGAACAGACTTCGGTTCCCATGGCTTTCTGCACCCGCGATACAATGATATCCAGCGCCTCCTGCAGATCGCGGGCGCTGTTTACCTCTTGCACTAGACTTCGCAGAATGCTCAGCATGGCGGTGTCAGTCCGTCATTTCTGGTGTTCCTGTAAACGCTGATTCTGCTCCGCCCTGTGCCACTGCTCCATGTTGTAGAACAGCCGCGGCGCAAGCTCTCTCAGCGCGCGTCGATACACTTCTCGCTTGAAAGAGACCACCTGGCCCAGCGGATACCAGTAGCTTACCCACTGCCAGCCATCGAACTCCGGTGAATCCGTGCCGTCCACGCAAACCTGCGCGTCCGGCGATAACATCCTCAGCAGGAACCATTTCTGTTTTTGGCCCACACAAACAGGGTGGGAGTTTTGGCGTACCATCCTCCTCGGGAGTCGATACCTCAGCCAGCCTCGGGTGCAACTGATGATTTCCACATCGCTTGCACACAGGCCGATTTCCTCTCCAAGCTCCCGATACAGTGCATCCTCGGGGGATTCATCATGTTTGATGCCGCCCTGGGGGAACTGCCAGGAGTCCTGCCCTATTCGCCTTGCCCAGAGAACTTCTCCCCTGTGATTGGCCAGAATGATTCCGACGTTGGGTCTGAAACCGTCTGAATCGATCACGGCACAGTCCTCTCAAAAGTCGGTAGACCGGTACAAAAATTCACCGGTCGGATTTGTCCAAGTTGCTCTCATTCTTACAGAATCCCAAGGGTTCGGCAAACGCAGCCGTTGGGGACAGGTCATGGTAGACTTGGCGTTTTCCCGAAAGCCCTGTGATCACCGGAGGTAACCGCTTGACGCTCGCAATTTTTGATCTGGACAACACCCTTCTGGCCGGCGACAGCGACCACGCCTGGGGCGAATTTCTGGTAGAGGAAGGCATTGTCGATGCCGAGGAATACCGCCGAGCCAACGACCGCTTCTACCAGGAATACCTGAACGGCGAGCTGGATATCCTGCATTACCTCGGCTTTGCGCTTCAGCCGCTGGCCAGTCACAACATGGAGGAGCTACTGGCGTGGCGGGAAGCCTTTATGGAGAAAAAGGTGCGCCCCATGATGCAGGCCAGTGCGGATGCGCTGCTGGACAGCCACCGGGAGCAGGGTCACACGCTGATGATCATCACCGCCACCAACCGGTTTGTGACTGAACCCATTGCCGAGGCTCTCGGCATCGAACATCTGATTGCCACCGAACCGGAGTTGGTCAACGGCCGTTATACAGGCGAAGTGGCCGGCACTCCGAGCTTTCAGGATGGCAAGGTCACGCGACTGGATGACTGGCTGACCGCCCATAACAGGACGCTTGAAGGGGCCTGGTTCTACAGCGACTCCCACAACGACCTGCCGCTGCTGAAAAAAGTGGACAACCCGATAGCCGTTGACCCGGACCCGACCCTGGAGCAATTTGCCCGGGACAACGGCTGGAAAGTGATGTCACTGCGGGGTTAATGATAGGGTTAAAAGAACCCTGTCAGTGATCGGACAAAGCAGGATTTGATGTAATCGGTCTCGGGAATACCCGGAATCACCGGATGATCCGGGGCCTGATGCCCCTGCTCCAGCAACTGGACAAAGCGGTCGATCTTCCGGCCGCTACCCCGAATAATGTCCACCAGCTTGTCCTGCGAGAGGTGCATGGAACAGGACGCCGACACCAGAATGCCATCGCGCTCCAGTAACCGCAGACCGAGCTGATTCAGCCGGGCATAGGCCTCTTCCCCCGCTTTCTGATCCCTGCGCCGGGGAATCAGTGCCGGCGGATCCAGAACCACGACATCAAACTTCTCCTTCTCATCCGCCAGCGCCTTCAGGGCTTCAAAGGCGTCGCCCTCAATGGTTTCCACATTGTCGAGGCCATTGAGTCTGGCGTTGTGGTGGACGGAGTCAATGGCACCGGCCGAACTGTCGACACAGGTCACTTGAGTCGCCCCGGCGCACGCCGCCTGAATGCCCCAGCCACCGACATAGCTGAACACATCCAGCACCCGCTTACCCGGAGCATAGGCCTGCAAGCGGGCACGATTCATCCGGTGATCATAGAACCAGCCCGTTTTCTGGCCACCTTCCAACGGCACCTCGAACCGGACACCGTTCTCCTCAACCTCCAAGAGACTGATTTCGGCGCCATGGGCCTGCTCCACGTAGGTATCCAGCCCCTCCACCTTGCGCATCTTGCCATCGTTCTTGAGGATGATCGCTTCCGGATGCACCAGCCGCTGAACCGCCCGGACAACCGCTTCCTTCATTGCCTCCATACCGGCCGTGGAAATCTGCACCACCACCGTGGAATCAAACCGGTCGATCACCAGGCCCGAAAGCCCGTCACTGTCGCCGAACACCCACCGGTAAAACGGCTTGTCAAAAAGCCGATCCCGCAACGCAAGCGCCGCCTCCATCCGCTGGGTCAACCGCTGGGGCGTCATCCCATGGCCTGGATCGCGGCTGATCAACCGCCCACAGATCAATGCATGAGGATTTACGAACAATGTACCCAACGGCTTGTCATTCGAAGCCCTAAGCTCCGCCTGAACCCCGGCCTCAAACTCCGTCAACGGACTGCGACGAGTATCCACCTCGTTACTGTAAACCCAAAGATGGCCAGCACGGAAACGGCGCTCTGCGCCTTTGCGAAGATAGAGGACAGGGAAGTTCATAAGGACCACCAGGAAGAGGAAATTTCGGGGAGCGGATTATACATGAACGGTTGAGGACAACACCCAAGCTACTGGAGCAGGCGGGCAGGGCTTTCGAAAACCGTGCGGAGCCATGGATGGCGGAGCCCAAGCGCCCAAGGGATGGGCTGTAAGGAGCGTGTTTTCGAAAGCCCTGCCCGCCTGCTCAAGCACCTCAGGAGAATTGCTACCCCTCGGCCGCCACATGCTCCGAATAGGCCACAGCATCCATCAGGCCATCCAGCTCACCGGCATCCTCAAGTCTGACCTTATATAGCCAGCCATCACCATAAGGATCCTCATTGACCTTCTCAGGCTCATCCTCGAGGCTCTCGTTCACCGCGATAACCTCACCCGTCACCGGACTGAAGACATCCGAGGCCGACTTGACCGACTCCGCCACACCAGCTTCCTCGCCACCATTAACCGTCGCGCCCACATCCGGAACCCCGATATAAACCACATCACCCAGTTGCTCCTGGGCAAAATCGGTAATGCCGACCGTCGCTGTACCGTCATCTGCCAGGCGAACCCATTGGTGGGTCTCAATGTATTTAAGGTCTGCGGGTATCTCACTCATAGTCTGGTTTCCTGAACGAATTTTTTGCGCAGTTTAACTGAAGACGTTAACTCCAGCGAACCTCACTTGCCAGCTTTAAGCAGCAGAGTGGGTTGACCCGACGGGGGGCACTCTCATTGAGATTAACAATTTGCAGCGTTCAAAAGCACAGTGGCTGAGACAAAGTAACTGGAGCAAGGCGCTCAGTAACCCGTGCTGTTCTGGTCCAGCTCAAACCGGAAATCTTTCGCCCGGCGGACTTTCGTGGTGAAGTCCCCGGAGTCGTGGAATTCGAACCAACGGTAGCCCGGCGGCAAATCCTCAACCGAGAACTGGCTGGAACCGGAGGTGAACTGGATACAGGTGGACGGCGTCGCCATCAGGTGCACGCCGTTACGTTCACGTTCATGCTCCTGGTGAATATGCCCCCACAATACGATCCTGACTTGGGGGAATCGATCGACCACCTGCCAGAAGGCATCCCGGTTGGTAAGTCCGATTTTTTCCATCCAGTCGGAACCGATATCTACCGGGTGATGATGCAAGGCAACGACTGCGGGCAGATCCGGGTTCTGTTCCAGGGTTTGAGCCAGGAAGTCCAGCTCTGAATCGGCCAGAGCCCCGAAGACCATACCGGGCACGGAAGAGTCCAGCATGATGAATTGCCAGCCACCCTGAATCACATGACGGTCGCAGGCATCATACTCCCCGGCAACTTTCATCAGGTTATCACCATGATCATGGTTGCCGGCAATCCAGACGGAAGGACAGGAAAACGCCTTCAGGCTCTCGCCAAACACGCGGTAGGCCTCTACCGAGCCGTCCTGGGCTAGATCCCCGGTGGCCAGGATGAGGTCCGGCTGGCCGTGCACTTTCAGCACTTCGGCAATAACCGCTTGCAGGCTTTCCCGGGTTTTGACGCCCAACAGATCTCCGTCGGCACGCGCCATCAAGTGCGGATCAGTCAGCTGCAGTACCCGCAGTGGCCGGGCTTGTTCCTTTCTGGTCATGGCTTTCTGGATCTACTCACTGGCAATACATGGTCTGAGCATAAGTGTACGACGCCGGTTCGCGTATTTATCACTTTCGAATCGAACCGGAGTCACATTCTTGCCAGGCTTTGGTGAAATATTGCAATTTTTGACAACTATGGCACATCGGTGAGCCATAGCCACACCACTTTAGTACAGGATGGACCTGTAACAGGCTGCCTCAGTCGACGCCTTCACCGGCAGACCAAGCTGCATGTTCCATAGGTAGGTGACCAAACCGCAGACAGTAATCCAGCCAATCGGCAAGAAAGCCGTTGACCTGAACCTTTTCGTCCGGGTGATGCATGAAGCGATTGGGATAATCATTGACCGGAGCAATCTGGCGATCACGGTAGCAGCTGATCACTTCGGCCATATTGGCGTCGTGGTAGACCCGCACGGTCATTCGAGGGTTGTTTAACCAACGCCCGGAATTATGAACCTGCTCAAGCAACAGGGTTTCGGTGAACTTTGCTGTCTGGAGCACCTGAATCCGGACTCGTCCCAGGTAATGGTTCTCCCGATGCAGCTCGAATTCGCAGACGGGCTTGCCGTCCACCTCCAGCTGCCGCAGTTTCTGTAACCGCTGATAGTTTCCATCACACAAGGCGCCCAGTTGCCTCAGATCCGGAACGTACCGCTTGGGCTTCATGGTCCATTCACCCATCATTGCCACCCTTTCCTCAAACGGGCCCGATTCAGCTCGAGCCACTGGAGAGCAATAATGGCGGCAGCGTTGTTTATACGGCCATCGTGGATCATCGCTATGGCATCATCCGATGACACCACATGGGCGCGGATATCTTCGTGTTCATGTTCCATACCATATAGCCCGCCCGCATCTTCGGTGCTCACGCGGCCACAGTAGAGATGAATCATTTCAGTACTGCCACCGGGGGAAACCAGGTAATCGCAGATTTTTTCCAACGGCTCAAAGGTAAGCCCGGCCTCTTCCTGGCCCTCCCTCTGGGCGACCTCTTCCGGACTCTCGCCATCTTCGTTCATGCCGGCTACCAGCTCCAGCAGCCACGGCGACTGGTCGCGGCCCAGTGCACCCAGGCGAAATTGCTCCAGCAGAACCACTTCGTCCCGTTCCGGATCGTAGGGAAGTACACAGGTAGCGTCGCCACGAATAAAGAGTTCGCGGGTAAATACCGGCATGTCCCGGCCATCAAAACGCGGGTGGGTCAACCAGAGCTTATCCATGCGGAAGAAGCCCTGGAAGACGGTTTCACGTTTTTCGACGTTGACGTCGTTGGCTTTGAACTGGAACGGTTTGGCCATTTTTTGTCCGGTCGTTGAATCGACTTCGAACGATAGCCTTTAGTTGGGCATTACTTCAAGTTCAAACCTTGTCGTAAAGCTTACTCCCGGACTCCACGAACTGGCGGGATTTCTCCTGCATACCGGCATCCACCGCGGATACCTCGTCCAGGCCGTGCTCCTTCGCATAATCCCTGACCTCCTGGGAAATCTGCATGGAGCAGAATTTCGGACCGCACATGGAACAGAAATGCGCCACTTTGGCGGACTCCTTGGGCAGGGTTTCGTCGTGATAGGCGCGGGCCGTGTCCGGGTCCAGCCCCAGGTTGAACTGGTCTTCCCAGCGGAATTCGAAACGGGCCTTGGACAGGGCGTTGTCGCGAATCTGGGCGCCTGGGTGCCCCTTGGCCAGGTCGGCGGCGTGGGCGGCGATCTTGTAGGTAATGATGCCGGTTTTCACGTCGTCCTTATTAGGCAGGCCCAGATGCTCCTTGGGTGTGACATAGCAGAGCATTGCGCAGCCGAACCAACCGATCATGGCGGCACCGATACCGGAGGTGATGTGATCGTAACCCGGAGCGATGTCGGTGATCAGCGGGCCGAGAGTGTAGAACGGGGCTTCATCGCAGCATTCAAGCTGCTTGTCCATATTCTCCTTCACCAGATGCATGGGAACGTGGCCCGGGCCCTCGATCATGCACTGCACGTCGTGTTTCCATGCGATCTTGGTCAGTTCGCCCAGGGTTTCCAGCTCGCCGAACTGGGCCGCGTCATTGGCATCGGCGATGGAACCGGGGCGCAGGCCATCGCCGAGACTGAAGGACACGTCATAGGTCTTCATGATTTCGCAGATGTCTTCAAAGTGCTCGTACAGGAAGCTTTCCTTGTGATGAGCCAGGCACCACTTGGCCATGATGGAACCACCCCGGGAGACGATGCCTGTGGTGCGCTTTGCAGTCATGGGCACATGGTGCAGGCGCACGCCGGCGTGGATCGTAAAGTAATCCACTCCCTGTTCGGCCTGCTCGATCAGCGTATCCCGGAAGATTTCCCAGGTCAGGTCTTCGGCCACGCCGCCGACTTTTTCCAGGGCCTGGTAAATCGGCACGGTGCCGATAGGGACCGGCGAGTTGCGGATGATCCACTCCCGGGTTTCGTGAATGTTCTTGCCGGTTGACAGGTCCATGACGGTATCCGAGCCCCAGCGGATGCCCCAGGTGAGCTTTTCCACTTCTTCCTCGATGGAGGAACTGACGGCGGAGTTGCCGATGTTGCCGTTGATCTTCACAAGGAAGTTGCGACCGATGATCATCGGTTCGGTTTCCGGGTGGTTGATATTGGCGGGGATGATGGCGCGGCCACGGGCCACTTCTTCACGCACAAACTCGGGCGTGATCTCCGGCGGCAGGTTGGCACCGAATGACTGGCCCGGGTGCTGATCATCCAGCAGGCCGTTCTCGCGGGCTTCCTGCAGCTTCATGTTTTCGCGAATGGCGATGAATTCCATCTCCGGAGTGATGATTCCCCGGCGGGCGTAATGCATCTGACTGACGTTCTTACCCGGCTTGGCGCGCAGTGGCTTGCGCTCGTCCATAAAACGGAGCGGGTCCAGTTGCGGATCTTTCATTCGGCGGCGGGTGAATTCGGAGGAGTAACCTTGCAGCTGTTCGACATCGTCGCGCTCTGCAATCCACTCCGCTCTCAAAGGCTTGAGACCTTTGCGCAGGTCGATAGTCGCATCCAGATCCGTGTAAGGTCCGGAAGTGTCGTACACCACAACCGGTGGATTTTTTTCTCCGCCCATCTCGGTCGGGGTGTCCCGGACGGTAATTTCCCGCATGGGCACCCGTAGATCGGGTCGGCTACCCTGGACGTAGATTTTACGGGAACTTGGCAAAGGTTTAATGGCGGCGGAATCCACCTGTGCGGAATCGCTGAGGTAATCAGGCAAGTTGGTCATCATTCGCTCCCGGAACAATTATTGGATTTCGGGTCGCGTATGACGGAGCTTTCGACACGGACTCCCTCTGGGGAGAACACTGGTCTTTCAGCACTGTAGTCTTAAATCCCTACGCCGGTATTATCCGGATCAGGTCGCGGGTTCTGCGATGCAATCTCAGCCGGTTGCTCCCATTTCTTCGGAAAGCAGACCAGCACCCCGTCAAGACGCGAATCTGTAATGCGTGACACCCAGAATGGATGCCATTTGCAAGTGTAGAGCTGCAGGCAATTATTGTCCATAATGACCAACCAGACCCGTCTGCCCACGAAAACGGGGATAGCTTGCGTGCCCGCCAGCCCGACACGCACCCCGACTACCGGGCAAAGATGCGTAACCGTATTCAGGAGACAGAATGAAGAAGCGATTGCTTTCCGGACTTATTGGCCTCATGGCGGCCCAATCCGCCCTTTCCATGGATCTGGTCGAGACCTATGAGAAAGCACTTTCCTACGACTCCGGCATTGCCGCAGCCCGGGCAAGCTTTGAAGCCCAACAGGCAGCCAGCGATGTCAGCCAGAGCGCATTGCTGCCCCAGATCGGCGCCTTTGGTGAAGGCAACTACATTGATGTAGATGGCCCCAGCCAGGACAACAGCTACCGGGAACTGAACTACGGTGTCCAGCTTACGCAGCCACTGTTCCGGGCCGACGCCTGGTTTCGCTATGACGCCAGCAAGTTTCAGACTGAATCGGCTCGCGCAGAATACAACCTTGCCCAGCAGCAGCTGATCCTGGACGTTGCAACCGCTTACTTCAACGTGCTTCGGGCCCGGGACACTGTCACCACTGCCCGGGCAACCGAAGCTGCCATCCAGCGCCAGTACGAGCAGGCCCAGGAACGCTTTGATGTGGGCCTGATTGCCATTACCGAGGTCTATGAGGCGCGGGCCAGTTACGATGACAGCAAAAGCCAGCGCATTGCCGCCGAAAACCAGCTCAACGTGGCCCGGGAACAACTGGCCCGGCTGACCGGTGAGTACGCCGAGGAACTGGACAACCTTCGTCAGAACTTCCCCCTGGGCCGTCCGGACCCCATGGATCCGTCCGCCTGGGAAGCAACCGCCCTGGAGCAGAACTGGTCGATTCAGTCTGCCCTGTATGAGCTCAACGCCAATGAAGCTGGCCTTCGGGAAGCGAAGGCCGGCCACTACCCGACTGTGGACTTGAATGCGTCCTACGGGAAAACAGATCTCAGCGGAATTGACGCCGCCAACGCGCCCATCACCAGTCAGCAAGATGGCACCACGACACGCGGGGCCATCGGCCTCACTCTGAATGTGCCGCTCTACAGTGGTGGTGGCACACAGGCAGGCGTCCGCCAGCAACGCTCACTGGTAACTGTGGCAGAGCAGTCGTTGAATACGGTTCGTCGAGATGTTCGTGTAAATACGAGAAGCCTGTTCCTGACCGTCAACAATAATGTTGAAACTGCCTCGGCACTGGAGCAGACCATCGTCTCCCGCCGTAGTGCACTGGACGCGACCCGCGCAGGCTATGAAGTGGGAACACGGAACATCGTCGAGGTGCTGGACGCCGAGCGGGCCTACTACGTTGCTCTCAGGGATTACGCCAACGCCCGCTACGACTACGTGATCAACTCACTTCAGCTGAAACAGGCCGCTGGCACCCTGAGCCCCCAGGACCTGATCGAGCTGAACAATTGGTTGAGCGCGGCAGCGCCGGGTATCGAGGCGCTGGCAAACGAGGAAAAAACACTGGACGATCTGAGCCGGTGAATGTCAGGGCGAGCCTGCGGGCTCGCCCTGACCTTTCCGAGAGAGGGTTCAGACCCGTTCGATAATGCCGTCGACCACCTTGTCGAGTGCGCCCCGATTCTTGTTAACAACCTCTAATGCCCTCTGGCCAATTGCTTCACGCTCCTGCTCGTCACTAAAGAGGGACGACACATGCGCGGCCAGATCATCTGCATCGGCAACCAGCTTAACGCCCCGATCGTCGAGCAGGCGTTGGTAAATGGTTTCGAAATTAAAGATGTGCGGGCCAGAAAACACCGGGATGCCCCATCCGGCGGGTTCGAGGGGATTGTGGCCGCCGCGCTCTATGAGCGACCCGCCGACAAAGGCCTGGTCGCTGGCTCCGTAGAGCATCATTAGCTCCCCCATGGTATCTCCGAGATACACCTGCACCTGGCCCGGGTCCTCTCCACGCGACCGGCGGGCCAGAGTCAGACCTTCCTTCACCGCTTTTTCTGCCACCGGCTCAAAGCGGTCGGGGTGTCTCGGAACCAGGATAAGTAGCGCGTCCGGATGCTCTGTCAAAACCTTTCCATGAGCCGCAAGTAGTTGATCGTTCTCGCTGCCATGGGTGCTGCCGGCAATCCAGACCGGCCGACCTGCCAGCTCATGCCTGAGCGCTGCGGCCGAGGCTCGTACATCCTCTGGAATATCCACGTCAAACTTTACGCTGCCTGTGACGGCAACTTTGGCAGGCGCAACCCCTATACGCCGGAACCGCTCGGCGTCTTTTTCAGCCTGGGCAGCCACCCAGCTGATACTGCGCATGATAGGAGCGGCAAGGCCGCGAATACGATCGTACCCCCGGGCAGATCGCTCTGACAGACGGGCGTTGATAAGGAACACGGGAACCCGGCGGGCCCGGCACTGGCCAATCATGTTCGGCCAGATTTCGGTCTCCATGATAACCAGTATCCGGGGATTGGCCCGATCAAGAAAACGTCGGATAGCACCTGGCGTGTCGTAGGGTGCGTAGGCGTACTCCACCTGATTACCAAACATCTTGCGCGCCTGGGCCAAACCGGTATCCGTCATGGCTGTCATGAGGATAGTGATACCCGGGTTCCGGGCCAGCAGACGCCGGACCATTGGCGCAGCGGCGATGGTTTCACCCACCGAAACGGCATGAACCCACACAACTGTTCCGTTCTGCCTGGGCACAATGCCCAGGCGCTGGTACCAGTTACGCCTGAGTTCCGGAGCTCGACGTCCGTTCCACCACAGGCGCAGCAGGATGAACGGCAAAATCAGCCGAATAAGCTGGGAATAGATAAATTGCAGCACACAGGACTCCGGGCAAAACAGTGCGCTATCATAGCGCAAAACCTATTGATTTGCTTCCGATTGATCGCTCGGGCCATTGGGCCACCATTGATCAATTCAGACTTTGCAGGACCCGCTTTAGTGAAAAAGAAATACCGCAAATTACCGCGAAACACGGATTACTCGGCCTACCGCCATCCCCGCTGGTGGCCCACCTGGCTGGGAATCGCCTTGATGTGGTGTGTGTCCCGGCTGCCAATACGCGTTCAATGGTGGTTGGGCAAGCTGGCGGGACTGCTGGCGTTCCGCTTTGCCCGCAGTCGCCGGCACATCGCCGAGGTGAATATCCAGCTTTGTTTCCCGGAGCTCAACGCCGCTCAGCAATCGGCGCTGGTCCGGAATGCGTTTATTGCCAATGGTATCGGCTTGCTGGAACTCGGCATCGCCTGGTTTCGTGATCCAGCCAAACTGACAGCGATCACAGAAGTCCATGGCCTTGAGCATTTCGAGCAAGCCCTGAATCATGGCAAAGGCGTTTTGTTGCTTGGCGGCCATTACAGCACCCTGGACCTCGGCGGTAGCTTGGTGACCGAGTTCATCGAAGCAGATGTCATGCAGCGGGATCACAACAACCCATTAATGAACGCGGTGATGACAAGAGCCCGGGAACGCCGCTATGGCACGGTACTGGGCGCCAGAGACCTCCGGGGCCTGTTCCGCAGCCTAAAGAAAAACCGGGCGGTCTGGTATGCCACCGATCAGGATTACGGCCGCAAGGATATTGTCTTTGCACCGTTCTTCGGAATACCGGCGGGCACGATTACCGCAACATCCCGGATTGCAGAACGCAGTGGCTGCAAGGTGGTTCCGTTCAGTCATTTTCGGCGTGACGATGGGCCGGGTTACGACATTTACTTTCACCCTGCCCTTGAGAACTTTCCCAGCGGCGATGATCTTCAGGATGCCACACTGATCAACCAGACTATCGAGCGGGAAGTGCGGCGCGCGCCGGACCAGTATCTGTGGATGCACCGGCGCTTCAAAACCCGCCCGGATGAGAACGACCCGGGCTTCTACGAACGCCGGTAAAACCAGAGAACTCAGGCAACACGGAGGCCGGCATTGCATGCCGGAACACCATGGCCAAAACCGAGCCCAGGACGCAGGATGCATCCGCACCCGTGGTGTGGCTTCTGACCGACAACAAGCCGGGTCACCGGAATCAGCTGAAGGGGCTTGGAAACCGGCTTCGCGTCCTGGCTGGAGCAAGCACCTACTGGATCGACGCCTCCACCATGAAAATACCGCTTTGGCGTGCGCTGCTAGCCTCTCCGCCACGAATGGAGGCGTCACTGCCACGCCCCGACCTGGTCATCGCTGCCGGGTCTGGCACGCACCGACTACTGCTTGCCCTGCGCAAGCTACGCGGAACCCGAACACTGATTATTATGAAGCCCGCATTCCCACTGGCTCTGATCAGCGGCGCCCTGGTTCCGGCCCACGATCGTCTCCAGGCCAGCCCGCGAGTCCTGTTAACCGAGGGCGTTCTGAATACCATCACGCCTCTGGCCAGAATCACCGAGAAACGGGAAGCACTCCTGCTCATAGGCGGGCCCTCACCGCATTTCGACTGGGACGACGACGTCGTCCTGGGTCAGGTATCGCATCTGATCGGCCATTACCCTGACTGGCGCTGGACCATCAGCACCTCCCGGCGAACACCGGAAGCCATGCAGGAACGCCTCGACGAAATGGCCGGGCTGCGAATTACCGTGGTTCACCCCAAGCAGACCCACGAGGACTGGCTCAGCCACCAACTTTCCGCCTCACGGGCGGTCTGGGTGACCCCGGACAGCATGTCCATGGTCTGTGAGGCAGCAACCTCCGGAGTGCCAACCGGCCTTTTCGAGCTGCCTGCCAGGTCTGGCAGCCGGGTTGTGAACGGTGTGGAACGGCTGGTCCGGGACGGGTATGTTGCCCAATGGACCGACCATGCCAGCGTCATGGCAGGCAGAGCCGATCATGACAAGACGCTCTGGGAAGCCAATCGCGCAGCCCGATGGGTACTCGAAAACGGGTTGCTGCCAAAGAGCCAGAAAACCAATCAACGCCTGCACAAGGGGACCAAACCTTGAGAATTCTTCAGGCACTTCCAGCGCTGTACAGTGGCGGCGTGGAACGCGGCACCGTAGAGTTCGCCGCCGATCTCGTGAAACGCGGCCACGAATCCTTTGTCGTCTCCAAGGGCGGCCCTATGGCGGAACAACTGCGGGGACAGGGTTCGAAGCATATTTTCATGCCGATTCACCGGAAGAATCCAGCGTCCTTCGGGCAAATCCTGCCGATGCGCAAACTGCTTCTTGAACTGAAGCCGGACATCGTTCATGTCCGCTCCCGCATGCCCGCCTGGATTATCTTCCTGGCCCTGAAAAGCATCCCAAAGCGGGAACGCCCGGCGGTTGTTTCCACCTTCCACGGCATGTATTCCGTGACACCCTACAGCGCCATCATGACTCGCGCCGATCACATCATTGCCGTGTCCCAGTGTGTGCGGGATTACGTGATAAGCAACTACCACGTACCCGAAGAAAATCTGACCGTCATCCAGCGGGGCGTGGATGTGGATGCCTTTCATCAGCGGGAGCTTCCACAGCAATGGCTGGACCGCTGGTTCCGTCAGTATCCACAGCTTGCCGGCAAGAAAATCATCATGATGCCGGGGCGAATTTCCCGCTGGAAAGGCCAGTTGGATTTCCTGGCCATGATGGCGAAACTGGTGCGGGAGCGGCCCGATTGCCATGGCATCATTGTGGGCGGCGCGGAACCCGGTAAGGAGCATTTCCTTGATGAGCTGGAAAAGGAGCGGGCACGCCTGGAATTGACCGACAAAGTCAGCTTTCTGGGCCAGCGCAATGACATGACCAATCTGTACCTGCTGTCCGACGTGGTCTGCCACATGAGCACCAAGCCCGAGCCCTTTGGCCGGACGGTGACCGAAGCCCTTGCCTCGGGCACACCTGTCGTGGCCTATAATCGTGGCGGGGCGGCAGAAACCCTGCAGGCCTGCTTCAGGGATGGCCTGGTGACGCCAGACAACGTGGAGGAATTCGCCCAGTCCGTTTCCCGGATGCTGGATGCCGAACCGCCGGCCATCGAGATTCCTTACCGTTTCCGGTTGGAAGCACAGACAGAAGCAAGTCTGAAGGTGTACGAAAAAGTGCTGACCAACGCCGCTGGCCGATCATGACTTCACCCACAAAATTAACCATCGCCCTGCTGGTCGCCACACCCGGCACCACCTGGGGCGGTATGGAAAAACACACCGCCGATCTGGCGGGCGCTCTGGCCGAACGGGGGCATAACGTCCATGTGCTGGGCCATAAAACCTACGGGGACAAGTTCCCTGCTGGCGTCCACTTTCATCCACTACCTGTTCGACTCGGGCGACGGAACCTCTGGCTCCAACTGGCCCTACGCCGGCGACTTCGAGAAATAGTACCTGATATTCTGCACGCCCAGGGCAACAAGGCTGCGCAGCTCGCGGCGAAAACCGGAAAACTTGCCCGAGTGCGGGTCGGCACGGTGCACGGCACCAAGTCCAGCCACAAGGCATTTGATCGCCTCGACGAGATCATTGCCGTAAGCCCCAGGATTCTGGCTACTCTGCGACACCCCCGGAAACACCTTATCTACAACGGTGTGGAGTCCAGGAGCCAACGAATGACAACAGACGACGGCCCGGAGCTACCGTCAGGAGTCACCAATGTAATCGCCGTTGGACGACTCGAATCCGTCAAAGGTTTTGATGCGCTGATCAGAGCCTGGGCCATGCTCGGCGATTCGGTACATCGCTGCCATCTGACCATTTTTGGCGAGGGCAGCCAGCGATCACAGCTCGAGCAGTTAATTCGCCAGTTGAAACTGGAACACTCGGTAACCCTCGCAGGGTTACGGGAATATCTGGCGCCCATCTACGACAGAGCCGAATTGACGGTGATCAGTTCCGAACGGGAAGGCTTTCCCTATGTACTGGCGGAGTCCCTTCTCAGTGGCTGTCCGGTTGTCTCGACTCCGGTATCGGGCCCGCGGGATCTTCTTCCGACGCCATCTCTCAGCGCGGGCCACAAGGATGGGGACCTTGCCGAACTGATAGCACGAGCGCTCGCTGATCTGGAGACACTGAAACAAAGTCAGCAGTCCGCCATGGCATTTGCCCGTAGAACTCTCACGATCAATGCCATGGCGGAGCAGACGGAAGCGCTATACCTGAAGGCAATCGGCGAGCAACGAGGCACTTGATGTCCGCTGTATTCGGCTGAAAGCTACCGTGCATTTTCCCTCTCAAACTCGGATAGCACCTGCATCTCCCGAGCCTTTGCCAGGCGCATGAAGTTCCTGTTGGCTGCGGTAATGGCAACGCTCAGGCCAAACCAACCGTTAAGAATCTGGCGGTGCAGCAGGTAATATTTCAGGAACTTCAAGGGAAACTCGGCGAACAGGCGGGCGCTGGAAATTCTCCGTCCCTTTGCGGCGATATAGCGGGCCTGCTCCGTCGACAACTGGCAGTACTTGCGCTCCATCTGCTCCAGGGAAATCAGCGTGCGATGCAGCACATCACCCTTGAGGTCCAGAACTCGACCGGCTTTCACCTGAGGCCGGTCATTGTTGCTGTCTTTTTCGGGCTCAATCGTTGCCTTGTTACGGTTGTAAAGCCTGAGGATTTTCTTCGATTTATCATGACGGAACGGATGCCTGGGATCGGGCTGGGACAGCACCCAGCGCATACGGAACCCCGCAATGTCCGGGTCAACCGGCTTTGAAAACAGGCCCTTGATGTTGGCCACAAGCTCGTCCGACAGCACCTCATCCGCATCCAGATCCAGCACCCAGTCATTGCGGCAAAGACTTGCGGCAAAGGCTTTCTGGCAGGCAAAACCCTGCCAGTCGTTATGAACGAACCGGGCGCCCGCCGCCTCTACAATTTCACGGGTTCGGTCAATACTCCCGGAATCGACTACGATAATCTCATCAACCCAGCCGGAAACCTTTGTGAGGGATTCCGGCAATCGCAGTTCTTCGTTCTGGGTGATGTAATAAACGGATAACGGTAGCTTCATCAAAATTCCTGGTATCGGGGCGATCAGTTTACGGACTGGTCAGAACAATATCATGGTTGCCTTATGATAAGATGGCGCGCCTGATTTTGATGTTTTTCTTGGCATTCTTTAACTCAAGCCCGGAGTGTACAGATGATTCACCCCGTCATTATGGCTGGCGGCACCGGCTCACGCCTTTGGCCGATGTCTCGCCAGCTGAATCCGAAGCAGTTCCTGAAACTGACCAACGGCCCCCTGTCGATGCTGCAGGCCACCGTTGCGCGGCTTGAGGGCATGGACGCAGCAAATCCACTTCTGATCTGCAACGAAGAGCACCGGTTCCTGGCTGCGGAGCAAATGCGCCAATCCGGTCACGAGGATACGCGGATCATCCTGGAGCCCTGCGGCCGGAATACCGCCCCGGCCATTGCGCTGGCAGCAATACAGCTGACCGAGGCCGCGGAAAACGGCGCCGACGATCCCCTGATGCTGGTCTTGGCGGCCGATCATTTGATCAAGGACGTTACGGCTTTTCAGGAAGGGGTGAAGAAAGCCATTCCGCTGGCGCGAGAGGGAAAGCTGGTCACCTTTGGCATTGTTCCGAACCATCCGGAAACCGGTTACGGCTACATACATCGGGGCAAAGAGCTGGGGCCCGACAGCTACCTGGTGGATGCGTTTGTTGAAAAGCCGGACCAGGCAACCGCACATCGTTACCTCGACTCGGGTGAGTACTTCTGGAACAGTGGGATGTTCCTGTTTGGCGCCCGCCAGTACCTGAAGGAACTGGAAGCCCATCGCCCCGACATTCTGACCGCCTGCCGTGCCGCCATCGCCGATACCGCTGATGATCTTCATTTCACCCGGATCAACGCCGAGCGCTTCGCGGAGTGTCCCTCGGACTCCGTTGATTACGCGGTCATGGAAAAGACCGACAAGGCCGCCGTGGTGTCACTGGATGCCGGCTGGAGCGATATCGGCTCCTGGTCGGCGCTCTGGGAAGTCAGTGACAAGGACGCGGACCGCAACAGCCTGACCGGCGACGTGATCACCCATAACACCGCTAACACGCTGGTCCGCGCCGACAGCCGACTTGTCGCAACGGTCGGCGTGGACAATCTGGTGGTTATCGAAACCAAGGATGCCCTGTTGGTTGCCCATAAAGACAGCGTTCAGGACGTGAAAACTGTGGTGGAACGGATCAAATCCGATGGCCGCCACGAGCACATGAATCACCGGGAAGTTTACCGGCCCTGGGGCGTTTACGACTCCATCGACAACGGCGCTCGCTATCAGGTCAAACGGATTACGGTCAAACCCGGCGCCAAGCTCTCTGTGCAAATGCATCACCATCGCGCAGAGCACTGGATTGTCGTTAGTGGCACAGCCCGTGTCACCAACGGCGATAAGACCTATCTGGTCACCGAAAACCAGTCCACTTTCATTCCAATCGGTCAGGTGCACTCGCTGGAAAATCCGGGCGTGATCAACCTGGAACTGATCGAAGTCCAGTCGGGCTCTTACCTGGGCGAGGACGACATTGTGCGTTACGAGGATCGGTACGGCAGGAAATGAGCAAGCTCAAGTATTTCGTCATTGCCGGGCTGCTCAGGATTGCCGGATGGTTATCCCTTGCCGGCGCCCAGCGGGTGGGTCGTTTCGTAGGCTATCTGGTTTGGCGACTGCCCACCAAATCCCGCCAGGTAACCGACATTAACCTGTCCATCTGCCTCCCCGAGCTTTCAGACACCGAACGCGCGGTTACGTCAAAGAGGTCCCTGGCCCAGACTGGCATGACCATGCTCGAAGTTCCTCTGATGTGGGAATGGCCGGTGGAGAAATGCCTTGGCCTGATCCGGGAAACCGAGGGCCTGGAACTGATCGACAAGGCCATGGCCGGCGACAACGGGCTGATTCTCCTCGCACCGCACCTGGGCAACTGGGAACTGGCGGGGTTGTTCTTTTCCTCGCGCTACAAGATGGCGGCGCTCTATAGCCCGCCGAATATGCCCGAATTCGAAGACTATATGATCAAGGTCCGCGGACGGCTTGGCTCTGAACTGGTCCGGGGCGACCGACGCGGCCTTGCCCGACTCGCCTCGATCCTCCGGGAAGGCGGCGTTGCCGGGATCCTGCCGGATCAGTCACCCCGCGGCAAGGGCAACGCCTTTGCACCTTTCTTTGGCATGGAAGTGAAGACCATGACCTTGGTGTCCAAGCTGATCCAGCGGACCGGCGCCAACGTTCTGATTACCTATGCCGAGCGCCTGCCGGATGCTTCCGGATTCCGGATTGTCGTACGCGAGACCGGCCCGGGCCTCGGTGACAAGGATCCTGTGGCCGCAACGACTGCTATGAATCACGCCATCGAACAATGCGTGCGAGAAATCCCAGAGCAGTATCAATGGGAGTACAAGCGCATGCGCCATCGGCCGCCCGGCGAAATCAACCCCTATAATCCGGACCGAGTATGTTGAACCCCAGACTGGCCTTTCATGCACTGCTGATCATCGGGCTCGGCGGCGCACTCCTGTCCTCAAGCATCCTGGCCGGCGCGACCCTCTTGCTTGCGATTGCTGGAATGGTACTCAGTGTTCGGAAATCCTTGCACAAAACCGGATGGGACAAGCCCAAAGAACTCCGCCTCCTGCACTTTTCCTTCTGGTTCTTCGTGCTGGTGAGTCTTCTGTCCTGGGTCCTTGAAGGGTTTGATTATGAGGGTGGAAAAACCCTTGGCACGCACGCCAGGTTTCTCCTGTTCTGGCCCCTGATCGTTGCCATCAGCTATGCACGGATTGGCGCCCGCACCACTTTTGCTGCCATCGGACTGATGGCTGTGTCTGTCATCGGGATTTTTCTGGTGACCATTGCTGCCCGCCAGGGCGCGCTTGGTCAGGTGTTGAATTCGCGTTTTGGTGGTGGAATCAATCCTATCAGCTTTGGCAACCTCGCCCTTCTGGGGGGCATGTTGACGATCGTCGCTGCCATGTTTTTTGTCCGGGACAAACGGTTGGGCCTGGCAGTACTGTTTTTTATCGGTGGAACGGCGGCCGTTCTCATTTCCATGTTGTCGGAAACCCGCAGCAATCTGGTGGCTCTGCCATTCCTTTTGGTTGCGCTGGCACCACTGCTCAGCAAAAGACTTCGAATTGCCGGATTGATTGTTGTGCCAATTCTCGTCGCCGGCGCGATTATCACCAGCGACCGAATGTCCAGCTCGCTCAATGGATTGCTGCATGATGGCCAACTGGACTCCGGCATGGAAATTCGCCTGGAAGTCTGGGGGCAGGCGCTGAACATGCTCAGAGAAAGCCCCTGGTCGGGCGCTGGCCTTGGTGGCTACACTCACCGCATAGAATCGGAAGTTGCCGCGGGCAATCTGCCAGAGCATTTCCTGGACTGTTGCACGGGGCATGCCCATAACGATCTGCTGAACAATGCCGCAACCAGCGGCATTCCGGGCATTCTCAGCTGGGCCCTGCTTATCTTTATACCGCTGGCGATCTTTGCCAAAAACCTAGTCAGCCGCCACTCGGCAACGGCTCATTTGGCCGCGGCCGGCTTTATGGTGTCCGTTGGCTACTTTTTCTTCGGCCTGACCGAAGCCACCTTCAATCGGACTTTGTTCCTCACCTTCTACCTGCTGACTGTTAGCTCCATCGCCTCGGCCATGTTTACAGAGTTGAGTGCGTCCTATGTTCGAAACAGGGCCCGCAAGGTGTCTGCGACCATCATCACGAAAAACGAAGAAGACCACATCACCGACTGCTTGAAGTCCGCAAGGCTGGTTGCCGACGAAATTATCGTTCTGGACAGCGGCAGCACTGACAGAACAGTGGAACTGGCCAGAGAGCTGGCGGATGTTGTCAAAGTCACAGACTGGCCTGGCTTTGGCATCCAGAAACAGCGAGCTCTCGAGAAAGCGACAGGAGAGTGGGTGCTGTCACTGGATGCCGATGAGCGTGTCACACCGGAGCTGGCAAGGGAGATCAACGATCACCTGGCCGATCCCGACGCGGACGCCTACAAGCTTCCCTGGGCCGTAACAATTTACGGCAGCCGCCTGGATTTCGGCCGCAGCGGGCGAGCCCCGCTCCGGCTGTTCCGTCGCGAGGGCGTAAGTTTTTCGGACGCCCTCGTACACGAGCGGATACTGATTCCGTCCGGACGCAAGATCAAAACTCTGAGGGGCCGGCTCACGCACTACACACACCGGGACTTTGGCCATTCTCTGGAGAAAAGCGCGAAGTACGCCTGGCTTGGCTCCCTGGAGAAACACCGCAAAGGCAAGAAGACCCGAACCATGATCTACCCCACCCTGCGGGGCCTGATGACGTTCGTGCAGGTGTACTTTATTCGGTTCGGGTTTCTGGACGGTGCGGTGGGCTATCTTACCGCTGTGACGTACGCACAGGTGACGTTCAACAAGTATGCCGGGTTATGGACTCTGGATCGGCCGGCCCGCTTTGAAAAGTCGTGACCCCCGAAGGAGCGTCGTTTCCACGCCGACGCTCCTGAACATACGCCTTATTTCGTCATAGTAAGGGAGCCGGGCGCCCAGAGCGGCATCATCGATCTGGAACACCTGGATTTCCGGGAATATCTTTTTCAGGGTAAACAGAGCGGTTGAAGCAAAGCTGTAGAAAGCGAGATAGATTTCCCCGGACAGAGCCACTTCGACCTCGATCGGACGACCGGCCTGCCGTATCTCGAGCGGAAATTCTGCCAGCAAAGCCTCCAACTCTTCCCTGCTTTCCTTTCGGTGCATGAAGTACACCACGCGGCTATCAGGATGACGCTCCACCACGTGCTGGATTTGCAGTTTCAATTGCTGAAGCCGATCCTCACCACCAAAGGGCTGGCCAAGGAACCCGACCATGGGCGTCTGGCGATTGTCGCAGGCCGTTTTTTTGAAAGTTTTACGAAACACCGGGAAATCGTGAACACGCACCTGGACAAGCTCGGAGTTCGGTAACGGAAAGAACGTGAAGAATGCGATCACCTCCGGAACAACACGATGGATCCTGATCCCCATGGTTCGCAAAAGTCGCTTCTTGGCCGGTGAAATCCTGGAGGCGATGCCCTCGTCGTGAATGGCGTGGTAGTAGGTTACTGTTGCCAGGCCGTCATCCACGAAAATCAGCTGTTCGCTGTCGAATCCCCGATAAAACACTTCGTGAATCCAGCTGGCTTTGTTCCCGATGAACAACCTTCTGATTTTACGTCGCGTAAGACTCTTGGCGACCGCCCCCAGACGGAGATAAAAAGAACTTTTTTTCAGATAGATGGTTTCAATACCCTGCCAGCCCAGAGCCTCGGCCAGGAAGGCCATCTGTCCCTCGGTCTCCCGGTTATCAGGCCGGGCAATGACAAGAAGTGTTGTTTCAGCGCTGCAGCCATAATAGCGGCGAGCCTCCGAGCAACTGATCAGTTGGAGGGGCGTGCTCGCAACAAAAACGTTGATAGGACTGGCGGCGCTGCTCAAATCATTCGTTTCCCGGTCTGGATCTTCGAAGAATCTATCCTGAGCTTTCCGGTGCCATGCGTGCAAGCTCCTTCCGCAACCGGCGCCGGACTTTCAGTTTGCGTAACAGGTTTATCGGCTTTGGCTTGAGTTGGCTACGCTTGTTGATCAGGAAATCCTCAACCGCATCAAGAACCCGGCCGCTGGAACGACCATCCCGGAAACTGTGCAACTGGTCGCAAAGAGCTCGCGTTTCCTTCATCAGGGCATCGGGATACTGCACTGCCTCTTCCAGCGCTGACTCAACATTCTCCACTTCGTGGACGTCGATCAGATATGGACCAGGCATTTTGGTTCTGAAGGTAACCACCGGGCGATCCAGGAACATAAATTCGAACATGATCGAGGAGGTGTCGCAAAGCATCACATCCGCCTCCGGAAGCAGGGGCAACAAATCCTCATCGCTCTCGACAAAGCGAAGGTTCTCGTCGCTCAGCTTGCGATACTGATCCACCACGGATGGATCCATCTTCGGATGCAGGGTCACAATGAATTTCCAGCGACCACTCCTTGAAAGCTCTCCTATCTTGTCGACAAGATCCGGTGCCGAGGTAACGGAGCGACTGAAGGTTGAGGCGTAAAATACCACGGGCAATTCATTTTCCGAGCGGCGTCTCTTGCCCGCCTCTCGCTGCGACAGCAGAGGATCCAGCTTGGGCCAACCGGTATGGGCAACCCCGAAATGCTTGTATTGAACCGCCAGCTCACGGAATTTCTCCGTGTCTTTCAGGGCATGCGTGCAGTAAAGATCAAACCATCCCCGAATCCGGTAGTGATCACTTTCGTCCTCGCTGCTGTGACCTCGTTTGTTGCGGGCCATACCATGAAACACCTCCACTTTGATCCCCGGGAAAAAGTAGGGCACCCAATCCCCGGGCACGAAGGTTGCGTCCGCGTTGTAGTCCATGACTTCTTTAACAGAGACGAGACGCCTCTCGTCAGGCTGAAGCGGGGCCGTTGAGCACCCGGCTACGAACCAGGCAGCCTCATCACCGCGGCGACGAATCTCATCCTGCAACGGCCGCAGGATTGAATAGGAATAGGGTTGGTTTACAAAAAACAGGTACCGGCGCATTCAAGCCCTACCCGTCAACGATTTGTATAACTCACCCGTCTCCCTGACGGTCTGTGAGGTGTGGAAATCCCGGGCTATCCTTTGCCGCGCAGCTTGCCCAAGCAAGGCGGCCAGTTCCCTGTCTCGGTATAACCTCTCAATGGCCGCGGACAACTCAGGGGCATTTTTCGGTGCAACCACAATACCGCTGACTCCATCTTCTACCAGTTCGGGCATGCCACCGACATTGGTCACCACTGGCGTCACACCATAGACCATAGCCTCGATAACCGCTCGGGGCAGACCCTCCCTTTCCTTCGACGGAAGCACAAACACATCACTGGCGGCCGCAATGGCCGGCGCATCGGTTCGGAACCCCGTAAAGTGAATGCGCTCAGGGTGAGACGCGGCAGCAGCCTGCGCCTGAATCTCTTCGTTATCAATAACGTCTCCCACCAACAGCACATGCGCGTTCACATTCTCTGGCAGTTGATCCATAGCCTTTATGAGGTCGTCGAAGCCTTTTCGAGGGCTGTTGCGTCCGGTGCAGCACACCACGAATGCGTCCTCAGGAACACCAAACTGGGTCAGATCAGCCTTGGGCGATTGATACCAGTCCAGGTCGTGCCCTTTATAGATTCTCTGAAGCTTCCGTTCAGGAATGTGCATCCACAGAAACCGGAGGCTGGCCAGGTAATCCTTGATGGCATCGGCGACACAGACAATCTTGCTGACGCGTGGGTGCAGGAACGTAATCCAGGATTCCGGATTGAGAAAACTGATGTTACCGATCACACCACGATAGGCGACGATCTTGATATCTGTGCCCCTGGAAGCGCGTAATCCGCAGGCCAGGGCCCGGGGATTGTAGGCATGGATGACCTCGTAGTTTTTCTTCGCCAGTTGTTGGCGGATGGACTCGGTGCCTTCTTTGTCAAAGCGGTTCTTCAAGGCCATGGGACAGGCAACCATGCCCTCTTCGACAAGACGCTGATAATTCTTGCCCTTCGGGTTACACATGACGTCGACATCAAATCCGGCCTTCCTGAGGCCGATAAAGAGCTCAGTCTCCGGACGATCACACGCATCCGTAAGACAAAGAATCGACGGAAGCGATCCGCCATGCCGTGGATTGGTCAAGTGGCCATTCCCCTGTTGTATCCGTTCATAAAGTAACTCCAGACCTTCGCCCGGGCGTCTTCTCCAGCCACCTTCACCAGCGACCGCGAGAAGCGATCAAGATTGGCCTCTTTCCAGCCCGCCGGGGCATTGCCTGTAGTAATCAGCCGGCTCTTGTCAAAATCAATCAGAAAGAACTCCTCTCCCCGAACCAGTATATTGAAGCAGTTCAGGTCTGCATGCATGACACCGGCGTCGTGAAATCGACGAATGGTTTCTCCGATGGACACCCATGCATCAACGTCCAGCTCGGAAATAAGATCGGCCAGCGGCAAAGTGTTCTCCAACCGTTCAATAATGATGGCGGCCCGATACTGAATCGGCGACAGTTTCCGGTACCAGGCGGCGACTGGTCGGGGTACGGGAAGCCCCTGGCTGACCAGTTTGTTCAGCAACCGGAATTCTGCAAAGGATCGCACATTCTCCTCGCCGGTGAAGGCATAGGCGTAACGCGCAAATTTCGCTACCAACCCACCCCGGCGATATTCGCGAAGCACCAACCTGTCTTCTCCGGCCTGCAAAAACCAGGCACCGCCGCGACCGCCACTACTTACCCGCCGGGCCTGATCGCCCCAGGCATCGGCGTTGAACCAGTTTTCGGTAACTCTGCCCTCGTAATCGGGGTGAATCAGCATCGCCGAAGCCCTTTCCCGAATACAGATTTCAGACTCCACCATGCTGGGTACCCGGTCACCAAAAAGTGAAAGAAGACACGCCTAAGCTGCGCACGCCGGGACGGACACGCGCGAGTGCGTTAGAATGGCCGCCAGTTTACCAATGATTGCCGACAAAGCTCCACAGCACCAGGCCATAACCTGAACCGGATCAATACCCGATGAACTCCATCTGCATTCTCCGCCTATCCGCCATTGGCGATGTGACCCACGTGATACCTGTCGTTCTGAGCCTCCGGGAGCAACTTCCCGACGTGAAGATCACGTGGGTTATCGGCAAGATCGAAGCCAAGCTGGTTGGCGATCTGCCCGGTGTTGAGTTCATTGTTTTCGACAAAAAAGCCGGGCGCAAAGGCTACGCTGAGCTTCGCAGACAGATGCAGGGTCGCAAATTCGACGCGCTACTTCATATGCAGGTGGCGTTTCGAGCCAACCTCGCAGCTGCCTGCATCCCTGCCCAGGTCAGGATTGGCTATGACAGGGCCCGTAGCAAGGATCTTCACAGTTTTTTCATCAACCGCCGAATCAAACCGGCGCCCCAGCAACATGTTCGTGACTGCCTAGCCAGTTTCCTGGAGCCTTTGGGTCTGGAAGCAGCCCCTCCGCGCTGGCAGATTCCGCTGAGTGACTCAGACCATCATTTCGCGAGGGAGCAATTGTCCGCGGATCGCAGAAACCTTGTGATCAGCCCATGCGCCAGCCACACCCTGCGAAACTGGCCTTCAGAACGCTACGCACAGCTGGCCGATCATGCGGTACAGAAGCACGGAATGGGGGTAATCCTGGTGGGAAGCCCCGCCCCCTTTGAGGCCGAGTATTGCGCCACCATCGAAGCCGCAATGAAAGAAAAAGCCCACAACATCTGCGGCAAGGACACACTGAAGCAACTGACGGCGCTGATGACCCATGCCGATCTGGTGGTAGCCCCTGATACCGGCCCGGCCCATATCGCCAGTGCGATGGGCACCGACGTGCTTGGGCTGTTTGCGGCAAGCAATCCCTACCGCTCTGGGCCCTATAATTCTTTGGGATGGTGTGTGAATCGCTACCCGGAAGCCCTGGAGAAGTTCACCGGCAAAACGGTGGAACAGGCCCGGTGGGGGGCGAAAGCAGAGTTTGAGGGGGCGATGGAGCTGATCACGGTGGCGGATGCAACGGATATGCTGGATCGGTGGGTTGCAGCTCATCCGGCCTTGGAAACGGCAACGGCGCCTGAGTGACTTGACGCCGTTTGAGACCTTAGTCGGATTACGCTTTGCTAATCCGACCTACTGGTACTGAACAAGGGGTGCAGATGAGAGCGTTTATCTGACCCAGAGCTTCACTTGCGGGCGGTGTAGTCCTGGTAGGACTTCTCTTCCACGAAACGCGACCCCAGGGCCAGATTGACCTCTTTCTTGATAGCGGCGCGTTTATCGTTTGTTACATACACCGCGCGGGCCAGCGCAATGAATTTTGGACCAAAGTCCTGGGCCGCTTCCTGATCCCGAATGTCGTCTTCAATTACCCAGAGTTCTTCGTTTACCGCTTTCAGTTGCTGGCGAAGATCTGCGATTTCAGCGGCCTTGTCCTTTACCGCCTCGTCCCAGGTGGCACTCAGCTCATCCAGTTCAAGCCGGACGTTTTTGACCTTCGCTTCATCCTTGATGCGCTCGGACTTGATTTCGAGAATGGTGATTTTGTCCAGCACCTCGCCAAAAGATACCGGTACCTTGATAACGTCTGCCATTTGCTCGTCCCGCCAGTAAACAGGGTGGGTTAAATAACAAAGCCGCCGGGCTGAAACAGCAAACGGCGGCCTGCGATTATTCTGGAATCAGCCTTTTACGTGGGTCAACCAACCGCTGTGCTCGGCCAGCTTGCCCTGGACTGCATCAAAGTACATAGCCTGAAGCTTCTCGGTCACCGGGCCACGCTTGCCGGCGCCGATCACACGGCCGTCCAGCTCACGGATCGGCAGCACCTCGGCTGCTGTGCCTGTGAAGAAGGCTTCGTCGGCGATGTAGACCTCATCACGGGTAATCCGGCGCTCCTTGATAGGAATGTTGAGCTCACGCGCAAAATCCATGATCGTGGCACGGGTAATACCCTCCAGGCAGGAGGTGAGCTCAGGCGTATGCAGCACACCATCACGCATGATGAAGATATTTTCTCCGGAGCCTTCTGCAACGTAACCTTCGTTGTCCAGCAGCAGGGCTTCTTCGGCACCACCAGAAATGGCCTCATTCAGGGCCAGCATCGAGTTGATGTAGTTGCCGTTCGCCTTGGCCTTGCACATGGTGATATTGACGTGATGGCGCGTGTATGAGGACGTGCGCACTTTGATCCCCATTTCCTTCGCTTCCGGGGACATATAGGAAGGCCAGCTCCAAGCCGCAACCATTACGTGCACCTTGAGGTTATCGGCTCTCAGCCCCATGCCCTCGGAACCGAGAAACGCCATCGGACGCAGGTAGGCCTCGTCCAGATTGTTTTCACGTACCGCTGCACGCTGGGCCTCATTGATCTCGTCCTTGCTGAACGGCATTTTCATGTTCAGGATGTGGGCAGAACGGAACAGTCGATCGGTGTGCTCTTTCAGGCGGAAAATAGCCGGGCCATTCGCGGTATTGTAGGCCCGCACACCTTCAAAACAGCCCAGGCCGTAATGCAGGGTGTGAGTCAGGACGTGGGTCTTGGCATCCCGCCAGGGAACCATCTCACCATCCATCCAGATAACGCCATCGCGATCAGCCATCGACATTCTTCATTGCTCCTAAAAAAGCGTTTTTCGGGGAACCGGCATTCTAGCAGGAAAATCTGCCGGAATTGAATTTGCCTCAGGCATCAATCATCACTTTTTTCCACATGGCGCGGATGTAGTCACGCTCCTCAGTGAAGGCATCGCCGTCCACCTGGCTATTGAGGTTCTGAAGCGCCCGACGGTGGATGGTGGAGCGAAGGGCGATGAAAGTTTCCCTGAGTTTTTCGGCATCTTCCACCGCCATCACGCCGGCGCGCCCCAGCTCTTCCATCTGGCGAATGTTGTCAGACCACTGGGTCAGCTCTGGATGGTCCGAGCACCAGGCCAGCATCAGGTACTGGACCATGAACTCAATATCCACGATGCCACCGGTATCATGCTTGATATGGAACACCTCGGCCTGCCGGCTTTCCGGAGTGGCAAGGCTGGCGCGCATTTTCTCCCGCATTTCGACCACCTCTTTGCGAAGCTTCTCACGATCACGGGACTGGCAAAGGATGTCATGGCGAATGGCCTCAAAGGCTTGAAGAGTTTCACTGCATCCGGCAACCCCCCGTGCACGGGACAGCGCCTGATGTTCCCAGGTCCAGGCATCCTCGCGCTGATATTTTTCGAAAGCCTGCAGGGTGCTGACCAGCAGGCCCGAGTTGCCGGACGGCCGCAGACGCATATCCACTTCGTAGAGTTGCCCCGAGGGTGTCTGGGTGTTGAGGATGTGGACAATCCTCTGTCCGAGCCGCGTGTAGAAAACCGCATTGTCGATGGGCTTTTCGCCGTCGGTGGCCAGCTCCGGGTCGGCTTTGTGCACAAACACCAGATCGAGATCGGAGGTATAGCCAAGCTCGATCCCGCCCAGCTTGCCATAGCCAATGATCGCAAAATCGGTGTCACAGGCGGAACCATCATCCCTGCGTGGATAGCCATGGCGGCTGACCAGGTTGGCGAAGGCCACGTCCACCACGTGATCCAGAACCACCTCGGCTATCCAGGTCAGGTAGTCACTGACCTTCATCAACGGCAATGTGCCTTTCAGTTCGGACGCCGCCACCCGCAGGATATGGGCTTTCTTGAAATGCCGCAGGGACTCCATCTGCTCTTCCAGATCCTCAAATGGAATCCGCAGCATCTGCTGGCGCAAATCATCCTGCAATTCTGCTTTTGCGGGCGGGCTGTATAGGCTCTCTGCATTCAAAAGCTCATCCAGCAGGAGCGGCGTTTCCGCCAGCTGCCGGGCAATCCAGGGGCTCTCACTGCACAACCGGACCAACTGGGTACAGGCACCCGGGTTTTCCAGCAGTAACACCATGTAGGCCGTGCGCCGCAGAATCGCTTCTACCAACTGCAATACCCTGGAGAACGTCTCGGAAGGGTTTTCAACCTGGGTGAGCGCCTCAAGCAACATGGGCATAAACTGATTGAGGCGTCTGCGCCCCTGGGTCTGGAGATTCTGCACGGTCCGGTTTTCACGAAGTTCAGCCAGCTCCGCCAGCGTCGTGTCAGGGTCTTCATACCCTTGGGACTTCAGCCAATCGGCGGCGGCAGCCTCCTCCATTTCGGACAGCCAAAGTTCGAACCATCCTTCTTCAAGGGACTCTTGCCCCCCATCTTCGTCGTCTTCAGTCGTGATGATATTGGCAAAATGGGTAGCGACGCGTTCCCGGTGCTCTGTGAGACTCTTCTCACACGCCTGCCAGGTCTCGAAACCCATGATCGTGGCTACCCGCGTCCGGGAGAGCTCATCGTCCGGCAGCAACTGGGTTTGTTTGTCTTCCATACCCTGGAGCGCATGCTCCAGGTTTCTCAGGAACACATAAGCGTCGCGAAGCTCACGAACCACCGGCGACGGCAAAAGCTCGAGTTCTTCCAGTTCTTTCAGAATAACCAGCAGCTCCCGCTGCTGGAGCTCCCTGTCCCGGCCGCCTCGAATGAGCTGGAACGCCTGGACTACAAACTCGATTTCGCGGATACCGCCGCTGCCCAGCTTGATATTGTTTTCGAGCCCCTTTCGGCGCACCTCCCGGCCAATCATGGCCTTCATACTGCGCAGGGACTCGAAAGCACTGAAATCAATATACTTGCGATACACGAAGGGGCGCAGAGTTTCCATGAGTGCCTCACCCGCCCTTTGATCGCCAGCCACCACCCGGGCTTTGACCATGGCGTAACGCTCCCAATCCCGCCCCTGATCCTGGTAGTAGGTCTCCAGCGCCGCAAAACTCAGGGCCAGCGCACCGCTCTGGCCGTAGGGACGAAGACGCATATCCACCCGGAATACGAAACCATCTGCCGTTATCTGGTCCAGTGCCTGGATCAGCCGCTGCCCCAACCGAACAAAAAACTGCTGATTATCCAGAGAACGACGCCCGCCGACGGTTTCCCCCTTGCTCGGAAAGGCAAAGATAAGATCAATGTCCGAAGAGACGTTCAGCTCCCGACCACCCAGCTTGCCCATACCCAGAACCACCATTCTCTGGTCGGTTTCCTGGCCGGTTACCGGGTCAGCACCTCGAGGCGTACCGTATTGCTGGCAGGCGTCCTGGTATAGCCAGCTGAGCGCTCCATCAATACAGATGTCGGCAAATGCACTCGTCGCCGCCATGGTCTCAGCCAGGTCCGCCCATCGCATCAGATCCCGCCATATGATCCGGAACTGGGTCTCCATGCGGAATTGCCTGAGGGCCGAATGCAACCGAGGTTCACCATCAACCTCAGAAAGATACTCCTGCCACCGATTTTTGAGGTATTCCGCAGTGGTGGGCTCCGTCAGCGAACGGGAGCCCATCAGGGCCTGAATCTGGCCTGAATGGCGCTCCAGAGTCTGGCGCAGGAACAGGCTGCGGGAGATCGCAGTGGCCACCACGGCGTCATCCATACCTTCCGATGAGGTTAACCAGGCCGGAACTCCGTCCGAAAACACCGATTGCCAACACCCGGCGACATCATCCGCCAACGGTTTCGGAAGCCTGTGCCAAGGCTCGGACATAATACAATCCCCTGTCTGTCTGTTATATTTCCGGTACTGTATAACGAACTTCCCCGCAACTGAACAGGCCACCGACACGGATGCAACGAAACCGCCGCCCACTGAATCCGGAGCATCAGGAAACCCACCTGCCCATGGGTGGACTGATTCGGAGCCGGATGAAGCGCCTGTTCGCGATACTGGGCGCGCTGCTGTCGGTCCAGGTTCTGATCATCTGGGCGGCTGAGGACCTCTCACTATTTGAAGCCGCCTGGCTGACCATGACCACGCTGGTGACCGTTGGCTACGGCGATTATGCGCCCCAGACCATGATCGGGCGGTTCAGCACCATTGTGCTGATGTTTATCACTTCAATTACCTTGCTGACCCTGATCGTCAGCGACTATATCGAATACCGGTTCTACCGCCGGGAACGCATTTTGTCAGGAAGGTGGATCTATAAAATGAATGACCACATCATCATCATTAACACCCCCCAACATGGCGGCGATCAGTATTTCATGAGATTCGCCTCCCAGATTCGGGCGATTCCGGGCTACGAGACCATTCCTATCATGATCCTGACTCGTCAGTTTCCGATGGGACTGCCCACCGAACTCTCCGACATCGGAGTGGTGCACTACCACGGTGCAGGCTTTGATCCTGAAGCGCTGAAAGCGGTTCACGCCGGCAGTGCGAGGCATATCATCGTGCTCGCGGCCGACGAAGCCGACCCCTATTCCGATAGCCTGACCTTCGACATTGCCCATCGATTGACGGAACTGAATCTCGGAAACCACACCATCGTCGAATGCGTCAACGACCAGAACCGGGGACGATTCAAAGCACTCGGTGTTCGAACCATCATTCGCCCGGTTCGAACGTATCCCGAAATTATGGTCCGCTCCGTTGTAGCGCCCGGCTCCGAGAAGGTCCTGGAAGATCTGTTCAATTACGAACATGACCACCCCCACCGGTACGACCTGAAACTGGACGACTTGAATTGGGCGGATATTGTCAGCGCTCTGGTACGACATGGCATAGGGACGGCGCTCGCCTACATTGACGACGACAATGAAGTCATCTGCCACCCGCCGACCAACGAGGAAATTGAAGGTAAAGGTCTGATTGTCCTGGTTAAATCCGCCGAAACGCCGGAGGTTTCTGTGGTGGAGGAAGCGCTGGAACGATACAGGGCTTTCCTGAAGCAGTGGCGCGCTCATTCCGCAGCCCGGGAAACCGGCGAAGCCGAGGAGCCGGCAAAGAACAACTCAACCAGCTAGAGACCGCCTGGCTTTGCAACCCAATCGTTAGTGCTCGGTAGTGGCCAGCCGCAATTGGAGAACGCCGAGCTCCGTCGCGCCTGCGGCGAGCTGACGGACAGAGCCCACCTCTGCCAGCTGTCCAATCACATGCTCCCAGATCGCGTCGCACCCTGCGGCACCGGCTGCCTCCGCTACAAGCGACAAATCATACCGGTCTACAGGAAACGGCCTGTCCAGCAGCCAGCAGGTTCCCAATGCCTTGAGAAAGGCTGTGACTGTCAGCGGATCATTTCCACTCGGCAGCTCAGGGCGATAAAGACCAGCAAGAAAATAGCCCTGCTCGGCCTTGCTCACAAGATTCAGGAAAACCGGCACCTCCCGGGCCAGCTCGAGTGCCCACGCCACCAGCCTTGAGCCGTCACCTTTCTTTAACTCAAACTCCACTTCGTGCAGGGGCCAGCTTGCCTCATTACCGGCAACAGTGCCGGAATCGACGGCCACCTCTATCAAAGTCTCGCCATCTTCCAGCCACAGTTCCTGCCGCTGAAAGTTGGTCTCGAACACCACTTGAAGACTGCTTAGGTCCAGCTCAGATTTTAGCGGAGTTGCTTTCAGTAACGATAAATCCAGCTCCGGACCGGCAACCGGCCACTCCCACTCTTCGCGCCGGTGAGCGCCATCAACGAATTCACCCCGGGTTTTCAGGGTCTGGATGTAATCATTGCCGGCTTTGCGGACCCTCAGGGCAGCTCTGGCCTGATTCAGATCGGCATCGGGCGTGTCAAAATAGCGATTGACCAGGGGTTTGGTCTTGCCGGGTTGCACTTCAGGGCGAGCTGATAACCATTCCACTGCTCGCGACTGTGCATCGTCCGAAACACTGAGTTTGATTTCCAGTTCGGTAGCCATTTCAACGGACCTATTTTTCGGGATTCATAAACGCAAAAACCGGCGACCCAGAGGTCGCCGGTTTTCATACTACCGGATTAACCAGTTTGCTGATCAGAAGTAGTAAACAGCACCGACGGATGCGATGGACTGCTTATCACCAGACGCACCTTCCAGCGGGTATTCACCGGCATCGTCTGAACCAGACAGGTAACCTTCGAAATAAACATACATGTGGTCAGAGAGGTTGTGAAGCGCCTGCAGGATGATGGTGTCGTTCTGGTCACCAGCTGCAGTATCGTCCTCACGGAGCTGGTACGACAGCGCGAACTGGTTGGCGCCCATGGTGTATACACCCATCAAACCGATTACATCAGCAACGTCCTTACGGGTCTCGTAAGAGGCCGTCAGGCGCAGATTGTCAAGGTTGTAGCTACCACGAAGACCGTAGGAGTTTTCGTTGTTAATGCCATCGGGACGACCGCCGTCATTGGAGTCAACTGCGAAAGCCAGTTCCAGGGCATCCAATTCGTACATTGCGGCAAGCTGCCACGGGTAGGATTTCTTGGAAACCTGAGCATCACCGTCGCCGTTTACCTGAACCGCGGCTCCGATGGTCACACCACCAAAGCTCGGGGTCATGTACTGAACCATGTCACCTTCGCCAGTGTCGTAGTTGAAGCCAATGTCAGATCCCACTTCGTGGAACTGAGCAACTTCGTCTACCGCGCGCTCATAGATGGAATCATCTGAACCGACCCATACCTGACCAAAGCTATCACCCTTAACACCGATGTAGGCTTCGTCCAGGCCGTTGATGCCCATGCTGCCTGCTTTGTCGTCAGCGTTGATGTCTTCCAGTTCAAGCTTGAAGAAACCGGTAATGCCCGGTGCAATTTCGTGATCGTGCTTGATGCCCAGAGTAGAGCCGTTGTCGGCGTGCTCTAAGGTTGAACCGGCGCCATCAACGTTGGTGTGCTTCAGCACGTACTGGATGTTGCCGTATACAGACGGCATTGAATCCATTTTTGCGGCCAGCTCAGCAGCAGACATTTCGGCTTGGGCCATGGCTGCGCCAGAGAACGTACCGGCTGCAACAGCAAATGCAATGAGCGTTTTATTCATAACTCTTAATCCTTTGTTTCGTTATTACGTTATATTAAATCTTCACAAATCTATTATCTTCACCGGGACTTATTTTTTCCAATGAAAAAGCCGGCGGTCCTAAAATCGCCAGCTTTTCAAGCTACAACCAGATTAGCCCATTGGCTTATCAGAAGTAGTAAACGGCACCGAGAGCTGCGACAGAGGCTTCGCTCTCATCGGCGACGCCATAAGCGTTGTCGTCACCACCACCCAGGTAGCCTTCAAAGTAGACGTACATGTGGTTGGAAACGTTGTGCAACGCCTGCAGAGTAATGGTGTTGTTGTCGACACCATTGTTATCAGCACTGAACGCTTCGTAAGACAGTGCAAACTGATTTGCACCCATCACGTAAACGCCCTGAACGCCGTAAACGTCGCCTACATCTTTACGAGTCTGGTATTCACCAGTGAAGCTCAGGTCACCGGCGCTGAAGGTACCACGAACACCATAGGTGTTTTCGTTGTTGCCGACAGGATCCAGGCCGTTGCTGGAGTAACCGGTAGAGCCATCATTGGAGTCCATGGCCACAGCCAGCTCCAGGTTATCCAGAGCATAAATCGCCGCCAGCTGATACGGATAGGACTTACCGCCAGTGGTGCCGTCGCCATTAACCTGAACAGCAGCGCCAAGAGTCAGGCCGCCAAAAGACGGAGTCATGTACTGAATCATGTCGCCTTCACCGGTGGTGTAACTACCACCGATGCTCAGGTCAGCAGCCTCGTAGAAGTTAGCGATGGTGTCAATCGCAGACTCGTAGGTAGAGTCGTCTGAGCCGATCCAGACTTGGCCGAAGCTGTCACCTTTCACACCGATGTAGGCCTCATCCAGAGCATCGATACCGGAACTTGCGGCTTTGTCGTCCGCGTCAATGCCTTCGAGCTCGAGCTTGAAGAAACCAGTGATACCCGGTGCGATTTCGTGGTCGTGCTTAATTCCCAAAGTTGAGCCGTTGTCACGGTGATCGACGCCGTTGTCTCCACCTTTCACATCGTCGTAGATGAGTGCGTACTGGATGTTACCGTAAACTGACGGCATGGAATCCATCTTGGCGGCCAGTTCGGATGCGGACATCTCAGACTGCGCGAAAGCACTACCAGAGAAAGTAGCGGCTGCAATAGCAGATGCGATGAGCGTTTTTTTCATGTTGCGTCTTCCTTTTGAGTTAACTCAGGTTTTAGCGACGGGCTCTTATCCCGATTTTGTAAGGCTTCACCAGTCAGGCTGGATGAGGCCGATTCTGCGTTACCCCTATGTCAGTTTTATGACAAAGAAGTAACTTTTCTTCTTTTTCGAATAAATCCGACAGATTTCAGATCTATACAGCTCAATCACTTATCGAGCTTTCTTAAAGCTTTGGATGATGAAACTGTTTTAATACAATCATTCTCATTTTGCAAATTAACTGCGCCGCATTCTTAGCTCTTTTGGCACCAGTAACGCAATTATTTATGCACTTTAGCGCTCGTGAGATGCGTTACAGTTGCACTTCAAATCCGAGGCCAGATTTTCATTTAGTCTTTATTAACAGAAAGTTAAACCCCAAAAACCGCTTGCCAGCAAGGTCCCACATGAGATTTTCGCACCATTGCAGAACAGCATAACGACCTGCGCACAATACTAGTGCAACTACCTATCCGCGCCTTTGTCCAATCTCAAGCATGAAGGTAACAGGCCCGTCGTTCGTTAAGCCAACCTTCATATCTGCGCCAAACCTGCCTTCACCCACCTTGTCTGAACCCAAACGGGATCTCACATCTTCCACAAATGATTCGTATAGCATGTTGGCAACATCCGGATCCGCAGCAAGGGAAAAACCAGGCCTGGCTCCAGAAGAGGTATCGGCCGCCAAGGTAAACTGTGGAACAACAAGAAGGGAACCACCGATATCCAGCAGACTGCGGTTCATCCGCCCTGCATCATCGGGAAACACACGGTAAGTGAGGATTTTTCGGCATAGTTCCCTTGCCTCGCACTCGCCATCTCCTTTTTCGACACCCAGCAACAGCAAAAGACCTGTGTCGATCGAGGCTATCTGCTCACCGTCCACGGTAACACTGGCTTGCGAAACTCGCTGGATCAATCCTTTCATCAACTGCCTTAAGGATGATTGAACAAGCAAAAATCAAGATCGGGCAAGAGTGTATCCATGGCGATTACCGGCCGCAACCCTGAAAGCGGAATTCAGCCTGCACTTTTTTCAGTTTTCGCAACAACGGACTCAACACCGCGAATAAGGGCATCGACAATGGCTGGCTCGGAAGCGGAGTGACCCGCATCGCGAATGATCTGGAATTCCGCTTCCGGCCAGGCCTTGCTTAGCGCCAGGGCATTATCCAACGGACAGACCATGTCGTATCGTCCGTGAATAATTATCCCGGGGATGTCCGCCAGGCGGCCTGCATCGCGAATGATCTGGTCAGGTTCAAGAAAGCCAGAGTTCATGAAATAGTGGCACTCGATGCGGGCCAGGGCGATGGCAACATGAGGATGGCCAAAGTGCTCAACCACCCTGGGGTTTGGTTGCAGCGTCGCACACCTGCCCTCCCAGACGGACCAGGCTTTGGCCGCCTGGATCTGTTCCAGCTCGTTGGAACTCGTCAGTTTGCGATAATAGGCCGCCACCATGTTATCCCGCTCAGTTTCCGGAATCTGCGCCTCGAAGTCAGACCAGTAATCCGGGAACACCCGGCTCGCTCCCTCCTGATAAAACCAGTGAATATCCCGGGGCCGACAGAGAAAAACACCCCGAAGAACCAAGCCGGAGACTCTCTCAGGATGAGCCTGGGCATAAACCAGACTCAGAGTCGACCCCCAACTGCCACCAAACAGAAGCCACTTCTCGATACCAAGGAAGGAACGTACCACTTCCATATCTTCAACCAGCTTGCCCGTGCTGTTGCCCTCAAGCTCTGCCAGCGGAGTAGACCGTCCGGCGCCGCGCTGATCCATAAGGATAATCCGGAATCTTTCAGCATCGAAGAAGCGACGGTGATAATCCTCACACCCGCCCCCCGGACCACCATGAACTACAAGCACCGGTATCCCGCCAGGATTCCCGCTTTCCTCAACGTAAAGCTCGTGAGGCGGATCAACGACAATACGGTGCTGGGCGTTCGGTTTGATTTCCGGGTACAGGGTGAGCATGAAGCGCTCCGCGTAGAGGATTTAACCGGAGTTTAGCTCAGCCCATAAAAAAAAGGCCAGATGAAACGTTCATCCAGCCCTTGCATCCCCAAACTCAATAAGAGCCGGACGATTATTTCTTATTGGCGCGCTTGCGCTCGTTTTCAGTCAGGAGCTTCTTGCGCAGCCGGATGGACTTCGGGGTCACTTCTACCAGCTCGTCGTCATCAATAAACTCCAGCGCCTGCTCAAGGGTGAATTTGATCGGCGGCACGAGACCAATGACTTCATCCTTGCCAGATGCACGCATGTTGTCGAGCTTTTTGGCCTTGGTGGGGTTGACCACCAGGTCATTGTCACGGCTATGGATGCCACACAACTGCCCTTCATAGATTTCCTGCCCCGGATCCAGGAACAGCTTGCCACGGCTCTGCAGCGTTTCCAGAGAGTAGGTAAAAGCGGTACCCGTAGCCATGGACACGATGACACCGTTCTGGCGACTGGTTACATCGCCAACTTTGATCGGGCCGTAGTGGCTGAAAGTCGAAGTCAGGATGCCAGTGCCTGAAGTCATGGTCAGGAAGGTATTCCGGAAACCAATCAGGCCCCGGGCTGGAATTGTATAGTCCAAGCGCATCCGGCCCTTGCCATCCGGAACCATGTTGGTCAGGTCGCCCTTGCGCAGCCCCATTTGCTCCATGACGGCGCCTTGATGCTGCTCCTCGATATCAACAATGACGTTCTCGTATGGTTCCTGCTTCACGCCGTCAACTTCGCGGATAACAACTTCCGGACGGCCAACCGCCAGCTCAAAGTTCTCGCGACGCATATTTTCAATCAGTACAGACAGATGTAACTCGCCACGACCGGATACCTTGAACTTGTCCGCGGAGTCGCCCTCTTCAACGCGCAACGCAACGTTGTGCAGCAGCTCCTTTTCCAGGCGTTCCTTGATGTTCCGGCTGGTAACGTACTTGCCTTCCTTGCCGGCAAAGGGCGAATCGTTGACCTGAAAGGTCATGGAAACGGTCGGCTCATCCACCGTCAGCGCCGGCAGCGCCTCAACGTTCGCCTGATCACAAAGCGTGTCGGAAATGAGCAGCTCGTCCATGCCACTGACACAGACAATATCGCCAGCCTGAGCTTCGTCGACTTCAACACGCTGAAGACCGGAGTGCCCCATAATCTTGAGGATACGACCGTTACGCTTCTTGCCGTTGGCGCCAATGGCTGTGACCGGCGAATTGGTCTTGACCTTGCCGCGCATGATGCGGCCGATGCCGATAACACCGAGAAAGCTGTTGTAGTCCAGCTGGGAGATCTGCATCTGGAACGGGCCGTCCGGATCAACATTCGGAGCGGGTACGTGATCAACAATCGCCTGGAACACGGCATCCATGTTGTCATCCAGGTTTTCGTGATCCATTCCGGCAATGCCATTCAGAGCACTAGCAAACACGATCGGGAAGTCCAACTGATCATCGGTGGCACCGAGGTTGTCGAACAGGTCGAATACCTGATCCACCACCCAATCAGGGCGCGCACCCGGGCGGTCGATCTTGTTTACCACTACAATCGGGCGAAGACCCGCGGCAAACGCTTTCTGGGTAACGAAACGGGTCTGGGGCATGGGGCCATCGATAGAGTCGACTACCAGCAGCACACAATCCACCATGCTCATGACCCGCTCAACCTCACCGCCAAAATCAGCGTGGCCCGGGGTATCGACTATGTTGATGTCGTAGCCATTCCATTTCAGGGCGGTGTTTTTTGCCAGAATGGTAATGCCCCGCTCTTTTTCCTGATCATTGGAATCCATGACCCGCTCGCTATCGAGCTCTTTGCGCTCCAAAGTGCCTGACTGGCGCAAAAGCTGGTCGACAAGCGTGGTTTTACCATGGTCAACGTGGGCGATAATGGCGATATTACGAAGTTTTTCAATCACAAAAATATTCCTGCGGCATGCACTCAATGACCTGAGAAGGTCGTTCGCAGGGGGAATCCCAGCACATGCCGTCTCAAATCCGTAAAATGAACTCATTCACCGGAGCTGGCTGCCCGGCACCCTGCATGGTGCTTTCCGATCTGTGATCAAGAAATAACAGGGTAAAAAATGAAGCGGCGCGCAGTATAGCGAAAAGTCTGTGTCGTTAATATGAAGAAAAACGCCTATTCTATATTCGAAGAGAATGCACCTGATCGGGGCAAGAATCCAATAAACGCACCAACAAGGTGCACCATTTGAGTGCAGCTTTTCACCACAGAGCGAGCATTTTCCTTCTAATGTGCCCCAAACCCTTGCAGTTGCGCCGTTCTGGAGCATGCCCTAAAAATTGGCAAGCGCCTTGCTTTATCGAATTCAGCCGAAATTTACAGGTAAGACGCAACAGCATTTGCTAAGCTGCGCAAACCTGAGAAACAGATCGGAACCCGTTACCACGGGCGATCCGGCGCCACGAACATGAATACAGCCGCCTGTGCGGTTTAACTTACGGAGCATGCACAATGTCCAAGACAGTTGATTTGATCAAAGAACACGAAGTCAAATGGGTTGACCTGCGCTTCACTGACAGCCGCGGTAAAGAGCAGCACGTAACACTGCCTGCCACAGAAGTAGATGAAGACTTTTTCGCAGACGGCAAAATGTTTGACGGCTCTTCCATCGCGGGCTGGAAAGGCATCAACGAATCCGACATGATCCTGATGCCGGACGACGAGACTTCTGTACTCGATCCATTCACCGAAGAAACCACCGTGAACATCACCTGCAACATCGTAGAGCCTTCTACCATGCAGGGTTACGAGCGTGATCCGCGCTCTGTTGCCCGTCGTGCAGAAGAATATCTCAAGTCTACTGGCATCGCCGACGGCGCCCTGTTTGGCCCGGAGCCGGAGTTCTTCGTCTTTGACTCCGTAAAGTGGAACGTAGACATGCAGGGCGCGATGTACCACATCCACTCTGAGGAAGCCGCCTGGGTTTCCGGCGAAGACTTCGATCGCAACAACATTGGCCATCGCCCGGGCGTGAAGGGCGGTTACTTCCCGGTTCCGCCGGTTGACAGCCTGCACGACCTGCGTGGTGCCATGTGTGCCGCCATGGAATCCATGGGCCTGGACATCGAAGTACACCACCACGAAGTCGGCACTGCCGGCCAGTGTGAAATCGGCGTTGGCGCCAACACCCTGGCACGCAAGGCTGACGAAGTTCAGATTCTGAAGTACTGCGTTCACAATGTGGCGCACGCCTACGGCAAGACAGCGACCTTTATGCCGAAGCCCGTAGTCGGTGACAACGGTTCCGGTATGCACGTTCATATGTCCCTGAGCAAAGACGGCAAGAACCTGTTTGCCGGTGACAGCTACGCAGGCCTGAGCGAAGCGGCGCTGTACTATATCGGTGGTGTTATCAAGCACGCCAAGGCCATCAACGCCTTCACCAACAGCTCCACCAACTCCTACAAGCGTCTGGTTCCGGGCTTCGAAGCGCCGGTAATGCTGGCCTACTCGGCCCGTAACCGCTCCGCTTCCATCCGGATTCCGTATGTAAACAGCCCGAAGGCGCGTCGCATCGAAGTGCGCTTCCCGGATGCATCAGCCAACCCGTATCTCGCGTTTGCGGCACTGATGATGGCTGGCCTCGACGGCATCCAGAACAAGATCCACCCTGGCGATGCCATGGACAAGGATCTGTACGACCTGCCCAAGGAAGAGGCACTCAGCATTCCGACCGTCGCTGAAACGCTCTCTGAAGCACTGGACTGCCTGGAAGCGGACCATGAGTTCCTTACCCGTGGCGGCGTCTTTACTGAAGACATGATCGCAGGCTACGTAGAGTTGAAGCGTGGCGAAGTAGAAAAACTGAACATGACCACACATCCGGTCGAGTTCGATCTGTACTACTCCTGCTAAAACCTCTCTCTAGAGGAGAAGCAGACAAGCCCCGCCAATGTGCGGGGCTTTTTTTGTGAGCGATAGCACAGTGCCTGCAGCCCTTAACGATATGTAACCAACATCCGGGCGACAGGCGTTGAAAACACCCCGGGCCCCGCCGATAATCGAGGAAACCCAATAACAGGTGAGCTTATGAATCCAAAGTCTGGATTGTGTGCCGGCCTTCTGTTTTTTCTGGTAACTCCGGTCTGTGCCGAGGTGTACCGCAATGTCGATTCCTACGGCAACGTGACCTACTCTGACGAGCCCAGCGAAGGCTCTGAAGCGGTGGAGGTCAAGCCGGTAACCACAATCACCCTGCCCAAGCCAGAGGTGGTACAGGAAACCGACAAGCTCCGGGAAGAAGTTCAGCGGGAAGGCGCTGCCTACGAAAGCGTTTCTTTCGCCTATCCGGATAACAACCAGGCGTTCCACAGTGGCAGCGGCGATGTTCAGTTCGAAGTACGCAGCACCCCTGGCCTGCAGCCCGGCCACAAATACGAGGTGACCCTGGACGGCCAACCCGTCGGTCAGAGCTCCTCTGGCTCAATCACCGTCAACAACGTGTTCCGTGGAACCCACGAAGCCCGGGCACATATCGTGGATGAAAACGGGGTTCAGGTAAAAACCGGCTCACCGGTTACCTTCACCGTTCACCGCCCTTCCGCTCTCAATTAGCCGGACCCACCAGATAGTTCGCACTATTTTAGTGCGCCTGCACCAGAAAAAAGCCATACTCTGATCAGCAACGGGGCGCGTTTTCCCGACTGATCAGAGGCCTTCTTTGCTTTTGCACCAGCTTACGGCACTTTTCAGCGCCAATACCCACTTCTGCCCGCACTTTGCCCACTTGTTTACCAAACTGGCTCAAAGTGGTTCGTTTTTTGCAAAACTCCGGAGGTCAAACGATGTCGAACCAACGGGATTCACGCATGGCAATGCCTCCGGCCCAGCAAAACGAATACAAGAGCATTCTCGACAGCCTGACTACGGCTGTCCTGGTACTCGAAGATAGCCTGACTATCCGGTATCTCAACCCGGCCGCCGAAAGCCTGTTTGAAACCAGCATTACCCGGAGTCAGGGCCAACCTTTCCGGGACATTCTGGTCGAATCCGAAGACGCCCTGAAAACCCTCTATGCCGCTGTCAGGAACGGTCAATCCTACACTCGCAGGGAGGCCGAGTTTCTGCTGACCAGTGGCTCCCGACTTACGGTTGATTATTCCGTAACACCCATCAGTCTGGAACCGACGGAACTACTGATCGAAATCCAGCCCAGAGACAGGCTGATGCGGATCAGCCGAGAGGAAGACATCATCTCCCAGCAGGAGACCACCCGCATTCTGGTTCGGGGCATGGCTCATGAGATAAAGAATCCGCTTGGGGGCATCCGGGGCGCGGCGCAGCTTCTCGACCGGGAACTCAATAGCGAAGACCAGCGGGAATACACTCGGGTCATCATTGACGAGGCAGACCGCCTCCGAAGCCTTGTTGACCGGATGCTGGGTCCGAACAAGGCGCTGAAGCTGGCCCCGACCAACATCCATGAAATTCTGGAGCGAGTGGGCACCCTGCTTGAGGCGGAAAGCAAAGGACGCCTGAATTTTGAACGGGATTACGACCCCAGTATTCCAGAGTTCAAGGGTGACAAAGAGCAACTGATACAGGCGTTCCTGAATATTGCCCGGAACGCTATGGAGGCGGCCTTCGAAAACCAGGGCGGTCACAGTTCCGAGGAGCCTCCGACCATTACCTTCCGCACCCGCACCCTGCGTCAGTTCACCATTGGCAACCGACGCCACAAGCTGGTGTGCCGGGTCGACGTTATCGACAATGGCCCCGGCATTCCGCCGGAGCTGGTGCAGAACATTTTTTATCCGATGATCAGTGGCCGTGCCAGTGGCACCGGTCTGGGCCTTTCCATTACCCAGAGCATCATCGGCCAACACCGCGGACTGGTTGAATGCGAAAGCGAGCCAGGCCGAACCGACTTCATCATCTTCCTGCCTCTGGAGGACACCCCATGAGCCAACCGGCGAACGTCTGGATCATAGACGACGACCGCAGTATTCGCTGGGTGCTGGAGCGCGCCCTTAACCAGGCCGGTATGCAGCCCCGAGTTTTTGAAAGTGGTGAGAGCATCATGATGCGGCTGGAACACGAACAGCCGGATGCTATCGTGAGCGATATCCGGATGCCGGGCATCGACGGCATCACCCTGCTTTCCCAGATCGTGGACGTTCACCCGGACGTGCCCGTCATCATCATGACCGCGCACTCGGATCTGGAAAGCGCTGTGACCAGTTACCAGACCGGTGCGTTCGAATACCTCCCGAAACCGTTCGATGTGGATGATGCTGTGGCGCTGGTCAAACGCGCTGTGGCCCATAGCCACGAGAAACGGGCCAGTGGTGAGCCCCAAGCCGAAATGGCCCAACGCAACGCCGAAATCATCGGTGAAGCACCGGCCATGCAGGAAGTTTTCCGAGCCATTGGCCGGCTTTCCCACTCCAACATTACCGTTCTGATTAACGGCGAAAGCGGCACAGGCAAGGAACTGGTAGCCCAGGCACTGCACAACCACAGCCCCAGGGCCAACCACCCGTTCATTGCCCTGAACATGGCCGCCATTCCGAAAGACCTGATTGAATCCGAACTGTTTGGCCACGAAAAAGGCGCCTTTACCGGTGCCGGCGCCGCCCGCCAGGGCCGGTTCGAGCAGGCCAACGGCGGCACCCTGTTTCTGGATGAAATCGGCGACATGCCCGCCGATACCCAGACCCGACTGTTGCGGGTTCTGGCTGATGGCGAATTCTACCGCGTGGGTGGCACAACGCCCATCAAGGTAGACGTGCGCATCATCGCCGCCACTCACCAAGATCTGGAAAAGCTGGTACAGGCCGGCACCTTCCGGGAAGATCTTTTCCACCGCCTCAACGTTATTCGGGTGCATCTACCCAAACTGGCCGAGCGCCGGGAAGACATCCCGAGACTGATGCAGCACTTCCTGAAGCGCGCTGCGAAGGAACTGGCGGTTGAACCCAAGATCCTGCGCGAAGAGGCCGAAGAATACCTCACCACCCTGCCCTGGCCCGGCAACGTCCGCCAGCTGGAGAACACCTGCCGATGGCTGACCGTGATGGCCAGCGGTCGCGAGATCCACATTGACGACCTGCCCCCCGAGTTGCTGCACCAGGCAGAGACACCCACCACGGGAACAACCTGGCAGGAAGGCCTGAAAAACTGGGCCGAACAGGAACTCAAGCGGGGCAAGAAAGGCATTCTCGATACGGCTGTACCAGAGTTCGAGAAAATCATGATTGAAACAGCCCTGAAGCACACCGGTGGCAGACGCCGTGATGCGTCAATACTGCTGGGTTGGGGCCGGAACACGCTGACCCGGAAGATCAACGAACTGGGAATGGATCATCCGGAACACGAAGACGATTGACGATTGGCGAACCGCCGGGGTTCGTTGATGTATTGGGGTCAGATTAAACTTTCATCTGCCCCTTTTTTTGTCTCGTCATTCCAGGACTTCCTGCCAATAGATGATCCGGTCATTTCCGCGGTAGACGCCGAAAGTCGCCAACGCCGACGGATTAACCAGGTCGTTCGGCAGAACATCATCCCAAAAGTCCCTTAACCAGTCAGGGGTGTCCATTTCCACAACGATACCTCGGTTCCCCGGCGCCTCTGATTTGCCCTCACCGGGCGCTGAAAGTATCAACCTGTCGCCGGGCAAAACCGAGCCTTCCAGCATTTGCCCATCAACCACCGTTGAAACACTGGTATCCCCATCACTGAGTGCCGAGCCGGAAAAATCCAGATCTGTATCACCCGGCAGATTGAACACCCAGCAGCTCTCATCCGCATTGGTCACAAACCTGTTGCCGTCAAAATACTGGGCAAAGATCGGAACGATCAACGGCAGCGTTTCCGGGCCGAACGCGTTTTCAAGAGCGATCCGCCCATAGCGCAGATCAAAGCCAAAGTTCGGCCGCAAAGACAGGGCGGGCTGAGTAGAGCTGATGCCGTCCAGATCTGTCACGTCATTAAGCGCAATCCGATAATCGGGAACAAACGGAGCGATCCGAGATGTGGGTTCTTTCAGATAACGGAATGCATCCGCTCCACTGAAGGTAAATCGCATCACTCCCGGCGAAAATACCGAGCGAGCCATCGGATCAAGCGTTGCACTCACCGGAAGCAGCGCTCCCTCAGTACCTGAGGCTACCTCGTCTGCAACGGCTGGCAGCCGGTCAATCCCGGTACTGTCCAACCGCAGGAAACTACCCGATGTATAGTTTCGGGTTACGGTTCCACCCACCGCAAGAGCCCGGACCTCTAGAAGAGGTTCCGAGCCAGGTGACCAACCAAGATCCTGGCCGATGTAGGCAAAACTGTTTGCGGCTGAGCAGTACGGTTCCACACCGCCGACATCGACGATCTGGATGTCAAAGTCTGCCGGGGCAAACCGACCTACGTTGGCAACTGCATTTCCGGAAACATTCTCACTGGCCAGATAGGCTCCACTGACAAGAGATGGCTCCAGGCTGATAATGCCAACTTCTGGCCAGTTGAATTCGCCGCAGGCCGACCCCCCCTGAGCGGCTTCGCCATTGCAGTCCTCTCCAAAAATTCCAAACGCTCCGCCAAGGGGTGGCAAGAATCCACCAACAGGAGCCACCAGTGAAGGTGTTAGCGCGACACTTTCCGGCGCGGACTCTCTGCCAAAATTCGGCGTAATCTCATCGTCAACATTCCGCGCCGAAACCGTTACCGAAAATGCCTCACCCGCGCTGCGGAACACGTTGCCATCTGCCACACCAGTAGCCGCCGGATTCCCCGGAATATCGAGGCTGAAATAGGCCGGCCTGGCAACAAAGTTCCCGGAACCGGTCATTATGAGCCCCTCGCTCTCACCAATGCCATCGTGACGGGCATTCAGCGAAATCCGACCGGCATCGGGATATCGGAGCTCAAAGTCCGCAACACCGCCACTATCGAATTCAAGACTTCGTATATTTCCCTGCGCGGATGTCGAAATTGCGGTGCCATCGACTGAAACAGACAAGGTTCCGCTTGAAGGGTTGCTGTATTGAGACCACAGTGAAACCTCTTTGGTCTCATCGGAGAAACCGGGCACACAGCGCTCTGTTTCCTCATCCTTTCGAACGGCCGCAATGCTGGCACTGACCAGCGATCCGGAAACATGATCCGGCACATCAACCACGAAGCCGGAATCAAGGAACGTGAGCTCACAGGTCTCCAAACCACCGCTGAAACAACGCGTGGGGTTCTGGGCAGCTGGGGAGGCGCTTGCTGCCAGGGTGACCGTGTCTGGTTGAGTGACGTTCAACTGAACATCAGTCTGGCCGGTGACCGTCACCGGGTTCGGCACCCAGCTATTGGCAGGCGAACTAAACGTTACCTCCACGGGATCACCGAACAGCGTTGAACAATCCTCGTTAGCACAGGCCTCGACAGTTACTTCCGCCGGAGAGCAAGTTAGCCCCTGCCCGGGATGGGTCAGGCGAATATGATTGGGGCCGAAGCCGGAACAGGGAAACGCCCGATTCATTTCAGTCATAATTTCCGCTTCGGTTAGAGCAACCCCGAAAATACGGAACTCATCAATGCCCCCTTGCCAGCGCTGTCCCTTGGCGCCGAACCCGACCTCAAGCCGTTCCATACCGGCGAGGGCTCCTGTTCCCCCGGTCCCTTGCGTACCGGATGTACCTGTTTGCGCTCCATTGACGAAAACCTTTATCTCACCATCGGTGGTCCAGGTCATCGCTATGTGCTGCCACTGGTTCTGGACCATCTGACCTGAAACCGTCTCGACCTGCAGACATTCCTGGTTCAGGTTACATTCGTCTGTGAACACACTGGCCTTGATGACGTTACTGCCGTTGCCAAAAAAACCCTGGGTGTCATAGCGAAGTCCAAGGCGGTTATCTCTGCCTCCGCTGGGGTCATCCGTAAAGAAAATTCCCCGGTCGTTCCCTGACAAGGAGGCTGTGTTATATACCCACGCCATGACGGTGATGGCTTCAAGACCATTTAGATAATCGCCAGCATCAGAATCAATGATTCGATCGTTCGAGCCGTCAAAGTCGCCGTAGCGGCAGGTACCAGGATTGCCAAGAATTGCGGGGCTTTCTATAGACGTTGCCAAACCGCCAATCGATGTGCCGTGGCGATTGTTCCCGCTGGTATCAAGAATCTCACCGGCTGTGCCGTTCAGGAAAGTCTGCTCCATCCGATACTCCAGCAGAGGCCCGGGCGAGCAGCGCACAACATCCTGCCAACGCGCCCCCACGGCCACCTGACCAATTTCAAAGGCATCGCTTCCAGACAAATTCTCCGAGCGAAAGCCGACAGTAGAAACATCACGGACCCGATTGTTAGGAGAAAGGTTTCGCTCGGCTGAAGGATTGGATGGCGGATTAGCGTCACATTCCGGATTGACCCAGAGCTTCGCATTACTGAAAAAGTCATCGGTGCCCTTTGAATACTGAGCGACAAGGAGGTAGGTCTCCCCGGGCACAATATCGGTCGAGTAATCAGCATTCTGATCCAGGCGCACAAAAAAATCGTCGGTACCGGAGCCACCCTCGTTCACTTTCAGTCCGAACTGTGGCGATGCCCCGAACGACGGTCGTTCTATCCAGAATCCAACAAAATCATTGTTGGTCGGATTCCCGGTGAAACGAACCAGCATACTCAAAAACAGAGTGTCACCGCTGAAGGTTTCATTCAGAGGCCGAGAGGCAATTTCGTCGTTGTTACCGACGATTTCAAGAGTGGTGGCTGAACGGATTCTCCGCCCTTCCGAATCCACGAACTCAAGAGGATTGGCACTGGTATCGATGATGGACTGACCGGCGAAACCCTGCCAGGGGCCGCCCCAGTTGGAGCCACCGTTATTGCCGGCAACCGAAGCGCCTGGCTGGTAGGACTCGAAATTGTCGAAGACGGCGAGGGCTCCGGCGAGTGGAATCTCACATAACCCCAAAAGACGTTCTTCGTCCAGCCATTGGGTCGGTGCATCTATCGGGTTATTGCCAATACTGATGGCTCCGCCAGCAGCCAGGGAACCGGAGAAGAGATTATTATTGGCTACGCTGATTGATCCAGCCGCATAGATGAAGCCGTTTACCGCTATTCTCTTATCAGCAGCGTTTGAATTTGTTGGTGCCGAAAAGGATCCGCTAACAATTATAAGAAGCTGACTGGACTCGCCCGCCTGATTGATCTTGACGCCCTCGCCAAAAGTCAGGCTACCGTCGACAAAGATCGTCACCTCTGCACCGGGGGCCAGCTCAAGGGAATAGTTTGTGAGCGTAGTTCCCTCAAACACGTACTCACCCGAATCCAATCGTTCTCCGTTTGCAGGCCATGCTTCTGCACCCAAAGTCCGTCCAGAGAGGTCCAGACCATCAGCGCCAAGATTCGGGTTAATATTATCCGTGAGCCCCTGGGGAAAGATCTCACTACACTGAGCCGCAAAAGCGAGTGACGGTAAGCAAAAGAGTGTCAGTGCAAGGAGCACGATAATTCGTAAAGGCGTCATCACTGCAATCGCACCTCCACAGTTCTGGTTGCAGCATCCTTTCCGTTCCCGCAGGACCCATTGCTGGCCAGGGTAAATACTCCACTCGCACTGTCGAATGCACAATCAAAGGTTGCCGAGCAATCAGCCAGGCCTGAACCGTTGAATGTTGTCACAGAAGATGGGCAGAAGGACGTGTTTCCATCATCGATTGCCTCGAAGATCGAGGGTATCCGCACCTGCGCACCACTCTCGGCTGCGAAGAACGCCCTCTGTGACTGGATCTGCAAACTCACCGCCTCACCACTGCTCTGCTGCAACTGAGCCATGCCGAAGACCAGCAATGCCAATACGGTGATGACGAAAAGCGCGACCGGCAGACCAGCGCCCTTTTGGTTTCTGAGACAGTCGTTAGGGGACATTTCGAACCTGCACCTCCTGACTGACAAGCGTGGATTCGCCACTTTTCGGGTCCACCAGCTCAAAGGTGAAACTGACCACCGCGGCCCGCTGTAAAGACGGCGGCGTAACCCTGAACTCTACCGAGCCCGGCTCGACGTTGGCACCAAGCACGGCACCGGTTCCTGATGCCATCAGGGTTGCTCGATCTGGCTGACCGCTGCCATGGGAATAACCACCGAATCGGTAAAGGCGATCAGTGTTCTGGCAGATGCTGACGCGATCACCAACCAGGAAGATGCGCTTCTCTGGCGAACGCTCTCTGAATCTGTGGCTCGCTGCGCCCGAGAAACTGAGGGCAGTAGCACCTGCTGAAACCGGTTCGATAGGTGGTGAGACGGGCCCGGGATTCATATTATCGTAAAGCGCAGACTGGCCCGAGCCATAACCGTACACAATCGCGCTCAAGCCGCCATCAATGGCCCTTCCAAAGGGTGAAATCGTTACCTCATCGAAATCCGTACCAGTCGTCAGTTGTTCGTAGCGGGTTGCTGCAACGATCGGCAACCATTCAAGGCAAGGACCATTGGAACGGACGGACAATGGGAAGGCCTCACGTACCTCCCTGGTAATCTGCTCGCTGATCACCACACTTTGCAGTGCCCTCTGCTGACGACTAGCGACATCCAGCGCGCCCTGGGTTGAAAGCGCTACGAACTGTACGGAGATGGTTGCGACAATGGCCAGAAGCACAATCACCATGACCAGCTCAATCAGTGTGAAACCGGCTGAGCGACTCATCAGAAGTTACCCCGATAAGCGCTGAACACATAGTCCTGGCGGGATGGATCTGTGATGATGATATCTATTCTTTTGGCCTCCGAACCGCCCAGGCCCACATCACCGCCAGCGCAGCTCACCGTAATGGCGACCTCGAATCCACTATAGGCAGTCAGTTGCTGCGCCTCACCGTTCTCAGGAGGGCTATCCTGCAGATTATCGTAATCATCCACATCATCGAAGGTTGCCCGGGATTCTGCGCCTTCCGGGCCCGCTGAGCCGCAGTCTGCTCCTGCCGAGCTAACGGCCCCGCCGCCATTAGGAGAGGCCTCCGCAAAACGCTGGGCCAGGATCTCGTCCATATAAAGCTGGGCCAGGGCCACAGCCCGGGTCTGGTTAAGCGGATCGGCACCTCGGCCGGCAATCAGGGAAAACGCGCCGACAACGCCAGCAATGGCAACACTGATAATGACAATCGTCATCACCAGCTCAACAAGCGTTGCTCCATGCTGGCCACAGAAACCCCGCCGCCTCAACAGCTACCTCCATAAACCGCGCCGAGAGAACTGAGACATACGGTGAACGTACTGTCGCCAGAAAAGGTAAAAAGGACATCGCCTGAGGTATCAGGACGTCCCAGATCACTAAAACTTATAGGAAAGGATGCACCAGAAACCGAAAGCGTGGTGCCATTTCGGCTCATTCGGAACTCGCGCTCTAAAGGAGTACCCGGGCCCACGGTGAACACAAAATCATCGACGCCCTGGGTTACCGAGAGTGAATTTGCCTCATTTCCCGCCAGCGCTGCCTGTTGAGCAAGCAGCGTGGCGGAGGCAAGTTGCTGGGTTGCCAGCAGCGGGGAGAAGGCAGAGCGGCTGGCGAACAGGCCAATGCCCAGAGCGGAGAGGACTCCGATCAGGATGATGACTATGACCAACTCGATCAGGGTGAATCCAGATGATACTGGAATGTGCTTCACGGTCATGCATACCAGCCGTATGAGGGGCGAGTTTTCTCCGATGCTAACTCCAGTTCAGTTCAGGGAACTAACCCGCCACATAAGAGGAGCAACGGTAATTAACAACTACCATCAACCTGCCCACCAACCGGGGTAATGGTCGGCGCATCGTTTGCTGCGGCTGGTGTGTAACTGAACGAGCAGGTGCCCAAAGTTACAGTTACTGCCGCATCGTCGACAATCGGATCAGGTGTAACCTCAAATTCATCACTGAGCTGAGCAGCAGAAACAATGCCACTGGCGTTTGGATAGCCATTGATCATGGTGATTGTTTCGCCCTCAAGAGTGATATCTCCATTAACCACATCGCTGGCGAGCGCCTGAGAGTGAGCAATCGCGTTGGCCGACCGAACTGAGCCAAGAGCACCCTGAATACTGGAAAGGCGAGCCTCGCCGCCCAAATCCGCAAACCGCGGCAAAGCAAACGCCGCCAGAATGCCCAGAATTACAATCACCATAACCAGTTCGATCAGGGTGAAACCTTTTTCTTTTCTTGCCGCAATGGCTGTCATCGCTCTCATAGTATTACTCCGTTTTTTCGCCAGTTGGCTTTGAGGTCTATCAGTTAATGGTTGTGGTGATTTCACCAGTGTCGGTGTCGTAGATAATCGTGCTGCCCTGCTCATCAAGCAAATATTCGTATTCACAGTCATTGCCAGACAGCCCAACAAGGTATTCGGTGTCATTTGCCGCCGCGAGTGCGGCTTCCGGAGCATTGGACTGGAGCAGCCCCTCCCAAATCTGAAGACAGCGATTAGCGTTCGGAGCGCCAGTGTTGCCATTGGTTGAAGTTGCCCAACCCTCAGCGTTGACGGCGACATTATCGTTTCCAAAACCGTCAACTGCTGCAACAGCACCTGTCGTGCCATTTGTGACCCATTGAGCTTTAACCAACGCCACGCCCGCGCTCAAGGCTCCTGATGTTGCCCTGATACTGGACTGGTGCGCTTGTTCTGACAGCTGTGCAAACCGCGGCAACGCAAACGCTGCCAGAATACCTAAAATGGCAATCACCACCACCAGCTCAATAAGAGTAAAACCTTTCTGTTTTTGCCTGCTGTCGTACTGCATCATTCGTCGACCTCTTTCAGATTGTGTCTGTGCGTCTGGTCAGCGTTGCGCATCCTGCGTTTGCGCTGATTCTTCTGTCAACGACACCGGGGCCAGTTTTAACCCCGTCAGCCGTTCTTCCTGCTCCCGCGTGCCATTTCCGTTGCGATCTGCAAATTCCGTGGTCACTGCCCAGGCCAGAGGCTGTTCTTCATTGGCTTGCCGACTGTCTATGGTTATCGGCTGCCCTGGTTTATAAATAAACCAGCCTTTTGGCCTGTTTTCTGTTTCTTTTTGTTCGCTAACCCGGAAGCACCAGGTGGCAGGCGCCAGGTCTTCGTCCTGGCATCGCCCTGCGTAATTGCCCCACTGGTGTTCCACCAGCTCAAACGGGTTGATGCCCCGGTGCTCAGCAAGACGCCCGCCGCGGCTCAGCATCACTTCTGCACCCTTGATGACCAGCGCCGATCTGAGCTGGCTGATCACCATATTGGCGGCCCGTTCCTCGGCGTTTCGTGCTTCCCGTTCCAGCACACCGAGCAGAAACCACCACAGAACGCCCAGCACGATGACCACAACTGCCAGACGAAACTTGCGGGAAAGCGCGTACCCGCTGGCGTCCGCCTGTTTTGCCGCTGGCACTCAGCCCCGCCCCATGGCGGCGGCCCCCAGGTCCCAGATCGGGAGAAACACACCCAGTGCCAGAATCAGAACCAGAATGCCCATGGCTACAATCAATATCGGTTCAATCGACTCCGCCAGCCGCTTGAGGCCGTAGTCGACATCCTCATCGTAAAAATCCGCCACGTTGTTCAGCATGTCGTCCACAGAACCGGTTTCCTCACCCACGGCAATCATCTGAAGAATCAGCGGCGTGAACATTTCGCTGTGCCTTGCTGTTCTGAGCAGGCTCTCGCCTCGCTCGATGCCGGCCCGCATATCCTTGATGTGGTTCGAAATCCAGGCGTTATCGGTTGTGTCCGCCACCACGGTTAACGCGGTTGTCACGGGCATACCTGCGGATAGCATGGTGGCAAAGTTCCTCGAAAACCGGCTGAGCGTGATCAGTTCCAGCAGCGGTCCGATAATCGGCAGCTTGAGTTTGTAACGATCCCAGGTCAGCCGCCCCTGTTCCGTTTGTTTCCACTGCCGCAGCAACAGTCCGCCAGCAGCAACCGCAAACAGCATCACGTACCAATAGGCCAGGAGAAAATTGGAGGTTCCAACCAATACCTGGGTCAGGAACGGCAAGTCCGCCCCCAGCTTGTTGAATACCGACGCGAATTTCGGGATAACCAGAAAGTTCACGATCATTAGAGCCGATAACAGGGCAATGATGACAAACATCGGATAACGCATAGCCTGCTTCAGGCGTCGTTTTGTATCCCGCTCCAGCTCAAGAATCTCTGACAGGCGCCGGAAAGCGTCGTCCAGCATCCCGGTGTTCTCGCCTACGTGGATCATGGCGATGAACAGCTCCGAGAAGACCTTGGGATGCGCCTGCATGGCCGTCGCCATGGTTGTGCCGCCTTCAAGACGTGTGGTCACATCCTCAAGCACTTCCGCCAACACCGGCGAGCGCGTGGTCTCTGCCAGGCCACGCATGGTTCGGATCAGGGGGATGCCAGCCTTGTTCAGCGCATGCATCTGGCGGCAGAACACAATCAGCTCATCGAGGGTGACCTTCTTCCGGAAGATCGGCAGACGATTCAATCGATCAATGACCGATTCCGTTTCCTGCACCTCCCGGATGGCGAGCGGAGTTATACCCCGGCGCATCAGTTCGGTGGCAGCAGCATCGGCATTCGGAGCGCCCAGCAAACCCTGCTGGACACCGCCACGATCATCCTTGCCCCGGTAGCTGAACTGCATCAGGCGCCTCCCCCGATCGGTTCATCCGGCAGGGGAATGTCATCCTCGGGCGAGAACTCGCCCTCGGATGTGGCGGCCACCCGCGCCACCTCTTCCAGTGTCGTCGTGCCCTGCAGAGCAAAGTCCATGGCGCACTGCCCCAGCGGCCGATACAGGGGGCTCAAACGGGCCGCTTTGGTGAACTCCGAGACATCCTGGCGTCGAAGAGCATCCAGCATCGCCTCGTTCATTTCCAGCATCTCGTAAACGCCGATCCGGCCCTTATAGCCGGTGTTGCTGCACTGGTAGCAACCACGGCCATGAACGAATCCGGCTTCCATATCCAGGGGATCCAGATCAAAGCTGCGCAGCCAGACCAGCTCCTGTTCCGTGGGCGTGTAGGCCTCGGCACAGTTGTCACAGACCCGCCGCACCAAGCGCTGGGCGACAACACCGAGCAGGGAGCTGGCCACAAGGAAAGGCTCTGCGCCCATATCAATCAGCCGCATGGCACTGCTGATGGAGTCGTTGGTGTGCAGGGTGGAGAGTACCAGGTGGCCGGTCATGGCCGCTCGCAGGCCGATCTCCACGGTCTCGCGATCCCGCATCTCGCCCACCAGGATCACGTCCGGGTCCTGTCGCAGGGCGGCCCGAAGTACATTGGCGAACTCCAGACCGATCTTCGGGTTCACCTGTACCTGGGTAATCCGGGGCAGACGGTATTCCACCGGATCCTCGGCAGTGATGATTTTCACTTCCGGGCGGTTGAGCTCGGTCAAAGCGCCATAGAGCGTGGTGGTTTTACCGCTACCGGTGGGACCGGTCACCAGGATCATGCCGTGGGGCCGCTTGATCATCCGACGGAACCGCTCCAGCAACTGAGCTGGCATTCCCGTTCCGTCGAGGTTCAACATGCCCTGGCTCTGGTCCAGCAAACGCATCACTACGGATTCGCCGTACTGAACGGGCATGGTGGAGACCCGCACGTCGATACTGCGGCCCTTAACCCGGACGTTGAAACGCCCGTCCTGGGGCATCCGCTTCTCGGAGATGTTCAGGCCAGCCATCAGCTTCAGGCGCAATACCAGCGCGGCATTGACCCGCTTTTCCTTCATCACCTGTTCCTGCAGCACACCATCCACCCGCTGCCGGATGCGGACCACAGTCTCGTCCGGCTCGATGTGGATGTCCGAACTGCGCGCCTGAACAGCATCCTCGAACAGCGTTTGCAGCAGTTTGACCACCGGCGCTTCAGCGCTTTCGGATTCGGCGGAGAGATCCGCCAGGTCGAAGGCATCGTCGCCCAGTTCGTCTTCCAGCTCCTCCGCCAGCGACGCAATCTCATCGGTACGCCGGTACACCAGATCCAGGGTGCTCAGCAACTCGCTTTCACGCACCACGGCCTGTTTGATGGGCTGTTTCAGAATGCGGACCAGCTCATCGTAGGCAAAGATATCCAGAGGGTCCGCCATGCCCACGAGCAATTCGCCACCATGCTCCGCCAGCACGATACTGCGGAACCGACGGGCCATGGCTTCCGGGAGTTTCTTTACCAGCTCATTGTTGAACTGGTAGTGACGCAGCTGAACAAAAGGTACATCGAGCTGACGGGACAGGATATTGAGCAGGCTGTCTTCGTCCACATAGCCAAGATCCGTCAGCGTCTTGCCAAGCTTGCGACCGGTACTCTTTTGCTCGCGCAAGGCCGTCATCAGCTGCTGCTCAGTGATAACGTCATTCTGAACCAGCAGGTCGCCTAACCGGACTTTCTTTTTTGGCTCTGTCGTCATCATCCCGCCTGCAAAGATTTCAGTCGTTCACGAACATAATCCGCCAGGGAAGGCGAAAGCCCGGGTAACTGGGCGGCCTGGCTGTAGGCCCGAACCGCACTATTGATCTCGCCGCCCGTCTCCAGGGCAATCGCAAGGCCCACCCACCAGGCCGCGCGGCTGTCATCCTCGGCAATCAGGGCCGACCAGTGTCGGGCGGCTTCGGTACTGCGGCCCGCCTGCTGCAACAAAGTCGCCAGGGTTACCCGATACTCCGCGTTCTGGTTCACATCGGGCACATTGCTCTCGAGAGCAGCCAGTGCGTCCGTCAGCCTGCCCCTGGCGTGGAGTGCCCTGGCTCGGAGCAGGCGCAGCCCGGAATTGCTGTCGGTGACCGATTCCGGAAGCCATGCCAGTGCCCGGTCCGGCATTCCCTGTACCAGCATTTGACGGGCGAAGACTTCCCGGCTGGCCGTCGCAGCCTGGGTGGATGCCAGTTCCTGCAACCTCTTCTCAGCTTCTCGGGTTTCACCGCTTCGGAGTAGTGACGACAATTCCCGGCTGACTCGTCTGTCAATGGCTTCCGGCGTCTCTCGAATCTGCTTCACCGGTGGCGTTGGCGCCTCGGGTTCCTGGACTGGATTGTTCTCAGCCACCACCAGTTTACTGGCGGCGGGTTCCGGCTCGGAGGCCTCGACTCTTGCCGGTTCGGGCTTTTGCTCTGGCTCCGGCTCACGCGTCTCGACCACTTCCTTGGCTTTCGGTTCGGGCTGAACCACGACCGGGGGTTCAGAGGCCGGTGGCTGTTGGCTGACGGGTTCATTCTCGACCCTGGACACAACTGGCTCGATGGCATCTTGCCCACGGTCGGCAGGCTGCGAATCAACCGCACGATTCTCCGTTCCGGGAACCCTATCGATTGGCGGCTCTGTACCGGTTTCAGGCACTGGTGAGGCGCTTACCTCGGCTGGTATCTCTTCACTGCTGGTGCCAGTCATGAACCAGAACGCAGACGCGCCTACCAAGCCTGCAGCCAACAGCAATACCACTGCCCAGAGCCCGGAACGCGGGTGGCCTCGCGACTGCGACTGCCCTGCATAGGCCGCGACCACTTCCGGCCGATTCTGACGCTGTTCTGCGGCGCGCAGGGCATCGTTCAGGAGACTCATAACCACCTCCCGATCAGGCCGGGCAAGCGCACGCTTTCGGTGTCGCGAATGGCCTGCATGGCATGGCCCCGCTCAATCAGACGGTCGCCCCGCCCCCAGGCCGCCAACATGGACTTGTGGGCAAGAATATTAACCAGCCTTGGAATACCACCGGAGGCACGGGTAATCAAACGAAGCGCGCCCGGCGCAAAAAGATCGGCGCCGTTATAACCTGCCTGGGCCAGACGATGACGCAGATACTGGGCAACCGAGTTCCGGTCCAGTGGCGCCAGGCGGTAGTGGAAGGTGATGCGCTGATTCAGTTGGCGCAGGCTCTGCTTTTTAAGCAGTACATCAAGTTCCGGCTGGCCAAACAGAACCACCTGCAGCAGCCGGACACTCTCGGTTTCAAGGTTCGTTAACAGACGCAACGCCTCGATGGTTTCCTCCGGCATTGCCTGGGCTTCGTCAATCACCAGAACGACCGGTTTCTGATCCATGGCATGGGCAATTAACTTTTCGTTGATGGCTTTGAGAACCTGGTGGGCATTGGCGCATCCGGACATATCCACACCCAGTTCCTCGGCTACCGCCTCGTAAAGGGTATCCGGGGTAAGCTGTGGGTTGGGAATATAAGCGGTATGGGCAATCTGTTCGAGTTCGTTAAGCAACAGCCGGCACAGGAGAGTCTTGCCGGTGCCGACTTCTCCTGAGATCTTGATGAAGCCCTCCCGCTCTTTCAGAGCCACCAACAGCAGTTCCAGCGCATCGCCATGGCTGGGCGCCCGCAGAAAATAACGGGTGTTGGGCGTCAATGCGAACGGTGCTTCCTGCAGTCCGAAATGGGCTTCGTACATGCTATCGAACGGCTTTCTCCGGTTCCGGTGTGACCGATTCAGACGATTGCAGCAACTCGCGCAGCACATTCATACGCTCGCGGCTGGCAGAAACATCCGCATTCATCTCGGGCGTTCCGGCCACAACCGGACGCAGAAGAATGACCAGCTCGCTCTTGCGCGACTGGAAACGCCGCTGCTTGAACAGTTCACCTACCAGCGGGATGTCGCTGAAGAAGGGAACGGCGGAACTGTTGTCTTCACTGGAGTTCTGGATCAGACCACCGATCACGACAATCTGGCCGCTCTCGGCACGAATCACGCTGTCGGTTTCACGAACGGTGCTGCTGGCCAGGGGCAGCGTAACGTCCCGCTCGCCAATAGTGATTACCTTTTCCTGGTCGGTCACCTCACTGACCGAGGGATGCACGTGCAGGGTGATGACGCCGCTTTCGGAAATCTGGGGTGTCACATCCAGCGAAATGCCCGAGAAGAAGGGGGTCAGCTCCACGGAAGTTGATGTCGAATCGGTGGCCGTTACGGCGGAATTGTTGTCGTCGAAATCAATATCGGTCACGAAGAACTCGTCGGTACCTACCTTGATCACTGCTTTCTGGTTATTCACCGTTGAAATCCGGGGGCTGGAGAGAATCTGCACATTGCCCTGTTTACCGAGCAGCTCGATCAGACCGGTAAAGTCGCCGGCACGCACGCTGGCAGAAAACAGGCCTCCGATATCGGATGTCTGAATGACCTGGCCGGCCAGAGCCTGCGCGGTGAAATCCTCGGGCAGACCATCGGAGGCGGTAATGCTCGACGCGCTCTGGATATCCGACCAGTTGATGCCCTGCTGGTAGCCCTCGTTAAGCGCGATCTCCAGGATCTTGGCTTCCAGGATCACCTGACGCTGCATAATCAGCTCGGTGCGTCGCAGATACTCTTCAACCATGCGCAAATCCTCGGAACCGGCACGAACCATCACCAGACCGGCGCCCGGATTGACGATAACCTGTTGGCCATCACCGCCACCAACAATCATGCTCAGCGCGCGCTGAATGTCCTGCCAGAAATCCGAAGCCGTTTCCGTGGAAATGGTTGTTCCCACCAGGTTGCGAGTCTCCCCGGAACCAGTGCTATCGCCATTATTATTAGAACTACCGGAACTGCCACTGCGAGCACCAGTCACCTGCCCGGAACTCACACGGGTCTCGGAGCCGCCCTTGCGTTTGAAATGCAGGTAATCAATGGGGAACATCCGCGTCTGGATCTGATTGCCCTGAACCCGGAACAATCGGCCATTGCGGCGGATATCCAGGCCATAAAGATCACCGGCAATATCCATCACTTCCGGTACAGTGACATCACCCAGTCGGAGATCGATACTGGTTCTGACATCGGGATGCACCACCACGTTGTAGCGGGTTCCCTCAACCAGCGACTCGAAGAAGCTCGCTGCAGGCACGCCCCGGGCATTGACGTCAAAACGGTCGTCCAGATCCGCGCCGCCGGACAGTGGCGGCAGCAATGCTGCGCTTATGTCCGCAGGTAAAGGCGTTGAAGGCTCGGTGGATGTGGCCGCCGCCGGTTCTGGTTGCGTGGCCCCTTCAAGGCTTTGGTCAATAGCGTCCGCAGCATCGGTTGAGGTAGCTGTCGCCGAGCGCATCAACGGGTTGTTACTGCACGCTGTCAAGACCAGGCTCAAGGCCAGTGCACCTGAGATTTTAATGGTTGTCATGAGTATCCGATTGTCTGTCATTGAGTTCCCCGAACCGGCGGAAGTCTCTCCAGGTACAACACCCGTTCGCGGCCGTTATCCGTTACCAGGACCCGATTGGCGTAGATCCGGATAACCCGCACGTTGTCAAAAACCTGGCCTTCCCTGAGGGCCTCACCTTCGATTACGGCGACACGCCTGTCCTTGCTGAAAAGAATGGAATCCAGGGCCAGTGACCGCTCTGGCGCCGGTTTGGCAACTGTCGCCTGCGGACCCGGCGGCCGGGTCGGATCCTGCAGTGCATGGGCCGGGCCCGCACAAAAAATCACAGAGCCGAGCGCCATGCAAAACCACCAACTTGCTCTTGTATTCAGGCGTCTGCTCATCTCATACCCCAAGCCAGGCCTGATCCAGGCTCAGCGTTTGCACTCTGATGACGGCCTCTCCCGAGGGCCAGTCTCCCGCGCTGTATTCCAGCCTGATCCAGCCGAGGCGCTCATCCATCGCCTCCAGCCGCTGCAGGTAGTTCAGTACATCGAGGTAGCTCCCCTTGATCCGGAGCTCGACATCGTGGGCATACAGCAGTGGCTCAGGCGCCGCCTGCGGCTCCTGAGACGACTGCTCTGGTGCACCCGGTGCGAAAACCGGGGTTGGAGTCTGTAGCTCGAGGGCCTGCAACTCCAGCGATTCCTGGGCTGCCAGAATATTCCTGAGCAGTGCCACCATCGCTGTGGGTGCGATCAATTGCCCCGTGGTATCGGCGATCTGCTGATCGAGCCGTTCCAGTCTCTGCTGCCGGGCGTTTAGCTGATTGCGCAATTCCCGGGAGGGATCGGTCGCGAGCTGTGCATCGAGCGTCTGTTGCTGCGCCAGCAGGTCATCACGACTGGTGGACAGCATCTGGAGGCGATTCTCCAGGCTCTGGTGCCGTTGCTGCAATGGCGTAACCGCAAGCTCCCAGACCACAAACAGGACAAGCACCAGCGCCGTGAGCATAATCAGTGCCCGCTCACGAATCGGGCGCAGGTTATACCACTGCGCCGCTCGTGCCAGGGAGGTGTTGGACGCATCCGCCATCAGTTTGCCTCCCCGTCCCGTTTACTGGAAACATGAAAATCGATCCAGCGGCCCTCGTCCGACCGTGACAACCGGAACACACCAAAAGTTTTTCCGGCAAAGGCCGCCTCTTCCCCCAGATTTTCAAGGTATAGGGGCACCAAAGCGCCATCACGGCTACGCCCCTCAATGGTGACTTTGTCCGGGCCCGACTCGAGAGTAACGTCGGTTAGCCAGACGTCTTTCGGGATCTGCCGTGCCAGTGCTGACAATTGCGGCGAGAAGTTGCGGCCTTCCGAGAGCACCAGGCTCTCCACCCGTGCCAACAAACGCTGGCGACGGGCAAGGGTCTGGGTAACGCGGTTCAGAGCCTCTTCCACTTCTGCATCCGGCTGGCGGGCTTGGACCGCCGCTGAAAGCTCCGCCACAGCCTGTTCAAGCTGCTGATTCTGCCGATCCAGACGCGAGGCCTTGTTGGCCATCACGGAGTTCTCGTAGGTCAGGAAACCGGCCACGAACGCCACCAGCAGCAATCCCACAAGCAGAACACCAACCGCCGTCCCCGCCTGGAGCCTTTCCTTACGCGGGCGAAGTTCGTCTGTGTACAGGTTGACCTGCTGGATCATGGGCGCCCGTCCCCCGGCATTGGCAAGCATGCGCTCCAGGCAGGCAGGCAACGACTGTCCAGATCGGCCTGAAGGCCCAGGGCGCTCCAGTCGAGGGTTTCAATACTAGCGGCCAAATAGGAGGACAGCATGGAGGCGAGTGGCAGGACACTGTCGCGGGCGACGAGACGGATCATCGCCGGCGGCACCTGGCCCAGCTGGCTTTCGTAGTAGTCGAGAGAACGCTGCATTTCCAGAGCCAACGACTGAACGGCCGATTCCTGGCGGGCAGCATCACGGAGGTCATCGGAGGTCACATCCAGTTTGCGCGACAGATACAGGGTATTGTCTCTGCAGATCACCATCTGGCCGTAATTGTCTTTCAAATGCACCAGTGCTGCCCCGCGACGATTCTCATCCAGCCGGCACACCAGGTTTCGCAACGCCAGCTCTGCGATATCAATGCGCTCCAGCTCCAGGCCCGCCTCCTGAACCAGCCGAACCAGTTCCGAGACCAGAACTTTCCGGGCCGCGACCACGTTAACCAGCTCTCCGCGGCCACGGGAAGCATCCCGGGGAAAGGGAAATACATCGGAAACGGCTTCGGACGGACTGAAGTCCAGAAAATCCTTCAACTTCCACTTGAGGGCATCACCCAGCTCAGATTCCTCGATGCCTTCCGGGCGATCCATCTGGAATACCTGATACTGGTCCAGAGGCAGCACAAGCGTCGTCGCAGCGCCCGACCAACCGTGATCTTCCACCAACCCGGCGAGGGCCTCGAGACGCCTGGCAGGCAGACAATCAGTAAAGCCGGATAGCCCTGCATCGGATCCGCCGGATTCCGCCCAGGCAATGCCGTCCGGGCGAATCTCAAGGCAGACCTGCAGGCGCGTCCTGGCGATTCTGAACAGGCCGGTCAGTTTTCGTAATATCGGTGTCTTTGTCATGGGGTCCGCAAAAAGGATCCAAAGGCCACTCATCAGCCTCGCGTCACTATTATATTGCCCAAAAAACCGGCATTTTCTGCAATGGATTACATAATAGATGAGAAAGCGAACGTAACTCCACGTTTTTTTGGCTGATTTCACACCGTTTTTGCATGTCAGTAACAATAAAGCCCCCGCGATGCGGAGGCTTTATTGGGTTCGGATACTCAAATCCCGTTTCTTTTATCAACTCTAGAACGGAATGTCATCATCAAAGTCGTCAACCGGCTCGGGCACGCTGCCCTGCGAAGGCTGATTGCTGTAGCCACCGGATTGCGGTGGCGGATTGTTCTGCTGTCCAGCCGACGCGTTGTAGCCGGACTGCTGAGGCCGTCCTGCCGGCGCGCCCTGGCTCATTCCGCCTTCGCCGCCACGACTGTCCAGCATCTGCATCTGCCCATTGATATCCACCACAACCTCGGTGGTATAGACATCCTGCCCTTCCTTGTTCTGCCATTTGCGGGTCTGCAGCTTGCCCTCAATGTAAACCTTCGAGCCCTTGCGCAGGTACTGGCCCGCAACTTCGGCGATCTTGCCGAACATGACAACCCTGTGCCATTCGGTTTTTGGCACCAACTGGCCAGTCTGACGATCCTTGTAGCTTTCGTCTGTTGCAAGGTTCAGGTTTACTACGGCATTGCCGTTGGGGGTGTAGCGGGTATCCGGGTCCTGCCCCAGATTACCGATTAGTATGACCTTGTTTACGCCTCGTGCCATGTTCTGCTCCTGACTTTGTTTTCAGGGACGCCCGCGTTCCGTGCGAGCCTCCGGATTTCAAGAATGGTTAGCCTGCCGGACAAAGGAAAAGTCCGCAAGTAACGCTTCATCAAATTGCTGACGATCCACCTTAAGATAGGCGGTGGCAGCGTCTTCCACAATCACCACATCCTGAACGCCCGGAAGGCGGCGGAGATTGTCATCGATGTCGTCGTACTGGTCGTTCATTACCTGCTGCAACTGTACCACGAAACTTGTGGTGTGACCGGGCGCGGGCATAGTGAGCGCTATCAATAGCCAGAGGCCCAGCACTACCACCATGAACCAGAGTACGCCCTGTAGCCCGGCGACCTCCAGAAGGTAGCCTCCGAGAGCGCCCCCCAGAAACGCGCCCATAAACTGGGAGGAGGAGTAGACCCCCATTGCTGTACCTTTGCTTGCAGCCGGCGCCTCCTTGCTGATCAATGACGGCAGGCTGGCCTCGAGCAGGTTGAAGGCCATAAAGAAGAAAAACAGCACAGCCCAGGCCGCAACCAGGCTGCCGGAGACACCGGTAAACCCGGCAGTGGCCAATGTCAGCAAGGCAATCGCGCCGCAAAGCACCGGCTTCATCCTGCGTTTTTTCTCGCCAATGATGATGAACGGCACCATGGCAAAAAAAGAGGTGACCATCACGCTCAGGTAGAACCACCAGTGTGAACTGCTGGCAAGCCCAAACTGCTCCTGAAGCATGGAGGGAAACACCAGAAACAGGGCGGTAAGCACCAGGTGCAGGGCAAAGATACCGAAATCCAACCGTAGCAGACGACCGTCTGAAAGCACCCGGCTCAACATCTCTCTGGCAGGATGAGTGTCGGGGCTGGTCTTGTGTTGATGGGGAGTCGGAACCAGACGGTTTACTATCACCATCGCCACGACGGCCAGCGCAGCGGTGGTGTAGAAGATCCCGGACAGCCCCCACCAAGCCCCAAGAAGGGGTCCAAGAACCAGCGAGACCGAAAACGACAGACCAATCGTGATCCCTACCGTCGCCATTGCCTTGGTCCGCTCTTCTTCCCGGGTCAGGTCACTGAGCAGCGCCATCAGCACACTGGCGATCGCACCGGCCCCCTGAAGAATCCGACCGGCAATCACAACGTATATGGAGTCCGTGGCCGCGGCCAGAAGACTGCCAGCGGCAAATAATACGAGCCCGATGTAGATCATGCGCTTACGGCCGACCCGATCAGACAGCATGCCGAAGGGAATCTGCAACAGGGCCTGGCTGAGACCGTACGCGCCTATAGCAAAACCCAGCAGGGCTGGTGTCGCATCCTTGAGATCTTCGCCCAGCAACATGAATACCGGCAGCACCATGAACAGTCCGAGCATACGCATGGCGTAGACAGACGCCAGGGCGAATACGGAGCGTTTTTCCAGCGCATTCATGGCAATTACGTACCTCAGCCGGGGTTGAAAGCGGTCAGATTGAGGGCAGATACCCTTCGCAGGCGGCGCATTGTAGCAGAAGGGGCGCTGGCGGGGGACAGGTCCCTTGCCGCTTATCCCGGTATCATTTTCGCCGCAGCCGACCCAACGCGGTATAATTTTCGTTTTTATCCGAGCGAGGTGTTATGGACCATATCCAGATCAAAGGGGCACGAACCCACAACCTGAAGAACATCGACCTGGATATGCCACGGGACAAGCTGATCGTGATCACCGGCCTCTCCGGTTCCGGCAAATCGTCCCTTGCCTTCGACACCCTCTACGCCGAAGGCCAGCGCCGCTACGTGGAATCGCTGTCCACCTATGCCCGGCAGTTTCTCTCAATGATGGAGAAACCGGATGTGGACCATATCGAGGGCCTGTCGCCGGCCATATCCATTGAGCAGAAGTCCACTTCCCACAACCCGCGCTCGACGGTTGGCACCATCACCGAAATCTACGATTACCTGCGCCTGCTCTTTGCCCGTGCCGGTGAACCGCGATGCCCCGACCATGGCCAACCCCTGGAAGCGCAGACCATCAGCCAGATGGTGGATCAGGTGGTCGCCATGCCAGAGGACAGCAAACTGATGATCCTGGCACCGGTGATCCGGGACCGGAAGGGCGAGCACTTGCAGGTTATCGAAACCATGCGCAGCCAGGGCTTCATCCGCCTGCGGGTGGATGGCACCGTTTACGACATTGACGATGTGCCGGCCCTGGACAAGAAACGCAAGCACCAGATTGATGTGGTCGTCGATCGGTTCAAGGTCAAGCCGGGGCTTGAGCAGCGACTGGCAGAGAGTTTCGAAACTGCACTGGGCCTGGCAGACGGGATTTCCCTGGTCGCACCTATGACCGGCGAAGGCGAAGAACACACCTTCTCCGCTCGTTACGCCTGCACCCAGTGCGGCTATGCCCTGAGTGAGCTCGAGCCAAAACTGTTTTCCTTTAACAACCCCGCAGGCGCCTGCCCCACCTGCGACGGACTCGGAGTCAAACAGTTCTTCGATCCGGAGAAGATTGTTCACCACCCGGAGGCGACTCTGGCGTCCGGGGCGATAAAAGGCTGGGATCGTCGGGCCGTCTACTACTTCCAGATGCTGGGCAGCGTGGCAGATCACTACGGCATCGATCTGGAAACGCCCTGGGTGGATTTACCTGAGGATTTCCGCAACGTCCTTTTGTTCGGCTCGGGCGATGAGGATATCCCATTCCGTTATGTGAATTCCCGTGGCCAGATCATGGAGAAGGCCCATCCATTCGAGGGCATTCTGCCGAACCTCGAACGGCGCTACCGTGAGACCGACTCACAGAGCATGCGCGAGGAACTGGCCCGTAACCTCAGCACCCAACCGTGCAAAGAGTGCGGCGGCTCCCGTCTGCGCCGTAGCGCCCGCCATGTGTTTATTGAAGAGCACAATATTTCTGATGTCACCCACCTGCCGGTTGGCGAAGCCCACGACTACTTCGAAACCCTGGCGCTGCCTGGGCGGAAAGGCGAAATTGCCGAGAAAATTCTGAAGGAAGTACGTCAGAGGCTCCAGTTCCTGGTAAATGTAGGTCTGGAATACCTGACCCTTGAGCGCAGTGCCGACACCCTGTCGGGGGGAGAAGCTCAGCGTATTCGCCTGGCAAGCCAGATCGGCGCCGGGCTGGTGGGCGTCATGTACATTCTCGACGAACCCTCCATCGGGCTTCACCAGCGGGACAATGACCGCCTGCTGGCCACCCTCACCCACCTGCGGGATCTGGGCAACACGGTGATTGTCGTCGAACACGATGAAGACGCCATTCGCGCCGCGGATCATGTGATCGATATCGGTCCAGGCGCCGGCGTTCATGGCGGTCACATCATCGGTCAGGGCACGCCTCAACAGATCATCGACAACCCCGACTCTCTCACGGGCCAGTATCTGAATGGCAGCCGGGAAATAGCCATCCCCAAACAGCGGAACACAGGCAGCGGGAAGTCGGTAACACTGGCCGGCGCCACCGGCAACAACCTGAAAGACGTGACTCTCAACCTGCCCCTGGGAATCATGACCTGTATCACCGGCGTTTCCGGTTCGGGCAAGTCGACTCTGATCAACAGCACCCTGTATCCGGTGGCTGCCGCCAAACTCAACAAGGCCACCAGCCTGAACCACGCGCCCTATCAATCACTCAAGGGCCTGGATCACCTGGACAAGGTCATCGACATCGACCAGAGCCCCATCGGCCGCACCCCGCGCTCCAACCCGGCCACCTACACCGGACTGTTTACGCCGATTCGCGAACTCTTCGCCGGAACCCAGGAGGCACGCTCCCGCGGTTACAAGCCCGGGCGCTTTTCCTTCAACGTGAAGGGTGGCCGGTGCGAGGCCTGCCAGGGCGACGGGGTAATTAAAGTGGAAATGCACTTCCTGCCGGATGTCTACGTTCCCTGCGATGTATGCAAAGGGAAACGCTACAACCGTGAAACGCTGGAGGTCCGTTACAAGGGCAAGAACATCAACGAAGTGCTGGAGATGACCGTTGAGGAGGGCCGCGATTTCTTCGATGCCGTGCCTTTCCTCGCCCGCAAACTCCAGACCCTGATGGATGTAGGCCTCTCCTACATCCGCCTCGGCCAAAGCGCCGTGACCCTCTCCGGCGGTGAAGCCCAGCGGGTGAAGCTGGCAAAGGAATTGTCGAAGCGTGATACCGGCAAAACTTTGTACATTCTGGATGAGCCAACCACGGGCCTGCACTTTTACGACATCCAGCAACTGCTGAACGTCCTTGAGCGCCTGCGTGACCATGGCAACACCATTGTGGTGATCGAGCATAACCTGGATGTAATCAAAACCGCAGACTGGATTATCGACCTTGGCCCGGAAGGCGGCTCCGGTGGCGGCCAGATCATTGCCGAGGGCACACCCGAGGAGGTTGCGGAGAATGCCGCTTCTCACACAGGCCTCTATCTGAAGCCAATGCTGACGAAGTAATTGGCGGCAAAGGAAGAGGTTTGTCGGCGAGGGGGGGTGGAGGTTTATTTTCTGCCGGAAAAAGATGTCTGAGCGACGCGAGTTATTTTTCCAAAGAAAATAAACCTCCACCCCCGCGCCAGCCACCCTTACTTCCAGGCTACTAGTTATATACAACCGAGGCACAAAAAAACCGGGACCCTTACGGAACCCGGTTTTTTTGATTGGCCGAAGCCGAGGAAATTAATCCTCGTCTTCGTCTACCTCTTCCGCTTCGATATCCAGCGGACGACCAACCAGCTCAACGAATGCCATAGGGGCATTGTCGCCGGCACGGAAGCCACACTTCAGGATACGAAGATATCCACCCGGACGCGCGCTGTAACGGGGACCAAGCTCGTCAAACAGCTTGGCAACCGCCGCATCGTCACGCAGGCGTGAGAACGCCAGACGACGATTCGCGACCGAATCATTCTTTGAGAGCGTGATCAAAGGCTCAGCTACCCGACGAAGCTCTTTGGCTTTCGGCAGCGTTGTTTTGATCAGCTCGTGTTCAACCAGTGACGCAGTCATGTTACGGAACATGGCCTTGCGATGCGCACTGGTCCTGCTGAACTTACGACCACTCTTACGATGACGCATTGCTCTGATTCCTTACCTTAAACTAATCGGCGATTAACCGCCCAGAACCCGGTCGTCGCCACGAAGGCTAGCCGGCGGCCAGTTATCAAGACGCATGCCCAGTGACAGACCACGGGACGCCAGAACGTCCTTGATCTCGGTCAGCGACTTTTTACCAAGGTTAGGCGTCTTCAACAGCTCAACTTCTGTGCGCTGGATAAGATCGCCGATGTAGTAAATGTTCTCAGCCTTCAAGCAGTTAGCTGAACGCACTGTCAATTCCAGATCATCAACCGGACGTAGCAGGATCGGATCGATTTCTTCCTCTTCCTCAACGCGCTCGGGCTCTTTCTCATGATCGAAATCAACAAACACCGCCAGTTGCTGCTGGAGGATGGTCGCCGCCCGGCGAATTGCTTCTTCCGGGTCGATGGTGCCATTGGTCTCCAGGTCAATAACCAGCTTGTCCAGGTCGGTCCGTTGCTCTACCCGTGCACTTTCCACGGCGTAAGCCACACGACGAACCGGGCTGAATGTGGCATCCAGCTGCAGGCGTCCGATGGCGCGAGTTTCGTCCTCGTCAAGACCACGCTGGTCTGCCGGCTCATAGCCGCGACCGCGGGCAACACGGAGACGCATGTTCACTTCACCATTCTCGCTAAGGTGACAGATCACGTGCTCCGGGTTGGCAATCTCGACGTCATGATCCAGCTTGATATCACCGGCTGTCACAACGCCCGGGCCTTTCTTGCTGAGCGTAAGCTCGGCATCGTCCCGACCGTTCATTTTTACGGCAACGCCCTTGAGATTCAGAAGAATCTCGATGACGTCTTCCTGGACACCCTCAATGGCGCTGTACTCGTGCAGGACACCGTCAATCTGCGCTTCAGTCACGGCGCAGCCCGGCATCGAAGACAAGAGAATCCGGCGCAGTGCACTGCCAAGGGTATGACCAAAGCCCCTTTCCAGAGGCTCAAGCGTAACCTTGGCACGTGTGGCGCTTGATTCCTTCACGTCAATGGTACGAGGTGTCAATAACTCATGTACTGAACGCTGCATAGACGCCCCTATCTGCTATCGTTGCTAACTGGGCTTTACTTGGAGTAAAGCTCGACGATGAGGTTCTCGTTGATGTCGGCCGGCAGTTCAGTACGCTCAGGTACTGACTTGTAAACGCCGGACATCTTATTGGCGTCGACCTCTACCCAGCTCACCGGTGCACGGCTTGCAGACAGATCCAGAGCGCCTTTAACACGCAGCTGGTTCTTCGCCTTTTCACGCACGCTCACAACATCACCCGGCCGGACCTGGTAGGACGGGATGTTCACCGTCTTGTCATTAACCAGAATCGCCTTGTGAGAGACGAGCTGACGGGCTTCTGCACGGGTAGAACCAAAGCCCATGCGGTATACAACGTTATCGAGACGGCCCTCCAGCAGCTGCAGCAGGTTTTCACCGGTTGCACCTTTGCCTCGGGCGGCCTCTTTATAGTAGTTGCGGAACTGCTTCTCGAGAACGCCGTAGATACGACGAACTTTCTGTTTCTCACGAAGCTGTACGCCGTACTCGGACAGACGACCGCGACGCGCGCCGTGCATACCCGGCGGAGTCTCGATGTTGCACTTGGAATCGAGCGCGCGAACACCGCTCTTCAGAAAAAGATCTGTCCCTTCACGACGAGACAGCTTGCACTTCGGGCCTATATAACGAGCCATAATTCACTGTCTCCTGTGTTAGACGCGGCGCTTCTTGGGCGGACGACAGCCGTTGTGGGGAATCGGCGTCACATCTGTGATGTTGGTGATCTTGTAGCCACACGCATTCAGCGCGCGAACTGCAGATTCACGTCCGGGCCCAGGACCCTTAACCTCTACGTCCAGGTTTTTAAGGCCGTATTCAGCAGCCGCATTACCGGCTCTTTCAGCTGCTACCTGCGCAGCAAAAGGTGTACTCTTGCGTGACCCACGGAAACCGGAACCACCAGAAGTGGCCCAGGACAGGACGTTGCCCTGACGGTCAGAAATGGTCACGATAGTGTTGTTGAAGGACGCGTGAATGTGCGCGACGCCATCAACAACCGTCTTTTTCACCTTTTTACGGGTACGTGTACCTGGCTTTGCCATGTTTGCCTACCTGTTACTTACGAATAGGTTTGCGTGGACCTTTACGGGTGCGTGCGTTGGTCTTGGTGCGCTGGCCACGGACCGGAAGGCCATGACGATGACGCAGACCACGGTGGCATCCGAGATCCTTCAAACGCTTGATGTTCATCTGTACTTCACGACGCAGATCGCCTTCGACAGACACCTTGCCCACTTCAGTACGAAGTGCTTCAAGCTGCTCGTCGCTAAGGTCTTTGACCTTGACGTCCGGCTTGACGCCGGTTGCATCGCAAAGCTTCTGGGCTGTGGTCTTGCCAACACCAAAGATGTAGGTCAGCGAGACAACAGCATGTTTGTGATCGGGTATATTGACACCGGCTATACGTGCCATCCAAATTACTCCGCGTTCAAAGCTTTGCTGTGTGAATTTTCCGCCACTATAAAAGGGCGCGAAATAATAGCGCCTGACCCCTATCGGGGTCAAGCGCTATTATTCGTACCCTCTACAATGTCAGTTCTTGATCCTGTAAGGATCAGCCCTGGCGTTGCTTGTGACGAGGCTCCGAGCAAATGACCCGTACTGAGCCATTGCGACGAATTACTTTGCAGTTACGGCAAATTTTCTTTACCGAAGCGCGTACTTTCATTGTCGACTCCAGTTTTCAAGGGGAACGGGATTAACCGTTCCGACCATAGCCCTTGAGATTGGACTTCTTCATCAGCGATTCATACTGATGAGACATCAGGTGCGACTGAACCTGCGCCATGAAATCCATCACCACGACTACAACAATCAGCAGAGAGGTACCGCCCAGATAGAACGGTACATTCCCAGCCACCATCAGGAACTGAGGGAACAGGGAAACTGCTGCAATGTACATTGCACCGAACAGCGTCAGACGGGTCAGAACACCATCTATATATTTGGCAGTCTGATCACCAGGACGAATGCCCGGAATAAACGCTCCAGAGCGCTTGAGGTTATCCGCAACTTCTTTCGGGTTGTACATCAGAGCTGTGTAGAAGAAGCAGAAGAAAACCACTGCTGCCGCAAACAGGATGATGTACAACGGCTGGCTTGGCGCCAGAGCCTGGGAGATATCGCTCAGCCATTCCATGCCTTCGCCCTGACCAAACCACTGACCCAGCGAAGCCGGGAAGAGCAGGATGGAAGACGCAAAAATGGGCGGAATTACACCGGCCATATTCACCTTCAGAGGGAGATGGCTGGACTGCTGGGCAAACACCCGACGCCCCTGTTGCCGCTTGGCATAGTTGATCGTCAAACGGCGCTGGCCGCGCTCCATGAAGACCACAAAGCCGATCACGGCGACCGCAAGAACGCCAATCCCCAGAACCACCAGCAGGCTCATTTCACCATTTCGGGCCTGCTCGAGCGTCTGACCAATAGCGCCGGGCAACCCGGCAACGATACCAGCGAAGATCAGGAGGGAGATGCCGTTACCGACACCCCGCTCAGTGATCTGCTCGCCAAGCCACATCATGAATACAGCGCCACTAACGAATGACACAACCGCCACGAAGTGGAAGCTGAAGCTGTCATTGAAGGTGACGCCCTGCGATGCCAAGCCGACAGAAATACCAAAACCCTGAACCAGGGCCAGGATAACCGTACCATACCGCGTGTACTGGCTGATCTTTCGACGGCCAGCTTCGCCTTCTTTCTTCAGCTGCTCAAGCTGCGGACTAACCGCAGTCATGAGCTGCATGATGATAGAGGCCGAAATGTACGGCATGATACCGAGAGCGAAGATACTCATGCGCTCAAGCGCACCACCGGAAAACATGTTGAACATGCTCAGGATTGTGCCCTGGTTCTGTTCAAACAGTGCCGCCAGACGGTCGGGGTTGATACCCGGCACCGGAATGTGGGCACCGATCCGGTACACCAGCAATGCCAGGAAGACGAACCAGAGCCGCGATCGCAGCTCCGCCAGTCCTTTACCCGCGCCCGCAGGCAATGATGCGTTCTTGGCCATTTAGTCCTCGACTCGCCTTAGTCTTCGACTTTACCACCCGCGGCAGAAATTGCCTCGCGCGCGCCTTTGGTTACCCGAAGTCCCTTCACAGTTACCGCACGGCTCAGTTCGCCGGACATGATAACCTTGGCTTCACGAATTTCTCCGCGAATAATGTCTGCCTTTTTCAGGGCTTCCAGATCAACCACATCGCCCTCAACCTTCGCCAGTTCATTCAGGCGAATCTCAGCAACGTAACGCTGCTGACGGGACGTGAAGCCGAACTTGGGCAAACGACGAGCCAGCGGCTGCTGACCGCCCTCGAAACCGGGTGCTACGCTGCCACCGGAACGGGCCTTCAGACCCTTGTGACCGCGACCACCGGTTTTGCCGAGACCGCTACCGATACCACGACCAACGCGCCTTGCGGCCGGACGTGAACCGGGCTCTGGACTAAGTTCGTTCAGACGCATCTTAGTTCTCCTCAACCCGAACCAGGTAATCAACCCGGTTGATCATGCCGCGAATAGAAGGTGTATCTTCCACTTCCACGGTGTGACCGATTTTACGAAGACCCAGGCCCTTCACACACAACTTGTGCTTGGGCTGGCAGCCGATGGGGCTGCGGGTCAGAGTTACTTTGATCGTTTTTGCGTTCGCCATGACTTCAACCCAGAATCTCTTCCACGGTCTTACCGCGCTTGGCTGCAATATCTTCAGGCGCTTGAGTTGCCTGGAGACCCTTGATGGTGGAACGTACCACGTTCACCGGGTTGGTAGACCCGTAACACTTGGACAGTACGTTCTGAACACCTGCCACTTCCAGTACTGCACGCATCGCACCGCCGGCGATGATACCAGTACCTTCGGACGCCGGCTGCATGTAGACCTTGGAGCCGCCATGCTGAGCCTTGACCGGGTATTGCAGGGTAGTACCGTCAAGCGGAACTTCTACCATGTTCTTGCGTGCAGCTTCCATGGCCTTCTGGATGGCGACCGGCACTTCACGCGCCTTACCACGACCGAAACCAACGCGACCTTTACCATCACCCACTACAGTCAGTGCGGTGAAGGCGAAAATACGGCCACCTTTAACAACCTTGGCGACACGATTGACCTGAACCAGCTTTTCCTGGAGCTCAGGCGCCTTCTGTTCGTTAACGCTCATCTTCTCCACCTCTTAGAATTGCAAGCCAGCTTCACGGGCTGCGTCGGCCAGAGCCTGAATACGGCCGTGATAACGGTAACCGGAGCGGTCAAAAGCAACCTGCTCAACACCTGCTGCCTTGGCACGCTCAGCGATCAGCTGACCGACCTTTTTGGCAGCGTCCACGTTACCGGTTGCACCCTGGCGCAGTTCCTTATCCAACGTGGAGGCAGAAGCCAGCACCTTGCTGCCGTCTGCAGTCGTGACCTGGGCGTACATGTGACGCGGTGTGCGGTGAACGCACAGGCGATTGGTACCCAGTTCACGGATCTTCATGCGCACTTTGCGTGCGCGACGCAATCTTTCGTTATTCGCGCTCATAGTCCCGCCTTATTTCTTCTTGGCTTCTTTGCGTCTGACCTGCTCATCCGCATAACGAACACCCTTGCCCTTATAAGGCTCGGGCGGACGGAACGCGCGGACTTCCGCAGCGACCTGGCCAACCTGTTGCTTGTCGATACCGCGAATCACAACTTCCGTATTGGACGGAGTTTCTGCGGTAATCCCCTCGGGCAGCTCATACTCTACCGGGTGTGAAAAACCCAGTGTCAGATTGAGCTTCTTACCTTGCGCCTGGGCACGGTAACCTACGCCCGTCAGCTGGAGTTTGCGTTCCCAGCCTGTGGAAACACCGGTCACCATATTGTTGACCAGTGCACGAGTAGTACCAGCAAGAGCGCGGGACTTGGTAGCACCATCGCGGGCCGCAAAGCGCAGAACATTCTCTTCCTGCTTTACTTCAACCGCCTGGTGAATGGTGATTTGAAGCGCTCCCTTGGAACCCTTCACACTAATTTCCTGTCCGTTCAGCTTAACCTCAACACCGGAAGGCAGCACGACAGGATTATTGGCAACCCTGGACATGTGTATCTCCTAGAATACGGTGCAGATGACTTCGCCACCCACGCCAGCAGCTCGTGCGGCGCGGTCCGTCATAACGCCCTTGGACGTTGAGACAATCGCGACTCCCAGACCACCGGATACTTTCGGCAGTTCCCCAGCGCCGTTGTACTGGCGCAGACTCGGACGGCTGACCCGTTTGATCTCTTCAATAACCGGCTTGCCGCCGAAGTATTTCAGAGTGATCGTCAGCTCGGGCTTCGCGTCGGCTGAAACGGAGAAATCGTCGACGTAACCTTCGTCCTTCAGGACCTGGGCTACGGAGATCTTCATCTTTGAAGACGGCATCGTAACGTCTGCTTTCGACGCCATCTGTGCATTACGGATACGAGTAAACATATCCGCAAGCGTGTCTTGCATACTCATTGGTATGAGGCTCCTGATCTTTTTAGTTGTGCAGCGGCTTGCCGCACCGCTTACCAACAGGCACCCGACCGAAGTCAGGGTGCCTATCTTACCAGCTTGCCTTGGTCAGGCCCGGAACGTCACCGCGCATGCCGTATTCACGGAGTTTGATCCGTGACAGCTCAAACTTGCGCAGAACGCCGTGGGGACGACCAGTCACCTGGCAACGATTACGAAGACGCGAAGGAGAAGCATCGCGAGGAAGCTGCTGAAGCTTCATCTGTGCGTCCCAACGGTCATCATCGCTGGTATTCGGGTTCTTGATAATCGCCTTGAGCTCGGCGCGCTTCGCTGCGAACTTCGCAACGGTCTTTTCGCGCTTGAGCTCACGGTTTTTCATGGAAACCTTAGCCATTACACTCGTTCCTTATTTCTTGAACGGAAAGCCAAAGGCTTTCAACAGTTCGCGACCTTCATCGTCGGTACCGGCAGTGGTGGTAATGGTGATATCCAGACCACGGATCTTGTCGACTTTGTCGTACTCGATCTCGGGGAAAATGATCTGCTCACGCACACCCATGCTGTAGTTACCGCGACCGTCGAACGACTTGGGATTCAGACCGCGGAAGTCACGAATGCGGGGAACCGCAATGTGAACCAGGCGATCAAAGAAGTCCCACATACGCTCACCGCGCAGGGTAACCTTACAACCGATAGGCCAACCTTCACGGATCTTGAAACCCGCGACGGATTTACGAGCCTTGGTAACAACCGCCTTCTGACCTGCCAGGCGCTCGAGATCCGCCACAGCATTCTCAATCAGCTTCTTGTCACCAACCGCTTCGCCGACACCCATGTTAAGGGTGATCTTTTCGATACGCGGCACCTGCATGATGTTCGTGTAGCTGAACTCTTTCTGCAGGGCGGGTACCACTTCCTTACTGTACTGCTCTTTCATGTTAAGCATCGTAACCACCACCGCTTACTGGTTATCGACAGCTTCATTCGTGGACTTGAAGATCCGCACTTTCGCGCCGTCTTCCTTGATCTGGAAGCCTACACGATCGGCTTTGCCGGTCTGCGGATTAAAAATAGCCACGTTGGAAGCCTGGATAGGTGCTTCTTTTTCGACGATGCCACCTGGGGAGCCCAGCATCGGGTTCGGCTTGGTGTGCTTCTTGATCATATTGATCCCTGAAATCACCATGCGGCCATCGTCCTGAACCTTCAGGACTTTACCACGTTTGCCTTTATCTTTCCCCGTGGTGACGATTACTTCGTCATCTCGTTTGATCTTTTTCATAACCGGCCTCTGGTCCTTTAAAGTACTTCGGGTGCCAGTGAGATAATTTTCATGAACTTCTCATTACGCAGTTCACGGGTAACCGGTCCGAAGATACGGGTACCAATAGGAGCGTCCTGATTGTTCAGAAGTACTGCCGCATTTCCGTCGAAACGGATCAGCGAACCGTCGGGACGGCGAACACCCTTGCGGGTGCGTACCACGACCGCTTTCAGGACCTGGCCTTTCTTCACTTTACCGCGGGGGATGGCTTCCTTGACGGTCACCTTGATGATATCCCCTACGCTGGCATAACGCCGATGTGAACCGCCCAGGACCTTGATGCACATCACCTGACGCGCACCGCTGTTATCCGCGACTTCAAGCATTGTTTGAGTCTGAATCATGGTTGTTCTCCGGGCGAATTACACCTTGGATGCACGTTCAGTGACTTCCACCAGGGCCCAGCTCTTGGTCTTGGAGACCGGACGGGTTTCCTGAATGGTCACAGTGTCACCGATCTTGCACTGATTGCTCTCATCGTGAGCGTGGATCTTGGTTGAACGCTTCATGTACTTACCGTACAGCGGGTGTTTCACCTGACGCTCGACCAATACCACGATGGATTTCTCCATCTTGTTGCTCACGACCTTGCCGCTCAGAGTTCTGGCAGTTTGGGTAGCTTCGGTCATGTCACTGTCCTGCCTTTTCGTTCAATACTGTTTTCACGCGAGCAATGTCGCGCTTCACCTTGCCGAGAAGGTGAGACTGATTCAGCTGACCTGTCGCCTTACGCATGCGCAGGTTGAACTGCTCCTTCAGGAGGTCGATCAGCTCTTTGTTCAGCTCCTCGACTGACTTTTCACGCAGCTCTGTTGCTTTCATCACATCACCGTCCTCGTTACAAAGGTGGTCTGCACCGGCAGTTTGGCCGCAGCGAGAGTGAAGGCATCGCGTGCTACGTCTTCAGCAACACCTTCCATCTCGTAGAGCATACGGCCTGGCTGGATTTCAGCCACCCAATACTCGACAGAACCTTTACCTTTACCCATTCGAACCTCAAGCGGCTTACTGGAGATCGGCTTGTCCGGGAAAATCCGGATCCAGATCTTTCCACCCCGCTTGATGCGGCGCGTCATGGTACGACGTGCCGCCTCAATCTGGCGGGCAGTTATACGCCCTCGACTGGTCGCTTTCAATCCGTATTCACCGAAGCTCACCTTGTTGGCGCGGTGAGCAAGACCGGTGTTACGGCCTTTCATTACCTTGCGAAATTTGGTGCGTTTTGGTTGCAGCATAAGAGTGCCCCTTTACTTAGAACCTTTCTTCCCAGAGGCTTTCTTGTCAGCACGGACCTGCTCCATACCACCAAGAATCTCACCTTTGAAGATCCATACCTTGACGCCGATTACGCCATAAGTGGTATGCGCTTCATAGGTTGCGTAATCAATATCTGCACGCAGTGTGTGCAGAGGTACACGACCTTCGCGATACCACTCGGAACGCGCGATTTCAGCCCCCCCGAGACGACCGCCAACCTGGATCTTGATACCCTTGGCACCCTGGCGCATGGCGTTCTGAACCGCGCGCTTCATAGCGCGACGGAACATCACACGACGCTCCAGCTGGCCGGCAACGTTTTGCGCTACCAGGCGGGCATCGAGGTCCGGCTTGCGGACTTCTTCGATGTTGATGTGCACAGGCACACCCATCATGTCGCTTACTTCGCGACGCAGACGATCAACATCTTCACCCTTCTTGCCGATAACAATACCGGGACGGGCAGTATGGATCGTGATACGGGCGTTCTGAGCAGGGCGCTCGATCACAATCTTGCTGACAGACGCCTTAACCAGACGCTTGTCCAGGAACTCACGGACCTGAATATCATTCAGCAGGTTGCTGGAGTATTCCTTTTTGTCGGCATACCAGACTGAGTTGTGCTCTTTGATCACACCCAGGCGAATGCCGGTTGGATTTACTTTATGACCCATCTGAGCATCTCCTACTTGTCGGCGACCTTGACGGTGATATGACAGGTGCGCTTGAAAATACGGTCAGCGCGCCCCTTGGCTCGAGCCTTGATCCGCTTGAGCGTCGGACCCTCATCCACCATCACGGTGGAAACCCGCAGTTCGTCAACGTCCAGACCTTCGTTATGCTCAGCGTTGGCGATGGCGGACTCAAGAGCTTTCTTGATCACGACCGCCGCCTTCTTCGGGCTGAAAGTCAGAATGTTCAGGGCATCCTCAACAGCCTTGCCACGTACTTGGTCAGCGACAAGACGTGCTTTCTGAGCTGAGAGGTTAGCGCCCTTATACTTGGCTGCTACTTCCATTTCGATTACCTCAGAATCAGCGTTTAGCTTTCTTGTCGGCCGCATGACCACGATAAGTACGCGTTGCCGCGAACTCACCCAGTTTATGACCCACCATATCTTCGGTGACATAAACCGGCACGTGCTGCTTGCCGTTGTGGACTGCAATGGTCAGGCCTACCATCTCTGGAAAGACTGTCGACCGGCGGGACCAGGTTTTGATCGGCCGCTTGTCGTTAGCTTCCAGAGCTGCCTCGACCTTCTTCAACAGATGCAGGTCTATAAAAGGACCTTTCTTCAAAGAACGTGGCACAGCAATTACCTCTATGTAGTCGTTTACTTGGCCGAACGACGACGTACTATCATTCTGTCAGTACGCTTGTTCTTACGAGTCTTATGCCCTTTGGTCGGAACACCCCAAGGAGTAACCGGGTGACGCCCGCCAGAGGTACGCCCTTCACCACCACCATGCGGGTGGTCAACTGGGTTCATAGCAACACCACGTACTGTTGGCCGTTTGCCGCGCCAACGTGATGCACCCGCTTTGCCAAGCTGCTTGAGGCTGTGCTCGCTGTTGGATACTTCACCCAGCGTTGCACGGCAATCTACAAGCACCTTACGCATTTCACCTGAGCGCAGGCGGATGGTGGCATACGCACCTTCCCGGGCAACCAGCTGTACGGATGCGCCCGCAGAGCGAGCCAGCTGTGCACCTTTGCCAGGCTTGAGTTCGACGCAATGGATCACAGAACCGACCGGAATATTCCGGAGCGGCAGCGTGCTACCCACCTTGATTGGCGCGTCGATACCGGAGCGCACAGGGTCACCGATCTGCATACCTTTGGGAGCGATGATGTAACGACGCTCGCCATCGGCATACTTCAGCAGTGCGATGTGCGCAGAGCGGTTGGGATCGTATTCCAGGCGCTCAATGACCGCTGGGATACCATCTTTGGTCCGCTTGAAATCGATGACACGGTAGTGCTTCTTGTGGCCACCACCCGTGTGACGGGTTGTGATACGGCCTACATTGTTACGACCACCCGTCTTGTTCTTTCTTTCTACCAACGGCTCGTAGGGGCGCCCAGTATGAAGATCCGGGTTGTAAAGCTTTACAACGTGACGGCGTCCGGCAGATGTTGGTTTGGTTTTGACGATCCGCATATTAAGACCTCTTTACCTTATTCCACATCCAGAAAATCGATGTCCTGACCTTCTGCCAGCTTTACGTAAGCCTTACGAATGTCATTACGCTTGCCGAATCCGCGGATAGTTCGCTTGAGCTTACCCTTACGGTTCAGAACCTGAACACCTTCTACGGTGACGTTGAACAGCTGCTCAACGGCTTTTTTGATCTCAGGCTTGGTAGCATCCGGGGCAACCCGGAAAACAACCTGGCCATGCTCGGCCACCAGAGACGCTTTTTCCGATACGTGCGGCCCAAGCAGGACCTTGTAAATACGTTCCTGATTCATCCCAGCATCTCCTCGATCTTCTTCAGAGCGGGAACGGTCACAACGACCTTCTCGAAGGCAACCAGGCTAACCGGATCCAGACCGGCAATATCACGCACGTCTACATGCGGAATGTTGCGCGAAGCCAGATGCAGGTTCTGCTCGACGTTATCGGACAGAATCAGCGCATTGGTCACACCGATATCCTTCAGCTTGGCGTTAAATGCCTTGGTCTTCGGGCTGTCAACGTTCATATCATCGACAACAACCAGACGCTCTTGGCGAACCAGCTCGGAAAAAATGGAGCGCATCGCTGCGCGGTACATCTTGCGGTTAACCTTCTGCTCAAAGCCACGAGGCTTGGCTGCAAAGGTAACGCCACCGGAGCGCCAGATCGGACTACGGATAGTACCGGCACGGGCACGACCGGTGCCCTTCTGACGCCATGGCTTCTTACCGCCACCGCTAACTTCGGAACGTGTCTTCTGAGCTTTGGTACCTTGGCGGGCGCCTGCCATATAAGCAGTCACTACCTGGTGAACCAGCGACTCGTTAAAATCTTTGGCGAATGCGGCGTCGGAAACAGAGATTCCCTTGCCGCTACCTGTAATAGTCAATTCCATCGCACCGCTCCTCAGGCTTTAACTGCAGGCTTGATGACAACATCGCCGCCAGTTGCGCCGGGAACGGCACCACTTACCAGCAGCAGGTTGCGCTCGGCGTCGACACGGACGATTTTCAGGTTCTGCACAGTTACCTGAGCATTACCCATCTGGCCCGCCATCTTTTTGCCCTTGAATACCTTGCCCGGAGTCTGGTTCTGACCAATGGAACCCGGAGCACGGTGAGACAGAGAGTTACCGTGAGTGGCATCCTGCATGGAGAAGTTCCAGCGCTTAACACCGCCCTGGAAACCCTTACCCTTGGACTGCCCGATGGCATCAACCACCTGACCATCTTCGAATACAGAAGCCGTGATCTCGCTACCGGCAGTCAGCTCTTCACCTTCGCCGTCGGCAAGACGGAATTCCCACATGCCACGACCGGCTTCAACGCCCGCCTTGGCAAAGTGACCCGCTTCGCTCTTGGTTACACGAGAGGAACGACGAGTACCGACAGTCACCTGAACGGCGCGGTAGCCATCGCTTTCAAGAGTTTTTAATTGGGTAATCCGGTTGGGCTCAACCTCGATTACCGTTACGGGCAGCGCCTGCCCATCTTCCGTAAAAATACGGGTCATACCGGCCTTACGACCGACAACACCAATTGCCATGTTTCACCTCTTAAGTGTACGGGGCTCTCACCCTCTATGGCCTTATGACAGTTACACAGACTAATACCGGGCGGTATTAGCCGAGGCTGATCTGAACGTCTACACCTGCTGCCAGGTCCAACTTCATCAAAGCATCTACTGTCTTTTCCGTCGGCTCAACGATGTCGAGCAAACGCTTATGCGTACGAATTTCATATTGATCGCGCGCGTCTTTGTTGACGTGCGGAGAAATCAATACAGTGTACTTTTCCTTCCGCGTCGGCAGAGGGATAGGGCCACGCACCTGAGCGCCGGTCCGCTTGGCGGTATCGACGATCTCCTGCGTGGACTGGTCGATCAGGCGATAATCAAACGCCTTCAACCGGATTCGAATTTTTTGGCTTTGCATGATGCACCAAACTCCACTCGTAGCAGCTACTAGTTAGCCGACCTTCAAAAAAAGGAGCCGCATTGTATGCATAATACCCAACCCTGTCAACAGCATTACTGATTGACCGGGCTGGGCGGGCTTTGCGGCTGGAACAGAAAAAGGGGCTGAAGAATCAGCCCCTTTTTCCTGATCAAACGAGCGAATTACTCGATGATCTTGGAGACTACGCCGGCACCAACGGTACGGCCGCCTTCACGAATCGCGAAGCGCAGGCCATCTTCCATGGCGATCGGAGCAATCAGGGTAACACTCATCTTGACGTTGTCACCCGGCATAACCATTTCCACACCTTCCGGCAACTCGCAAGAACCGGTTACATCGGTGGTACGGAAGTAGAACTGCGGACGATAGCCCTTGAAGAACGGAGTATGACGACCGCCTTCTTCTTTGGACAGCACGTACACTTCGCACTCGAACTTGGTGTGCGGAGTGATGGAGCCCGGAACCGCCAGAACCTGACCACGCTCAACGTCGTCACGCTTGGTGCCACGCAGCAGCGCACCAATGTTCTCACCGGCACGGCCTTCGTCCAGGAGTTTACGGAACATCTCAACACCGGTACAGGTAGTCTTGACGGTGTCTTTCAGACCAATGATTTCCACTTCGTCACCAGTCTTGATCACGCCACGCTCAACACGGCCGGTCACAACGGTACCACGACCGGAGATAGAGAAGACATCCTCGATCGGCATCAGGAACGGCTGATCGATCGCACGCTCCGGCTCGGGGATGTAGTCATCCAGAGCCTCTACCAGCTTCTTGACAGCGGTAGTGCCCATCTCGTTGTCATCTTTGCCTTCCAGCGCCATCAGCGCGGAACCAGTCACGATCGGAGTGTCGTCACCCGGGAAGTCGTACTGGCTCAGCAGATCGCGAACTTCCATCTCGACCAACTCGAGCAGCTCTTCGTCGTCTACCATGTCCGCTTTGTTCAGGAACACAACGATGAAGGGCACGCCAACCTGACGGGACAGCAGGATGTGCTCACGAGTCTGCGGCATGGGGCCGTCAGCTGCGGAGCAGACCAGGATCGCGCCGTCCATCTGCGCCGCACCAGTGATCATGTTCTTCACATAGTCAGCGTGGCCCGGGCAGTCTACGTGTGCGTAGTGACGGGTCGGGGAATCGTACTCAACGTGAGAAGTCGCGATAGTGATACCACGAGCTTTCTCTTCAGGTGCGTTATCGATCTGATCAAACGCACTTGCTGAGCCTGTACCCCAGACTTCGTGACACACACGGGTCAGGGCGGCAGTCAAAGTGGTTTTACCATGGTCAACGTGACCAATGGTGCCTACGTTCAAGTGCGGTTTTTTACGCTCAAATTTTTCTTTAGACACGGTTACACCTCTTCCTGTTTCTTAAGTCCTGGGGATCAACCCTTTTTAATGATCGCTTCGGCAATGTTCGAAGGCGCCTCTGAATAACCAGAAAACTCCATCGCATAGGACGCCCGGCCTTGCGTCGCAGAACGCAGGTCGGTGGCGTAACCGAACATTTCCGACAACGGAACCTCTGCACGGATGACCTTACCGGCAGGACCCTCGTCCATACCCTGGATAACACCGCGACGACGGTTAAGGTCGCCTACGACATCACCCATATAGTCTTCCGGCGTCACAACTTCAACGCGCATGATCGGCTCGAGCAGTGCCGGGCTCGCCTCGAGGGCACCCTTTTTCATCGCCATGGAACCGGCGACCTTGAAGGCCATTTCGTTCGAGTCGACGTCGTGATAGGAACCGTCGTACAGGGTTGCCTTGATACGCAGCAGCGGATAGCCGGCCAGACAGCCGTTCTGCATCTGCTCTTCAATACCCTGCTGAACTGCCGGGATGTATTCCTTGGGAACCACACCACCAACAATCTCATTCACGAAGATAAAGTTTTCGCCATCCTCATCATCCAGCGGCAGCGGCTCAAGCTTCAGCTTGACGTGACCGTACTGACCACGACCACCAGACTGACGTACGAACTTGCCTTCGACATCTACCGGCTTGCGGATGCACTCGCGATAAGCGACCTGCGGCTTGCCGATGTTCGCCTCTACCTTGAACTCACGCTTCATACGGTCGACGATGATGTCCAGGTGAAGCTCACCCATGCCGGAGATGATGGTCTGACCGGATTCTTCGTCGGTACGGACGCGGAACGACGGATCTTCCTGAGCGAGCTTGCCCAAGGCAACGCCCATCTTTTCCTGGTCCGCCTTGGACTTCGGCTCAACTGCAACGGAAATTACCGGCTCCGGGAATTCCATGCGCTCGAGAATGATCTTGTTATTCTCGTCGCACAGAGTGTCACCAGTGGTCACACTCTTCAGGCCGATCGCAGCAGCGATATCGCCCGCCAGTACTTCCTTGATCTCCTGACGATCTTTGGAGTGCATCTGAACCATACGGCCGACACGCTCTTTCTTGCCCTTTACCGAGTTGTAAACGGCATTGCCAGACTCAAGCTTACCGGAGTAAACCCGGAAGAAAGTCAGCGTGCCCACAAACGGATCTGTGGCGATCTTGAACGCCAGCGCCGCGAACGGCGCATCATCATCAACCGGACGGGTTTCCTCGGTGCCCTCGTCGTCAACTTCACCACGGATGGCCTTGACTTCGTCCGGCGCAGGCAGGAACTCGATAACGGAATCCAGAACCGCCTGAACACCCTTGTTTTTGAACGCAGAACCACAGGTAGCAACAACGATCTCGTTCGCCAGGGTACGCATACGCAGACCCTTCTTGATATCGTCGATGGAGAGCTCACCCTCTTCGAGGTACTTTTCCATCAACTCTTCGTTGGCTTCTGCAGCCGCTTCAACCATCTGCTCGCGGTACATGGCGACTTCGTCTTCCATTTCCGCGGGCACGTCTTTCTGCTCGTAGCTGGCACCAGCGTCAGCTTCGTTCCAGTAGATGGCCTTGTTACGAATCAGATCCACAATACCGGCGAAGTTATCTTCAGCACCGATCGGCAGCTGAACGGGAACGCAATTCGCTCCCAGACGCTTCTTGATCTGATCAACAACACGCAGGAAGTTTGCACCGGCACGGTCCATCTTGTTGACGAACACCATGCGGGGAACTTCGTACTTGTTGGCCTGGCGCCATACGGTCTCGGATTGGGGCTCAACACCGGAGGAACCACAGAACACGACAACCGCACCGTCGAGTACGCGCAGGGAGCGCTCTACTTCGATAGTGAAGTCAACGTGCCCCGGGGTGTCGATGATGTTGATCCGGTGCTCCGGATACTGCTTGTCCATACCCTGCCAGAATGTCGTAGTCGCAGCAGAGGTGATGGTAATACCACGCTCCTGCTCCTGCTCCATCCAGTCCATGGTAGCTGCACCATCATGAACTTCACCGATCTTGTGGGAGATACCTGTGTAGAACAGGACCCGCTCGGTGGTTGTGGTTTTGCCCGCATCAACGTGCGCACAAATACCAATGTTTCTGTAACGCTTGATAGGAGTCTTGCGTGCCACTGTATAAACCTCGGCTGATTAGAAACGGAAGTGAGAGAACGCCTTGTTGGCTTCTGCCATGCGGTGAACATCTTCACGCTTCTTAACAGCGGAGCCTTTGCTGTCAGCGGCGTCCAGGATTTCACCAGCCAGACGCTGAGCCATGGACTTCTCACCGCGCTTCCGTGAGTATTCGACGAGCCAGCGCATGGCCAGCGCGTTCTGACGGGAAGGCCGTACTTCGACAGGCACCTGGTAAGTAGCACCACCAACACGACGGGACTTAACCTCAACCATCGGCTGGATGTTCTCCAGGGCCTTCTCGAACATGTCGATCGGCTCTTCTTTGGATTTCTCGGCAACAATGTCCAGAGCGCCGTAAACAATGCGCTCTGCGGTAGACTTCTTGCCACTTTCCATCACGTGGTTGATGAACTTGGCAAGACGTGCACTGCCGAATTTCGGATCCGGGATAATTTCCCGTTTAGCTGCAACTCTTCTTCTAGGCATCGATAAGCCCTTATATATCTAAAAGGTCTTCAGGAACCCCTGAGATAGCAAATGCTACTCAGCCTTACTCTTACCGTTCTGACAAGCAACGATAAAAGACACCCGCTCGGGACATCAGGACTTGGGTCGTTTTGCACCGTACTTGGAGCGGCCCTGCTTACGGTTCTGCACACCCTGGGTGTCCAGCGTTCCGCGAACAGTGTGATAGCGCACACCCGGAAGGTCTTTTACTCGACCGCCACGGATAAGCACGACACTGTGCTCCTGAAGGTTGTGACCTTCACCACCAATGTATGAGGAAACCTCGTAGCCGTTGGTCAGACGAACACGGCACACTTTACGCAGTGCTGAGTTCGGCTTCTTCGGCGTTGTGGTATACACACGAGTGCACACACCACGGCGCTGAGGGCAGGCCTGGAGAGCAGGAACATCGCTCTTGGCTACCTTGCGCTTACGAGGCTTACGCACCAACTGATTAATCGTTGCCATGTAAGCAAACTCCAAAAAACCATATCAATGAAACTTACCCCCTGTGCAGGGGGTAAAATTTAAGGGACGCAAGTGTAAGCCTGCGCCCCCGGACAGTCAAGATGACTGGTCTCTTTTTGACCACCTCCCGGGTAGGTAACTACCCGGAGGCGGCGCACCGTTCCAACTCAGCTTTCGCGGTTGAGCTCGGCACTCAGAGCTTCTTCCACGTCGGCCGCGGTTACGCCCTGCTCTTCCAGGTCACGCTTGCGGCGACGCTCGTTGTGGTATGCCAGACCGGTACCGGCCGGAATCAGTCGACCAACCACAACGTTTTCCTTCAGGCCGCGCAGGTAATCACGCTTACCGGTAACCGCACCTTCGGTGAGTACCCGGGTGGTTTCCTGGAACGAAGCCGCAGAAATGAACGACTCGGTGGCCAGGGACGCCTTGGTAATACCCAGCAGCAGACGCTCGAACCGTGCAGGCTCTTTGTCGGCGGCATCGGCCTTCTCGTTTTCTTCCAGCACCTGGGTGATTTCCACCTGATCTCCGGACAGCAGAGTCGTATCACCCGGATCGGTGATTTCCACCTTGCGCAACATCTGACGAACGATAACCTCAATGTGTTTATCGTTGATGACAACGCCCTGCAGACGGTAAACGTCCTGGATTTCGTTGGTGATGTACTTGGCCAGTTCCACCACACCCAGCAGACGCAGAATGTCGTGCGGGTTGGACGGACCATCGGAAATCACCTCGCCCTTCTCAACGGTCTCGCCTTCGAAGACGTTAAGCTGACGGTGCTTCGGAATCAGGACTTCGTAGGCATCGCCATCCTTCGGCGTGATCACCAGGCGCTTCTTGCCTTTGGTTTCCTTGCCGAACGACACCATACCGCTGATTTCGGCCAGAATGGACGACTCCTTCGGACGACGGGCCTCGAACAGGTCGGCAACCCGTGGCAGACCACCGGTGATGTCCCGGGTCTTGGAGCTTTCCTGCGGGATACGTGCTACCACGTCACCCAGCTCGATCCGAGCACCGTTGGCCATGGTGACTAGCGCGTTCGCCGGCAGGAAGAAGATCGCGGTACCACCACCTGGCAGCTCCACTTCTTCACCCTTTTCGTCAATGAGCTGGATCGCCGGACGGATGTCCTTACCAGCGGCAGGACGCTCCTTGGAATCAATGACCTCCATGGTGGACAGGCCGGTCAGCTCGTCGGTCTGGGTGCGGACAGTGATGCCCTGGTCCATGTTGACGAATTTCGCGGTACCACCGGCTTCGGCGATGATCGGGTGGGTGTGCGGGTCCCACTTGGCAACCACAACGCCCGCTTCAACCGCATCACCGTGCTTCACCGAGAGAACAGCGCCATATGGCAGCTTGTACCATTCACGCTCACGACCCTGGTCATCGGCAATGGCCAACGCGGAGGAACGGGAAATCACTACCAGAGTACCGTCGGCCTTCTCGATCGACTTCATGTTGTGCAGACGGACGGTACCGCCATGCTTGACCTGGATATTGTCCACTGCGGACGCCCGGCTGGCCGCACCACCAATGTGGAAAGTACGCATGGTCAGCTGGGTACCCGGCTCACCGATGGACTGCGCAGCGATAACGCCCACAGCTTCACCGACGTTGACCTCATGACCACGGGCCAGATCACGGCCGTAGCACTTGGAACAGATACCGTGGCGGGTTTCACAGGTGATCGCGGAGCGAACCCAGACTTCATCCACACCGGCCCGCTCGAGGGTTTCAACGGCCTTCTCGTCCAGCAGGGTGCCTGCCTCGATAACTGCGTTGTCCTTGTCGGTCGGAGTAAACGCGTCACGTGCGGTCACACGACCCAGAACCCGGTCGCCCAGAGGCACTACAACGTCGCCACCTTCGATGTGCGGCGTCATCAGCAGACCTTCATCGGTACCACAGTCAGGCTCGGTAACTACCAGATCCTGGGATACGTCGACCAGACGACGGGTCAGGTAACCGGAGTTCGCGGTTTTCAGCGCGGTATCCGCCAGACCCTTACGGGCACCGTGGGTAGAGATGAAGTACTGGAGTACGTTCAGACCTTCACGGAAGTTCGCAGTGATCGGCGTTTCGATGATGGAGCCATCCGGCTTGGCCATCAGGCCACGCATGCCGGCCAGCTGGCGGATCTGGGCCGCGGAACCCCGGGCACCGGAATCGGCCATCATGTAAACCGAGTTGAACGACTCCTGCATCAGGTACTCGCCATCTTCACCCTTCACCGGCTGTCCGTCGGGCCCGATAACCTGCTCTTTCGCCAGACGTTCCATCATGGCTTTGGAGACTTTGTCGTTGGCGCGGGACCAGATGTCGATAACCTTGTTGTACTTCTCGCCCTGGGTCAGCAGACCGGACGCGTACTGGGTCTCGATGTCCTTCACCTCAGCGGATGCGGCATCGACCAGCTCGTACTTCTCCGGCGGAATCTCGAAATCGTTGAAACCGATGGAGATGCCGGACACGGTCGCATAGTGATAACCCATGTACATCAGCTGATCCGCAAAGATAACGGTGTCTTTCAGGCCAGCATCACGGTAGCAGGTGTTGATCAAGTTAGAGATTGCCTTCTTGACCATCGGCTTGTTGACCAGCTCGTAGGACAGGCCATCAGGCACGATGTCGAACAGCAGTGCACGACCAACCGTGGTATCAACAATCTTGTATTGCTCGGTGCGCGAGCCGTCTTCGGCAATCGCGACTTCCTTGACGCGAACCTTGACGATCGCCTGAAGGTCGACCATGCCAGCGCCGTAGGCACGATGCGCCTCTTTGACGTCGGCAAACACCATACCTTCACCCAGGGCGCTCTTGCGCTCACGGGTCATGTAGTACAGACCGAGTACCACGTCCTGGGACGGTACAATAATCGGCTCGCCGTTGGCCGGCGACAGTACGTTGTTGGTGGACATCATCAACGCACGGGCTTCGAGCTGGGCTTCCAGGGTCAGCGGTACGTGTACCGCCATCTGGTCACCGTCAAAGTCGGCGTTGTAGGCCGCACATACCAGCGGGTGCAGCTGGATCGCCTTGCCTTCGATCAGAACCGGCTCGAACGCCTGGATACCTAGACGGTGCAGGGTCGGCGCACGGTTCAGCATGATCGGATGCTCACGGATGACTTCGTCCAGAATATCCCAAACGACGCCTTCCTCACGCTCGACCATCTTCTTGGCGGCCTTGATAGTGGTCGCCAGGCCGCGATGCTCAAGCTTGGAGAAAATAAACGGCTTGAACAGCTCCAGTGCCATCTTCTTCGGCAGACCGCACTGGTGCAGGCGCAGGTACGGACCAACCACGATCACCGAACGACCGGAGTAATCCACACGCTTGCCCAACAGGTTCTGACGGAAACGGCCCTGTTTACCCTTGATCATGTCAGCCAGGGATTTCAGCGGGCGCTTGTTGGTGCCGGTAATGGCACGGCCACGGCGGCCGTTGTCCAGCAGCGCATCGACTGCTTCCTGCAGCATCCGCTTCTCGTTGCGCACGATGATGTCCGGAGCGTTGAGCTCCAGCAGACGCTTGAGACGGTTGTTCCGGTTGATCACCCGACGGTACAGATCGTTCAGGTCAGAGGTCGCGAAGCGGCCACCGTCCAGAGGTACCAGCGGGCGCAGATCCGGCGGAAGCACGGGCAGCACAGTCATGACCATGTCGCCGGGCTTGTTGCCGGAATACAGGAAGGCCTCAAGAATCTTCAGGCGCTTGCTGAACTTCTTGATCTTGGTTTCGGAGTTGGTCTGAGGAATTTCTTCACGCAGCGTATCAACCTCTTCCTGCAGATCGATACCTTCCAGCAGCTCCTTGACCGCCTCGGCACCCATACGGGCGTCGAACTCGTCACCAAACTCTTCCAGGGCTTCGTAGTACTGCTCGTCATTCAGCAGCTGCCCTTTCTCCAGGGTGGTCATCCCCGGATCGATCACAATAAAGGATTCGAAGTACAGGACCCGCTCGATATCGCGCAGGGTCATGTCCAGCATCAGACCGATACGGGACGGCAGTGACTTCAGGAACCAGATGTGCGCGACCGGGCTGGCCAGCTCGATGTGGCCCATCCGCTCACGGCGGACACTGGCCAGCGCAACCTCAACGCCACACTTCTCGCAGATAACACCGCGATGCTTCAGGCGCTTGTATTTACCGCACAGACACTCGTAGTCCTTGATCGGGCCGAAGATCTTGGCACAGAAAAGACCGTCGCGCTCCGGCTTGAAGGTACGGTAGTTAATGGTTTCAGGCTTCTTCACTTCGCCAAAGGACCAGGAACGGATCATGTCAGGCGACGCCAGGCCAATGCGGATAGCGTCAAATTCCTTGCTTTGGTTCTGGCTCTTGAGAAGATTCAGCAAATCTTTCATCAGTAAAAGCTCCGGATGGCGTTAATCTCGGGCGGGCACTGGTCGTGCCCGCTCACGCTGCCAAAAACAATTCGGCTCACTCGGATTCCAGCTCGATGTCGATACCCAGCGAGCGGATTTCCTTGACAAGAACATTGAAGGATTCGGGCATGCCCGGCTCCATCCGATGATCGCCATCGACAATGTTCTTGTACATCTTGGTCCGACCGTTCACATCATCAGACTTGACGGTGAGCATCTCCTGCAGCGTATACGCTGCACCGTAGGCCTCAAGGGCCCACACTTCCATCTCACCGAAGCGCTGGCCACCGAACTGCGCCTTACCACCCAGCGGCTGCTGGGTAACCAGGCTGTAAGAGCCGGTGGAACGAGCGTGCATCTTGTCGTCGATCAGGTGGTTCAGCTTCAGGATGTACATGTAGCCAACCGTCACCGGGCGGTCGAACATATCACCGGTGCGACCGTCGTACAGCATGGTCTGACCGGTAGTGCTCAGTCCCGCCAGCTCAAGCATACGCTTGACCTCGGCTTCCTTGGCACCGTCAAATACCGGCGTTGCCATGGGTACACCGCTACGAAGGTTGTGGCACATCTCCAGGATTTCCTTGTCGGACAGGGAATCCAGGTCCACCTTGAACACTTCGTCTGAGTGATTGTAGATCTCATCCAGCAGCTTGCGTAATTCAGCCACCTTGCGCTGCTCGTCCAGCATCTGGCTGATACGCTCACCCAGCCCCTTGGCCGCCGCGCCCAGGTGAGTCTCAAGCACCTGACCTACGTTCATCCGCGAAGGAACACCCAGCGGGTTCAGAACCACATCAACCGTGTTGCCGTGCTCGTCGTAAGGCATGTCTTCAATCGGCATAACCGATGAAATAACACCCTTGTTACCGTGACGACCGGCCATCTTGTCACCCGGCTGGATACGACGCTTGATAGCCAGGTACACCTTGACGATCTTCAGTACACCCGGCGCGAGGTCATCGCCCTGCTGAAGCTTGCCTTTCTTGTCGTCAAAGCGCGCTTCGTGCTCTTTCTTGCGATCTTCCAGACCCTGCTCGGATTTCTCCAGCAGCTCGTTCAGGCTCTCGTCTTTCATCCGGAGCTTGAACCAGTCGGAACGCGGCAGCTCGGCCAGGTAGCTCTCTTCGAGGGTCGCGCCTTTGTTCAGGCCCGGCCCGCTGATCACTTCCTGTCCTTTCAACGCACTGTTCAGACGCTCAAAGGTCGCACCCTCAACAATCCGGTACTCGTCTTTCAGGTCCTTGCGATACTGGTCCAGCTGCTCTTTCTCGATGGACTGGGCACGCTGATCCTTCTCGATACCATCGCGGGTAAAGACCTGCACGTCGATAACAGTGCCGCGGGTGCCAGTCGGCACACGGGAAGAGGTGTCTTTTACGTCAGACGCCTTCTCACCAAAGATGGCACGCAGCAGCTTCTCTTCCGGCGTCAGCTGGGTCTCACCCTTCGGTGTGACCTTGCCTACCAGAATGTCACCGGGGCCCACTTCAGCCCCAATGTAAACAATACCGGACTCATCCAGCTTGGACAGCGCGCTTTCACCAACGTTCGGAATATCCGCGGTGATTTCTTCGCTACCCAGCTTGGTGTCCCGAGCCACACAGGTCAGTTCCTGAATGTGGATGGTGGTCAGGCGATCTTCCTGAACCACTTTCTCGGAAATGAGGATGGAGTCCTCAAAGTTGTATCCGTTCCAGGGCATGAATGCGATACGCATGTTCTGCCCCAGGGCCAGCTCACCCAGATCAACGGATGGACCGTCTGCCAGCACGTCGCCACGGGCAATCACGTCGCCCTGACGCACAATGGAGCGCTGGTTGATACAGGTGTTCTGGTTCGAACGGGTGTACTTGGTCAGGTTGTAGATATCCACACCTGCATCACCCGCTTCGGTTTCCTCGTTGTTGACACGAACCACGATACGGGCCGCATCGACGCTCTCAATAACGCCACCACGACGGGCTGTTACACAGACACCGGAGTCCTGTGCCACCGTACGCTCTACACCGGTACCTACCAGCGGCACCTGGGAACGCAGGGTCGGAACAGCCTGACGCTGCATGTTCGCGCCCATCAACGCCCGGTTGGCGTCGTCGTGCTCCAGGAACGGAATCAGGGATGCCGCGACCGATACGACCTGGCGCGGAGATACATCCATGAAGTTAACGCTCTCCGGCGGAGTAACGGTAAATTCGTTCTGGTGCCGAACGGTAACCAGCTCGTCGGTCAGACGCTTGCTCTTCTCGTCCATGGCAGCGCTGGCCTGGGCGATAACGTAGTTGCTTTCCTCAATGGCGGAAAGGTAAACCACCTCGTCCGTAACGACACCCTCAACCACCTTCCGGTACGGGCTCTCGAGGAAACCGTAGGAATTTGAGCGGGCATAGGTCGCCAGCGAGTTAATCAGACCGATGTTCGGACCTTCCGGCGTCTCGATCGGGCACACACGGCCGTAGTGGGTCGGGTGTACGTCACGAACCTCAAAGCCGGCACGCTCACGGGTCAGGCCACCGGGGCCCAACGCAGAGATACGACGTTTGTGCGTGACCTCGGACAGCGGGTTGTTCTGGTCCATGAACTGAGACAGCTGACTGGAGCCAAAGAATTCTTTAACCGCGGCAGCCACCGGCTTGGCGTTAATCAGATCCTGCGGCATCAGGCCTTCGCTTTCAGCAAGACTCAGACGCTCACGGACCGCACGCTCAACCCGTACCAGACCGACGCGGAACTGGTTTTCGGCCATTTCGCCAACGCAGCGAACACGACGGTTACCCAGGTTATCGATGTCATCCACATTGCCCTGGCCATTGCGGATATCGATCAGGGTCTTAAGGACGTCGATGATGTCTTCATGGGTCAGCGTGCCTTCACCAGTGCTCTCTTCACGACGCAGGCGACGGTTGAGCTTCATCCGGCCAACCGCAGACAGGTCGTACCGCTCTTCCGAGAAGAACAGGTTGTTGAACAGGTTCTCTGCCGACTCCTTGGTGGGCGGCTCGCCCGGGCGCATCATCCGGTAAATCTCAACCAGCGCTTCCAGAGGCGTGCGGGTCGGATCGATACGCAGGGTGTCGGACATGAAAGGACCACAGTCCAGATCGTTGGTGTAAAGGGTTTCGATATCCTTTACACCAGCGTCGAGAATCTTGGTAACCAACTCTTCGGTCAGCTCCGAGTTACACTCAACCAGGACCTCACCGGAAGCCTGATCGATCATGTCCTTGGCCAGAACGCGGCCATACAGGTACTCGGTTGGCACCTCAAGCTCGTTGATACCGGCTTTTTCCAGCTGCTTGATGTGACGGGCGGTAATACGGCGGCCTTCTTCAACAATCACGTTGCCGTCATTGTCTTTGATATCGAAGGTCGCAATGTCACCACGCAGGCGGCTCGGCACCAGCTCCAGCTTGCACACTTCCGCGCCCAGGCTGAATTTACTGGTTTCGAAGAACGTCTCGAGCATCTGCTCAGACGTGTAGCCCAAGGCCCGCAGTAGAATAGACGCCGGCAGTTTGCGACGACGGTCGATACGAACGAACACGGAGTCTTTCGGGTCGAACTCGAAGTCCAGCCAGGAACCACGGTAAGGAATCACCCGGGCAGAATACAGCAGCTTGCCCGAGGAGTGGGTCTTACCCTTGTCATGGTCGAAGAACACACCCGGAGACCGGTGGAGCTGGGAAACAATAACACGCTCGGTACCGTTGATAACGAAGGTACCGTTCTCGGTCATCAGGGGCATTTCGCCCATGTAGACTTCCTGCTCTTTAATGTCCTTGATCGCCTTGTTGGACGATTCCTTATCGTAAATGATAAGGCGGACCTTCACCCGCAGCGGCGCTGCATAGGTTACGCCCCTAAGCTGGCATTCCTTGACATCAAAAACCGGCTCGCCAATACGGTAACTCACGTATTCGAGCGCGGCATTGCCAGAGTAACTGACAATCGGGAATACGGATTTGAATGCTGCGTGAAGACCGGTTTCCCGGCGGTCTTCAGGAGCGGCTTCCATTTGGAGGAAGTCCCGGAACGAATCCAGCTGAATAGACAGCAAATAGGGGACGTCCATCACGGAAGGCAATTTACTAAAATCTTTGCGAATCCGCTTTTTCTCAGTGTAGGAGTAAGTCATCTGCATTCCCCAGCTTTAGACCTGATACCTGGTATCAAGAAGCAACCATTGTTCTGCTTCGGGGCCGAATTGCTCGGCTTATCGCGCCGTCTTGAACAAGACTCTGGCTGTAGGTTATGGATCTGACATCAACCTGCAATTGCTCACCAGACTCTATAGCATATACAACAGAAAAAGGCCGGTGGCCCAAAGCCACCAGCCTGTCCATGCTTATCGCACGGTTTCGATCAACAGCCGACTCTTACTTGAGCTCAACAGAAGCGCCTGCTTCCTCGAGCTTCTTCTTGGCTTCTTCAGCGTCGTCTTTGCTAGCTGCTTCCTTGATAACGGAAGGAGCGCTGTCGACCATTTCTTTCGCTTCTTTCAGACCCAGGCCGGTCAGTTCACGAACGGCCTTGATTACGTTGACCTTCTTCTCACCAGGACCGGTAAGAACAACGTCAAATTCGGTCTGCTCTTCAGCAGCAGCGGCTTCGCCACCGGCTGCAGCAGGTGCAGCAGCAACAGCTGCAGCGGCAGATACACCGAACTTCTCTTCCATTGCTTCAACCAGCGCAACAACGTCCATTACGCTCATTTCAGCAATTGCGTTCAAAATGTCTTCGTTAGACAGAGCCATGACTTTCTCCCAAAAATATAAAAAATGGTGTTCAACAGAATCAAGCAGCTTCTTGCTTCTGGTCGCGAACTGCCGCTACAGCACGAGTCACTTTCGAAGGAACTTCGTTCAGTGTCCGTGCCAGCTTGGTGATCGGTGCCTGTGTTACAGCGGCCAGCATTGTCAACGCTTCGTGACGTGTTGGCAGCTTGGCAAGACGGTCGATCTGGTCTGCACCCATCAGCTCTCCGCCGACGGCCAGTCCCTTAATCTCGAACGCTTCTTTCTCCTTGGCAAAATCCTTCAGCAGACGCGCTGCCGCGCCCGGATCTTCCATAGAGAATGCCAGAATGGTCGGACCAACTAGCGCTTCATCAATGCACTCGAACTCTGTACCACGAATCGCGATCTTTGCGAGGTTGTTACGAACAACCTTCAGACGCACGTTTTCGGCACGAGCTTTGGCACGAAGCGCCGTCATGTCACCAGAGGTAACACCACGGTAGTCAGCCATAACCACAGACAGAGCACCACCGGCAGTCTCGTTGACTTCAGCGACGATCGCTTTCTTGTCTTCGAGTCTAATTGCCACTGGATTTCTCCTCGATTTCGCCGGGTCTTCCCGGCAAACCCACATATACCCCTCGCGGGGCTCCTAACGGTGTTTGGGTTCAGAGAGAACGTCTTCACACCGTCTGCGCAGGCGTTGCTTTAACCCTTGCAGCACTTCCAGTCAGACCGGAAGTGCTTCGGGGGCCTGCGGTCTTTGACAGCCTTGGCTTCCGCCCAGACTACAAAGTAACCACCGATCACAGGATCAAATAGCGAGACCGCTCTGATCGATAGTCAGGCCAGGCCCCATAGTCGAGGAAACGGTGATCTTCTTGAGATACACACCTTTCGCCGAAGAGGGCTTGGCCTTTTTCAGGTCTGCTACCAGAGCTTCAAGGTTTTCCTTGATGTTCTGTGCAGAGAATTCAACGTTACCCAGCGGAGCGTGGATAATGCCGTTTTTGTCGGTGCGGTAGCGAACCTGACCAGCCTTGGCGTTTTTGACCGCAGTCTCAACGTCAGGTGTCACGGTACCGACCTTCGGGTTCGGCATCAGGCCACGGGGACCGAGGATCTGGCCCAGCTGACCAACAACACGCATGGCGTCCGGAGTGGCGATGACCACGTCGAAATCCATGTTGCCTTTCTTAACTTCGTCCGCCAGATCGTCCATACCCACAATGTCTGCACCAGCGGCCGTTGCTTTCTCGGCATTGGCGCCCTGGGTGAACACAGCAACACGAACGGTCTTGCCAGTGCCGTGGGGCAGAACAGTGCTGCTACGAACAACCTGATCGGACTTCCGTGCATCAACGCCAAGGTTGACGGCCACGTCAACAGACTCTTTGAATTTCACGTTCTGACCCAGCTCGACCAGCAGTGCAACTGCCTCGTCAACAGAGTAGGAACGGGTAGAGTCTACCTTTTCACGAATAAGCTTCTGACGCTTGCTCAGCTTTGCCATGTTACAGGCCCTCCACGTTCAGGCCCATGCTGCGGGCGGTTCCTGCAATGGTACGTACCGCTGCGTCCATATCGGCTGCAGTCAGGTCCGGCTCTTTGGTCTTGGCAATTTCTTCAAGCTGCTCGCGGGTCACGGTACCGACTTTATCGGTATTCGGACGGCCAGAGCCACTCTTGATGCCAGCAGCCTTCAGCAGAAGAACCGGTGCAGGCGGAGTCTTGGTAATAAAGGTAAAGCTGCGATCACTGTAAACGGTGATCACTGTCGGAATCGGCAGACCAGGCTCCATGTCCTGGGTCTGGGCGTTGAACGCCTTGCAGAATTCCATAATGTTCACACCGCGCTGGCCCAGAGCGGGACCAACGGGGGGACTCGGGTTGGCCTTACCGGCAGCAACCTGAAGCTTGATGTACGCTTCAATTTTCTTTGCCATGATAGATCTCCTATGGGTTCAAACGCCTCTCGGCTCCCCGTTTTTACAACTGCTAAGAGCAGACACAAAAAGCCCGCGTCGCTTGAGCGCGCGAGCTTTCAGCTTTCCTGTTACCGGTCAGTCTTTCTCGACCTGCCCAAACTCCAGCTCTACCGGAGTTGAACGCCCAAAGATCAGAACAGCAACCTTGACTCGACTCTTGTCGTAGTCAACTTCCTCTACCACACCATTAAAGTCCGCAAACGGACCCTCAACGACGCGAACAACCTCGCCCGGCTCGAACAGCGTCTTCGGCTTGGGCTTATCAGCACCACTTTCAACCCGACGCAGGATCGCTTCCGCTTCCTTCTCGGTGATCGGTGCAGGCTTATCCTTGGTACCACCAATAAAGCCAAGGACTCGCGGAGTATTCTTAACAAGATGCCACGTCGCATCGTCCATTTCCATCTGGACCAGTACGTACCCGGGGTAGAACTTGCGCTCACTCTTGCGCTTCTTCCCTTCTCGCATCTCGACGACTTCCTCGGTCGGAACCAGGATTTCGCCGAAACGGTCTTCCATCTCGTTCAGCGCAACGCGCTCCCTGAGAGTGCGCATCACCTGCTTTTCAAAGCCAGAATACGCATGAACGACGTACCAGCGCTTAGCCATTGCACACTCCTGTTAACCGATAAACCCGGCGACCAGCCAGCTGATCAACGAATCCATACCCCACAACAACAGAGCCACAACCAGCACAAACACCACAACAATAGCTGTCGTCTGCACGAGCTCAGGCCTGGTGGGCCATACCACTTTCCGGATCTCTACTCTCGCTTCCTTCAACAGCGTCGCAAAGCGACGACCGCGGTCGGTCTGAAGGGCAACAAGCGCCGCCACAATTGCGAGACCTACAAGAGCCAGAACCCGATACAGCAGAGACTCGGCACTATAATACTGATTCCCCACCACACCGATGGCGATCAGAACGAAAACAACCAGCCACTTCAGGAAATCGAAACGGCTGGCTGACTGAACGGCTTTTGACTCCATAGGAATCAACTTATGTATCCGGATGTTAAAAAATGGCAGGCCAGGAGGGAATCGAACCCCCAACCTGCGGTTTTGGAGACCGCTGCTCTGCCAATTGAGCTACTGGCCTGCACCGAAACAACTCAGCGCACTTACTCTCGAGTCAATTACTCGATGATCTTTGCAACCACTCCGGCACCAACGGTACGACCACCTTCGCGAATCGCGAAGCGCAGGCCATCTTCCATGGCGATCGGAGCAATCAGGGTAACACTCATCTTGACGTTGTCACCCGGCATAACCATTTCCACACCTTCCGGCAGCTCGCAAGAACCGGTTACGTCGGTGGTACGGAAGTAGAACTGCGGACGGTAGCCCTTGAAGAACGGAGTATGACGACCGCCTTCTTCTTTGGACAGCACGTACACTTCGCACTCGAACTTGGTGTGCGGCTTGATTGTGCCCGGCTTACACAGAACCTGACCACGCTCAACGTCATCACGCTTGGTACCACGCAGCAGAACACCCACGTTCTCACCAGCACGACCTTCGTCCAGCAGCTTGCGGAACATCTCAACACCGGTGCAGGTAGTCTTGACGGTATCCTTGATACCAACAATTTCCACCTCTTCACCAACCTTGATAATGCCACGCTCAACACGGCCGGTCACAACGGTACCACGACCGGAGATAGAGAAGACGTCCTCGATCGGCATCAGGAACGGCTGATCGATCGCACGCTCCGGCTCGGGGATGTAGTCATCCAGAGCCTCTACCAGCTTCTTGACAGCGGTAGTGCCCATCTCGTTGTCATCTTTGCCTTCCAGCGCCATCAGCGCGGAACCAGTCACGATCGGAGTGTCGTCACCCGGGAAGTCGTACTGGCTCAGCAGATCGCGAACTTCCATCTCGACCAACTCGAGCAGCTCTTCGTCGTCTACCATGTCCGCTTTGTTCAGGAACACAACGATGAAGGGCACGCCAACCTGACGGGACAGCAGGATGTGCTCACGAGTCTGCGGCATGGGGCCGTCAGCTGCGGAGCAGACCAGGATCGCGCCGTCCATCTGCGCCGCACCAGTGATCATGTTCTTCACATAGTCAGCGTGGCCCGGGCAGTCTACGTGTGCGTAGTGACGGGTCGGGGAATCGTACTCAACGTGAGAGGTCGCGATAGTGATACCACGCGCACGCTCTTCCGGTGCGTTATCGATCTGATCAAACGCACTGGCAGATCCTGTGCCCCACACTTCGTGACACACACGGGTCAGGGCGGCAGTCAAAGTGGTTTTACCATGGTCAACGTGACCAATGGTGCCTACGTTCAAGTGCGGCTTACTGCGATCAAACTTTTCTTTAGACATTCGACCAATCCCCCTAGTCAACCTGGACCGTAACGCTGACCGGATAAATAATGGAGCTCATGGGCGGATTTGAACCGCCGACCTCACCCTTACCAAGGGTGTGCTCTACCAACTGAGCTACATGAGCATTACAAAACAAATTGGAGCGGGCAGCGGGAATCGAACCCGCGTCATCAGCTTGGAAGGCTGAGGTAATAGCCACTATACGATGCCCGCGAGCAATTTAGTGGTGGAGGGGGCAGGATTCGAACCTGCGAAGGCGATGCCGTCAGATTTACAGTCTGATCCCTTTGGCCACTCGGGAACCCCTCCGAGTCGGATTCGCCAATGCAAATCCGTCAAAACTTAAGTGGAGCTGGCGGACGGAATCGAACCCCCGACCTGCTGATTACAAGTCAGCTGCTCTACCAACTGAGCTACGCCAGCTCACATTCGCCTCGTCAGCGAGGGCGGTATACTACGGATTTTTTTCTGGCGTTGCAACACCCTCACAAGGCCTGATTTCAACGAAATCAAAATTGCTGCCGTAATCCGCTTTCACCGCCTGAACCAGTTCTTCAGCGAGTTCTGGTTCAGCCTCAAAAGAGAGCGCGTAGCTTATCTGATTTCGGGGGAAGTTGACCAGTACCGCATTAAGATTCTGACGTTTTTTTTCTTCCAGCACGGATATTGCAGATTCCCTTGATTCGAACAGGCCCAGGGAAATGGCATTGCGGTTTTCGCCCTCGGTGACCAGATAGGAATCAATTCCCTGGCGCTGAATGTCTCGAAATTGCTGCAACGCAACATTTTCAGGCTGGGGCGGGATAAGGACCCAGTGCAATGGCGGCAGCTCCCTTTCGACCTCTTCAACCTTGAAGCCAGCCTCTTCTGCAAGGGGCTGATTATCCACGAGCCTCCGAGCGAGCTCCGCACTTTCTATCCAGCCAAGCCGCGCACATGACAGCTCAGCCTGCCCCGGAGGCACCCCCATCTCAACATCCCGGAGCTCCGGTGATTTCAGGCTGGCCACCCTCGGCAAACTGCCACTGGCGACTTTGGCCATTTCACCCGAGGGCCCGACGAAGTTCGGCAGGTAAAAAACACCAACACTCACCAGGACCAGCACAAATGCCAACCACCTCATTCGGACGTGTCCTCAGCATGAATCGCACGCAATCCTGACAGCACAAGGTCACCGCGATGGATACCAGGGAGCCCAAGGCCGACCAGCCGATTCGCGTCGCCGCCAGTCACCAGCAAATCGGACAGGGCATACTTTCGGGCGTCCGCGATCACGCGCTCAATCATGGCGCCAGAGAGCCAGGCAAGACCATGGTTCACGCATTCTCCGGTACTCCTCCCCGGATCCGTTGCCAACCCCTGTTCAGGGTCGAACCAGATTCGAGCCGCGTCGGTCCGGAGGCTCCGCAACATCATCTGCAGGCCGGGCAGAATATAACCACCCAGGTGCTGGCCATGCTTATTCACATAATCGACAGTGACGGCGCTGCCAGCATCCACCACCACGAAGCCCTGCTTGTGGTCCAGCCATGCACCGTACATTGCATGCCACCGATCCGCCCCCATTCTTGAGACGTCCTGGTAGGCGTTTATCAGGCCGTTACGGGCCTGTTCGGACCAGTAGAACCGAACCGGCGCGGGACAGAGCTTAGCAAGCGAATGCATCAGACGCTCACGCCTTTCCTCAGAAGCGACGGTAGATATTGCAACGCCTCTGACCTGCTTGATGAGCTCTCCGGCGGAACTTAACGGGTTGTCTTCTTCCAGTGAGCCTGTACCTGATGCCAGCGTCTGACCCTGGTCATCAATACACCATTTCAACCGGGTATTGCCTGCATCGATAAAGAGCTTCATGACACTACTCGCAGACTGATTTCCCCTGCGCGCACCGGAACAATCCCCGCTTGAGTCCGGATCCGATAGTTCCCGGCATCATCAATACCGCAGCCCACGCCTTCCACATCTCCGCCTCGAGCCTGAAGCGATTTCCCGATAAAGATATCCCGGCGCTGCCAGGGCTCCCGAAAATCCGCGAAACCGACATCTGAGAACAGCGGCACGGCATCCAGGACAGCATCAATAATGGCGCTGCCAATCTGATTCCGGGACCAGTCCACGTCCGGGCACACCCTGGCAAGACTGCTCCAGGGTTGATCTACACCATCCGCCCGGGACATGTGAACGTTAAGGCCGATGCCGGCAATCACTTGCACTACCCCTTCCTCCAGCTCGCCCTGAAGTTCCACGAGAATACCGCCAAGCTTGCCATTCGGCAGGAAAATATCATTTGGCCATTTAAGCCCAACATCAGGCACTCCGAGTCGCTCCAGGGCATTGGCCACCGCAACACCCAGCACCAGGCTCAATCCATCCAGAACTCCGAAACCACCATGGAAAGTCAGCCCCATACTGAGATACAGATTTTCACCTCGAGGGCTTTGCCACACCCGCCCTCGTCGCCCTCGCCCGGAAGTCTGGCAGTCAGCCATGACCACTGGAATAGCCTTGGTCCCGGCCGTGATCTGCCGGATCACCTCGGCATTGGTTGAATCCACTTCGTCGAGTACGGTCAGCGCAAGATCCTTTTTCCGACTGGATGCGATGCCATCAAGCACCACCGCCCGGTCGAGCAGGTCAACCCGTGATACCAACTGGTATCCGCGCCCACGGATCGTGGCAATCTCAGCCCCCTCCTCCATCGCCCGGCGGATCTGCTTCCAGATCGCCGTGCGACTGACCCCGAGTTTCTCGGCCAATGCAGCCCCCGAGTGGACCTGTCCGTCACTGAGCAGCTCTATAAGTGCTTTGGATTTCATAAGACGCATCCAGCCATGAGATTGGGTAAGGCCGGATTAAACACCAGGGAAAAGAAAAAAACAAAGTCAGCAGCCGGGCTTTGCGAAACAGCTGCCGACAAATCAGGGAATCGGTGTTGCGGTCAGGTTGGCCTTGATATCAAAGTTCTGCATTTTTACGCCATAAACAGCAGTCTGTGGACCGCCAACCGGGTGAACCAGATCGATGTTATTAATGGAGAGTTCCTTTAACTGGCTTCTCGCCTCCACCGCAAAGCCAAGCGGTCGATTTTCGGTTTCCTGGAGGGTCGGATTGGTCACATAGCGATAACCGGCTGCGAATGAGCCATCCATGATTTTTTCGTCACCGCGGTAACCAACCACACCCATAGCGTCCGGACCGTCCGCCTTTTTCACAACCCGGGTCTGATAAACATCCACGGCAAGATCGGTCCGCACACCAAAAGAATTATCCTCAACACCGTCACCATCGAAGTCGCCGCCATCGCTGGTATGGATATCGTCGAGAACCAGACGCATGCCCGTTCCGTTCATGGCTTCGCCAGCGCCATTGGTTTGCCGATTAGTTTCCCAGATCAGCGCGTTTTTTCGGTCCTCACCGGCGGCCTTGGCAAACACCTGCTTCAACCGGACAGTCAGCCCTTCCTCACCCCGGGTTTCCCAAACGCCCCCGGAGGCGGCACAGGTGGATGGGCTGTCACCCATGCCACCGGCGCAGACATTACCGGCGCCTCCAGGCGCTACTGTCATACTGATGCCGGTTTCGTATTTCTGAACCACGAAACGACCAAAACTCTGACCGGATTCCTTGTTGCCGATCCTCACGTTGCCGATATCCATGGTGCTCCAGGCTTCACCTTTGATAATCGCAAGCCCCTCCTCCGTAACATCGACTGTCATGTCGCTGACGTGGGCGTCATAATCCAGCTCGGTAATCCAGAGGCCCTTCTGGGGGACCTCACCGTTACCCTGATCATAAGGCACAGCGATAACCGCGGCTCTGCCATCGCGAATCCGGACATCGGAATTGATGGTGATACCTTCACCCGATGTACCGCCGGCACCAAGCGTCATATGGCCATCCAGCTCGAACTCGTAGGCCGGGTAGAACCCCAGGGCCAGCATCAATTCTGTACCACCCTGCAAGGGGGCATCCTCACGTCCCACCCGCAGGCCATTGATCCGATAACCCGCACTGATATCCTCAAAACCGATGCGCAGACCATCGAAGAATTTGGTGCCATTGATAACATCATCGCGAGTTACGTTGACCGTCACAGCGCCCTGGCCCCAGGACTGCAGGCCACTGAAGATCACCCGATTGCCGTCTTCGGTGTAGCTGAAATCGGCGAGCCGCAGACTCCATTCGGCACCTAGCCGCAAGCCCTGGGGGCTGGCGTCAGGGTGTCCGCAACCCTGCAGATAGACGGCATTGGTATAATTGCGGCCGTTGAATACCTGATCCTCAAGCAGAAAGCTGACATTCACCTGAGCGATACTCTTGCCATTGCCGCCAAGCTCAATGGCACCGATGCTGAACTGCCCGTCCATTGAACCAAGGGACAGGGCGAGAGCCGAGCGGTTCCGCCAGTCGGCCGCCACGTCCAGCCGGAGGTCGTTGATCCGGTAGGCACCGGTGACGTCGCGAAGGACCAGGGCCTGTCCGTCGTCCCGGTAACGAAAGGAAGCGGAATGGATGACTGTTTCGTTATCGATGCGAAGGCCCTCCCCGGTGCGCCCGCCTGCGGTAAACCTTGTGCTGGAAGAGAGATCATAACTTCCGCTCAGGCTGCCATAACTGGGCAGCGGCTGGCCGGTGCCGGAATCAACGGAGACGCCATGGTTCAGGGGACTGTTGCTGTAACGGATCGCGCCTACTTCCCAATCCCCAGTTAGTCTGGGCGCATTCAGAGTCAGAGTGTCGCCTACCAGGTCCAACGTTACACCCAACGCTTCCACGTTCATGGTGATATCGTCCAGAAAAACCTCATTGCCATTGGTGCGATACCCGAGGCGACCACCGGTCATGGTGTAGGCAGAGTCAAACGTGTAGCCAGAGCCACCAACGGAGCTTCCCTGGCTTATAGTCAAATACCCTTCCAGAGAATGATCGAAGAAGATGCCCCCCATACTGACACCAGGCGCCCCTGCAAGCAGGATATCACCGAACTCGATCCGGCGGTCTTCAACCAGGTAATCGAGATTAAGGGACGCATGCTCCTCAATATCTATCTGGATGAGATGAAATGCCTGACCCGAAGGATCAAAGGCTGAACCGATACGGAAGCCTTCGAGATGAATGCCATTGCCATCATCAATAAAAGACAACCGATCTGCGGTCAGGCCAAGATCGAGCTCCACGGACAAGCCACTCTGGCCACTGATGCTTGCCAGAGTAGAATCGTCCAGGCTTTTCATGTCAGCGACCACCGGGGAGGCGAGGATCACACAAAACAGCCCGCTGGCAATCGGGGCAAGTTGTTTTATGCTATCTGGCGCGCCCATAACCGTTAACCTCTTCAATCTCATGGATTCCCCGTCGGAAACACGAGCAGGTTACCCTCCATCACAACGTCCCCTCGCATATCGACAGAGAATGTGTCGGTCTGCTGAAAGCCAGGGTCGGTGGGCCGGGCCGTGCTGCTCGAGGAAATCTTGAATTGAACGTCGTTGAACCGAACAGTATTGGGCAGCCCAAGCTCCAGCACATCCCGATTGAACAGCTCGCCATCACCACCGAACCCCGAATCGACTGTGCGGACCCGCAGTGTCAGGCCCTCAAACGCGAAATTGCCCCGAATGTCATCAAGCACCATCCATCCGCCGTTTTCTTTCAGACGGTAGGCAAAACGGGCGCCACACTTCCTGTCCACGTCATCACAACGTCCGAAATAACTGCTCTCAACCGGACCGCCCATTTCATTGATGCTGATGTCGCCGGACAGGTAGATCCCCCCTTGGCCTGAGATCCCGGAGAGAGCTTCATCACCTAGTCAGGAGAGTTCTGCGAGAGTCGGCAGCGGAAGCAGCAAAACCGTTGGAGTGAGCGACGTGCTGCGCATGATGTAGTTCATTGGCTCAGATCCCTCGTTTTAATATTGAGATGCTGTATCAGCATTCCTTGTATGCGGGCAGAGTCAAAATCGTGGTCGCCAACACTGAAATTTCCGGTCTTCAGATTGCTGCGAAATTCCGGGTTGATGTAATAAAACTCGTAAAAATCCCAGGCTGCCGCATCCCTGCTACCCCTGAAACCGTCAGCACCGATCCCGCCCGGTTGAGGGCGTCGAGTCGGGGCCACCTCCAGCACAAAGTTTCCACTGTCATCAACGTCGAAGAATACCGGCTGAAGCTGGTTGCCCATGGCCAGCTCAAAGGCAAAATTGCTCATCAGTATTCGTGAGCCGCAGGTGGAGCCGTCCTGTGTGCAGGCATTGATAGTCAGGAGAACAATCAGTTGGTCAAACAGATTCCCGGAAGAGTCTGCCTGGGAGAGTCCCTCACCGCGGTCAATGATATCCACGTTCACATTCCCGGTCAGCGTCTCAATCTTGCCGGAGAGAACACCCATTGATTCACCGAATCCCAGTCGGAAACCGACGACTTCGTCGGTATCTTCGTCGAAGGCAAACTCGAGGAAAGGATTCTGGATGAAAAAAGGAACGATCTCCCCTTCGGCATAGGCGCTGCCGTCGTGCTTTCGGTGGTTCGGAGCTTTGGGGTTGGCGTCAAAGTAAGCCTGATTGTTGATGTAGCCAAGGGCGAAATCCTCGATATAGACATCCGAGGTGCCCGGCTTTTCACCATCCCGTTCGTAACGGCCCATTTCCAGGACATCCACATTGGCCTGGATGTCGATATCCATTCCAAGATTGACCCGGGTATAAGCGGTATTGTCGTTGGCATCAGGATGGTATTGGCGGTCAACCGATACAAAAGCCTGCCCTGTGACCTCTGACATCTGTTGATCTGAAATCGGGCGCAGTGCGGCGTTGACCCCCGAGGCCAAAAAAGGCAGAAGGAAAAACGAAGAAATTTTTTTACTCATAGTCACATCTCACCGCTGCCGCTTTTTATTTTTGGCGGCTGATTTAAAGATGGCTGATGAGCGTCTCTGAGGCTGGCTTGGATTTTTGATGTTGTTTTAGCCAGTTCTTTTACAGAGGTTTAACCGCGGTTACATGTTGTCACTGTGCACAGTGTCATGGTTTTGGGATTTGCCGAATTTCAGGCAATAAAAAACCCCAGCATCGAGGATGCTGGGGTTTAGGAATTAGGAGCCTGACGATGACCTACTCTCACATGGGCAACGCCACACTACCATCGGCGCAGGTCTGTTTCACGTCTGAGTTCGGGATGGGATCAGGTGGTTCCAGACCGCTATGGTCGTCAGGCAAAACGGTTGATCACTGGGGGACGAGATGGAGCTGAGTGATGTTGATTTCGTATGAGCGGTTAGGCTCTGCGTTATCCGCAATTGTCTTGGGTGTTATATAGTCAAGCCGCACGAGCAATTAGTATCGGTTAGCTCAACGCCTCGCAGCGCTTACACACCCGACCTATCAACGTCCTGGTCTTGAACGGCTCTTCAGGGACCTCAAGGGTCCAGGGAGATCTCATCTTGGAAGGGGCTTCCCGCTTAGATGCTTTCAGCGGTTATCCTATCCGAACATAGCTACCGGGCAATGCCACTGGCGTGACAACCCGAACACCAGAGGTTCGTCCACTCCGGTCCTCTCGTACTAGGAGCAGCTTTCCTCAAATCTCCAACGTCCACGGCAGATAGGGACCGAACTGTCTCACGACGTTCTAAACCCAGCTCGCGTACCACTTTAAATGGCGAACAGCCATACCCTTGGGACCGGCTTCAGCCCCAGGATGTGATGAGCCGACATCGAGGTGCCAAACACCGCCGTCGATGTGAACTCTTGGGCGGTATCAGCCTGTTATCCCCGGAGTACCTTTTATCCGTTGAGCGATGGCCCTTCCATACAGAACCACCGGATCACTATGACCTACTTTCGTACCTGCTCGACGTGTCTGTCTCGCAGTTAAGCGGGCTTGTGCCATTACACTAACCGCATGATGTCCGACCATGCTTAGCCCACCTTTGTGCTCCTCCGTTACGCTTTGGGAGGAGACCGCCCCAGTCAAACTACCCACCACACAGTGTCCTTAACCCCGATAAGGGGTCGAAGTTAGAACCTCAAACATGTCAGGCTGGTATTTCAAGGTTGGCTCCATGAGAACTGGCGTTCCCACTTCAAAGCCTCCCAGCTATCCTACACAAACATGCTCAAAGTTCACTGTGAAGCTATAGTAAAGGTTCACGGGGTCTTTCCGTCTAGCCGCGGATACACCGCATCTTCACGGCGATTTCAATTTCACTGAGTCTCGGGTAGAGACAGCGCCCCCATCGTTACGCCATTCGTGCAGGTCGGAACTTACCCGACAAGGAATTTCGCTACCTTAGGACCGTTATAGTTACGGCCGCCGTTTACCGGGGCTTCGATCAAGAGCTTCGCGCAAGCGCTAACCCCATCAATTAACCTTCCGGCACCGGGCAGGCGTCACACCGTATACGTCCACTTTCGTGTTTGCACAGTGCTGTGTTTTTAATAAACAGTCGCAGGGGCCTGGTATCTTCGACTGGCTTCAGCTCCACCCGCAGGGGTATCACCTAACACCAGCGTGCCTTCTCCCGAAGTTACGGCACCATTTTGCCTAGTTCCTTTACCCGAGTTCTCTCAAGCGCCTTGGTATTCTCTACCTGACCACCTGTGTCGGTTTGGGGTACGGTCTCGAATAGCCTGAAGCTTAGAAGATTTTCCTGGAAGCATGGCATCAATGACTTCCCGCTCTAAGAGCAGTCGTCGTCGCGTCTCGAGATTGTGGACCCGGATTTGCCTAAGTCCACTCCCTACTCGCTTAAACCGGGACAACCGTCGCCCGGCTCACCTAGCCTTCTCCGTCTCTCCATCGCAGCTATCCAAGGTACGGGAATATTAACCCGTTTCCCATCGACTACACCTTTCGGTCTCGCCTTAGGGGCCGACTCACCCTGCGCCGATTAGCGTTGCGCAGGAACCCTTGGTCTTCCGGCGTGGGAGTTTTTCACTCCCATTGTCGTTACTCATGTCAGCATTCGCACTTCTGATACCTCCAGCATGCTTCTCAACACACCTTCGCAGGCTTACAGAACGCTCCCCTACCCCGCATACAAAGTATGCAGCCGCAGCTTCGGTGACCAGTTTGAGCCCCGTTACATCTTCCGCGCAGGCCGACTCGACTAGTGAGCTATTACGCTTTCTTTAAAGGATGGCTGCTTCTAAGCCAACCTCCTAGCTGTCTGAGCCTTCCCACATCGTTTCCCACTTAACTGGTACTTGGGGACCTTAGCTGGCGGTCTGGGTTGTTTCCCTCTTCACGACGGACGTTAGCACCCGCCGTGTGTCTCCCGGATAGTACTCACAGGTATTCGGAGTTTGCATCGGGTTGGTAAGTCGGGATGACCCCCTAGCCGAAACAGTGCTCTACCCCCTGTGGTATTCGTCCGAGGCGCTACCTAAATAGCTTTCGGGGAGAACCAGCTATCTCCGGGCTTGATTAGCCTTTCACTCCGATCCACAAGTCATCCCCTGGCTTTTCAACGACAGTGGGTTCGGTCCTCCAGTTGATGTTACTCAACCTTCAACCTGCTCATGGATAGATCGCCCGGTTTCGGGTCTATGCCCAGCGACTAAATCGCCCTATTCAGACTCGGTTTCCCTACGGCTCCCCTAAACGGTTAACCTCGCCACTGAACATAAGTCGCTGACCCATTATACAAAAGGTACGCCGTCACGGAACAAGTCCGCTCCGACTGCTTGTACGCATACGGTTTCAGGATCTATTTCACTCCCCTCACAGGGGTTCTTTTCGCCTTTCCCTCACGGTACTGGTTCACTATCGGTCAGTCAGGAGTATTTAGCCTTGGAGGATGGTCCCCCCATGTTCAGACAGGATATCACGTGTCCCGTCCTACTCGATTTCACCAAACTCAGGTTTCGGATACGGGGCTATCACCCACTATGGCGGCACTTTCCAGAGCCTTCTCCTACCAGTTGTTTAGCTTAAGGGCTAATCCCCGTTCGCTCGCCGCTACTTAGGGAATCTCGGTTGATTTCTTTTCCTCGGGGTACTTAGATGTTTCAGTTCCCCCGGTTCGCCTCTTACACCTATGTATTCAGTGCAAGATACCCGACCGAAATCGGGTGGGTTTCCCCATTCAGAAATGCCCGGATCACAGCTTGTTTGCCAGCTCCCCGAACCTTATCGCAGGCTTCCACGTCTTTCATCGCCTCTGACTGCCAAGGCATCCACCGTATGCGCTTAGTTGCTTGACTATATAACCCCAAGACAACTGATCACGAAGTCGCGTCTTCACCAGGCAAGCCTGATGGCAACGTTTTCTTCGAGACAGCCACTTGAAGCAATAGAACAACCACTTCAACGACAACACCGGATAACGCTTGAAATCGTTATCACTCTGATCAATGAATTCCGGAGATAATGGAATCCATCAATCGTGTTCTATCTCGTCCAATTTGTTAAAGAGCAAATCTGACCCAGTGATCAGAAAGAAGATCTTCAGCGATAACTCTTAATCGAGTCACACAACTGAAAAGCTTGTTTCTGTACACTGCTAACCTAAGTTAGTCAGTAAAATGTTTGGTGGAGCTAGGCAGGATCGAACTGCCGACCTCCTGCGTGCAAGGCAGGCGCTCTCCCAGCTGAGCTATAGCCCCAATATAAAGCTATCAAGAATTGCGTAGATCTAGGCGTGTTCGGGCGCCACATAGCCTGCTATGCAAGTCCGGACACAACGACGAGCTACGTAATTCTGGTGGGTCTGGGTGGACTTGAACCACCGACCTCACCCTTATCAGGGGTGCGCTCTAACCACCTGAGCTACAGACCCAAAACACGGGCCTGCAAAGACCCATCTGCTCTCTTTATTAGCCAACCAAGTAATTCGTGTGGACTCTGACCGAAGCATTCGGCTTCGTTTAAGGAGGTGATCCAGCCGCAGGTTCCCCTACGGCTACCTTGTTACGACTTCACCCCAGTCATGAACCACACCGTGGTGATCGTCCTCCCGAAGGTTAGACTAACCACTTCTGGTGCAATCCACTCCCATGGTGTGACGGGCGGTGTGTACAAGGCCCGGGAACGTATTCACCGTGACATTCTGATTCACGATTACTAGCGATTCCGACTTCACGCAGTCGAGTTGCAGACTGCGATCCGGACTACGATGCGTTTTGTGAGATTGGCTCCCCCTCGCGGGTTTGCAGCCCTCTGTGCGCACCATTGTAGCACGTGTGTAGCCCTGGCCGTAAGGGCCATGATGACCTGACGTCATCCCCACCTTCCTCCGGTTTGTCACCGGCAGTCTCCCTAGAGTTCTCAGCCGAACTGCTAGCAACTAGGGATAGGGGTTGCGCTCGTTACGGGACTTAACCCAACATCTCACGACACGAGCTGACGACGGCCATGCAGCACCTGTGTCAGAGTTCCCGAAGGCACCAATCCATCTCTGGAAAGTTCTCTGCATGTCAAGGCCAGGTAAGGTTCTTCGCGTTGCGTCGAATTAAACCACATGCTCCACCGCTTGTGCGGGCCCCCGTCAATTCATTTGAGTTTTAACCTTGCGGCCGTACTCCCCAGGCGGTCTACTTAGTGCGTTAGCTGCGCCACTAAGACTTCAAGAGTCCCAACGGCTAGTAGACATCGTTTACGGCGTGGACTACCAGGGTATCTAATCCTGTTTGCTCCCCACGCTTTCGCACCTCAGTGTCAGTATTGGTCCAGAGTGCCGCCTTCGCCACTGGTGTTCCTTCCTATATCTACGCATTTCACCGCTACACAGGAAATTCCACACTCCTCTACCATACTCTAGCCTGACAGTTCGAAATGCCGTTCCCAGGTTAAGCCCGGGGCTTTCACATCTCGCTTATCAAACCACCTACGCGCGCTTTACGCCCAGTAATTCCGATTAACGCTTGCACCCTCCGTATTACCGCGGCTGCTGGCACGGAGTTAGCCGGTGCTTCTTCTGTGAGTAACGTCAAGGCTGGCCAATATTAGTGACCAACTTTTCCTCCTCACTGAAAGTGCTTTACAACCCGAAAGCCTTCTTCACACACGCGGCATGGCTGGATCAGGGTTGCCCCCATTGTCCAATATTCCCCACTGCTGCCTCCCGTAGGAGTTCGGGCCGTGTCTCAGTCCCGATGTGGCTGATCATCCTCTCAGACCAGCTACGGATCGTCGCCTTGGTAGGCCTTTACCCTACCAACTAGCTAATCCGACATAGGCACATCCAATAGCGCAAGGTCCGAAGATCCCCTGCTTTCCCCCGAAGGGCGTACGCGGTATTAATCCGGGTTTCCCCGGGCTATCCCCCACTACTGGGCAGTTTCCTATGCATTACTCACCCGTCCGCCGCTCGTCAGCATCTAGCAAGCTAGATCTGTTACCGCTCGACTTGCATGTGTTAAGCCTGCCGCCAGCGTTCAATCTGAGCCATGATCAAACTCTTCAGTTTAAATCATACAAGAATCCGAAGATTCTCTATTCTTGCTCAAGACAAAACTCAATTTCGACGAGTCACTGTCCTGATATTTCGTATCCGAAATACCTCGGCCAGCGCCCACACGAATTACTTGGTCAACTTTTTAAAGAGCGTTTGAGCTGTTGCTCAATCAAGGCCGCGTATTCTACATCGTTCCGCTGCCTTGTCAACCGTTTATTTTTCGATGTTTTCCGTCTCCGGAAAGCGCCGAAAAATGACCCGGCTTACTGCTTGTTTCGAGGCGCGCATTCTACAGTGAATCGCCTGCCTGTCAACTGCTTTCTGAAGAATTTTGAAACTCATTTTCTTCAGCGCTTTCAAACAGTTACCTTTCGATTTTTGAGCCGCCTCAACGGTGCTCCCCTCGAAAGAGATGGGCATTCTACAGACTTGCCGAAGGGTGTCAACGGCGACTCTGAAAAAAACTCAAAATCGCCCAAAATCGATCACGCAGTAATCAGAACACGGGCGATCTTCTTCTTGCCCGCCTGGATCACGCAATCATCACCTTCCACAAACATCCGATCGCCTTCGAATTTCTGACCATTCACAAAGACGGCGCCACGCCCCAGGACGTCCCGAGCTGCCGCACCATTCTTGACCAACCCGGCCAGGCGAAGCACCGCAGCCATCGGAATTTCGGACTGCCCCTCCAAAGGCACCTCAACAGTCGGCACATTGTCCGGGATCTCGCCGAGCGCCACTCGGTTACCGGCTGACTTGTGAGCGGTCCGGGCCGCCTCTTCATCGTGAAAGCGGGTAATGATCTCTTCCGCGAGCAGCTTTTTATAGTCTTGGGGGTTGGCGCCATCAACAACTGCCTTACGGAACTCGTCCACCTCGGCAAGCGGCCGGAAGCTCAGCAGTTCAAAGTAGCGCCACAGGAGATCATCCGGCATGGAGAGCAGCTTGGTGTACATTTCGCCAGGCGAGTCGTTGACGCCCACATAGTTCCCCAAGGACTTGGACATCTTCTGGACACCATCAAGCCCTTCCAGAATTGGCATGGTGAGGATCACCTGGGGCAACTGGCCGTAATGCTTCTGCAGAATACGCCCCATCAGGAGATTGAACTTCTGGTCGGTACCGCCCAGCTCAACATCCGCCTCCATGGCCACAGAGTCATAACCCTGAACCAGAGGATAGAGAAACTCGTGAATCGCAATCGCCTGCTCGGCACGGTAGCGCTTGGTGAAGTCATCCCGCTCCAGCATGCGCGCAACGGTGTATTGCCCCGCCAGCTTGATCATATCGGCGGCGCTCATCTTGCCCATCCAGTCGGAATTGAACATGACGCGCGTTTTTGCGGGATCGAGGATCTTGAACACCTGCTCTTTATAGCTGACCGCGTTCTCGGCGACCTGTTGCTCTGTTAGAGGAGGACGTGTGGCGCTTTTACCGGTGGGATCGCCGATCATTCCGGTGAAATCTCCAATCAGAAACATCACCTCGTGACCAAGATCCTGGAACTGCCGCAGCTTGTTAATAAGAACGGTGTGCCCAAGATGAAGGTCGGGCGCAGTGGGGTCGAAACCCGCCTTAATCCGCAGCGGACGACCTTCCTTCAATTTTTCAATGAGCTCATCTTCCGGAATGAGTTCGTCTACGCCTCGCTTGATTATCGCCAACGCTTCATCAATAGATGCCATGAACAACACGTCCCCGCTTTGATCTTGGAAAGATTCTGTCAGTTACAGAGTTCAACAAAAGAAATCTGTGAGTTACCTGTTCCCCTGCTACAGTATGCTGACCAGAAATTGACCAACACCGAGTTTACAGGGCGGCGTATTATAACAATGCTGTCAAAAGAAATCCGGAGGATGGAACAGCAACCGTAATGTTCCACGCTGTCCCGCATGCATTTTATACGGTAATCTGTTGGACTATACTTGAACCACAGCTTTAATTAGGTAGTACAAGCTGCCGTAATGCCGATTAAAACGGGTGCGATACGTGTTAAAAATGTTTCCCAAAACTCACATTACCATTGCCGCTGCGGCCACCGTTGTTGTTACCGCTGCCATTCTTATGAGCCCCAGCAGCAACGTTGAAGCCAAAAGGATGTCTTACGCCCTGGATCTGGAGCAAGGCACCGTTTCCGAAAACGGCGCAACCCCAGAGCAAGCAACACCGCCGAAGGCTCCCGTTGCAGACACCCAGCCGGAAAAACCTGGACCCGATATCGCGACAGAGACCGCGCAGCAGGCGAGCTTCTCCGCTCCCGAGCAACCTGTGGCTCCGAAGCAGCCGAAACTGGACTGGCAAACCTTCGCTATCAAATCTGGCGACACGCTTTCCTCTCTGTTCAAGAAAGCCGGCTTCAATGACGGCATCATGCTTTCAGTCATTCACGGCGACGGCGAGGCCGAAAAGCTTCAGCGACTCTACGCTGGCGAGACCATCCGATTTGCGACCACGGAAGATGGCTCAATTGCCGCCATTGACCTTCAGAGAAATCGTTTGGAGACCCTCAAGATCACGAAGGACGGCGAGAGCTTTACCGGCGAAACCGAAGTTCGCAAGCCGGAAGCTCGGCCAGCCTTTGCATCGGGCACAATCGATGGCTCTCTTTATCTTGCTGCACGCGAAGCCGGCCTAAATGACCGCCTGACCATGGAGCTTGCCGGCATCTTCGGCTGGGATATCGACTTTGTCTACGATGTCCGGAAGGGCGACCAGTTCGAAGTGGTTTATGAAGAACTCTACCTGGACGGCGAAAAGTTCGACACCGGTCAAATCCTGTCTGCGCGATTTGTTAACCGTGGTGAAGAAAACCTCGCACTGCTTTATACCGACAGCAACGGTGACAGCGATTATTACGCCCCCGATGGCAAAAGCATGCGCAAGGCATTCCTGCGAACTCCCATCAATGCCCGAATTTCTTCTCCCTTCAACCTGCAGCGCCGCCATCCCGTTCTGGACGTTGTCCGCCCGCACGAAGGCACCGATTACGCAGCGCCTCCCGGCACCCCCATCAAGGCGGCAGGGTCAGGTCGGGTGAAATTCGCCGGCTGGAAAGGTGGATACGGACGCACCGTTATCCTGCAGCACGGTGATAACATTACCACGCTGTATGCGCACATGAGCCGGCTCGGTAAAGACATCAAGAACGGCACCCGCGTCAAGCAGGGTCAAACCATCGGACATGTTGGCTCGTCGGGCATGGTTACCGGCCCTCACCTGCATTACGAGTTCAGGCTGAATGGGGCGCCGCGGAACTCCCGCACGGTCAAGCTGCCGGACGCCAAGCCCATTCCGTCTTCCGAGATGGCGCGGTTCAAGCAGTTCACTGAACAACGAATCGCACAGTTTGACGTGTTCCGCGAGAGCTACCAGCAACTCGCACTGGCTTCAGACGACTGAGCGGGGAATGGAAGCCTGGATTGGTTTAATGTCAGGCACCAGCATGGATGGCATTGATGCCGTGCTGGTGTCTTTCAGTCACAGCACCGTGAAGATCCACGCATCACACACGACCCCCTACCCCGATCAGATTCGCCACCGCCTCATCGCAGCTAGCCAGAACCAGGCCGAACCCGACGAGATCGGGGAGCTGGACACTCTGGTCGGCACACTGTTTGCCCAGGCCGCAGACGCAGTCATTCAAAGGTCCGAATTCGCTCAGGCAAAGATTCTCGGCATTGGCAGCCACGGACAAACCATCCGACACCAGCCTTCCGGCACCGCTCCTTTCTCCATGCAGATCGGCAACCCTTCCGTGCTGTCCGAAGCCACCAGCATCACGACAGTTGCGGATTTCCGAAGACGAGACATGGCCGCCGGAGGCCAGGGCGCACCGCTGGTTCCAGCCTTCCACAAGGCCTTTTTCAGCTCAGACACGGAGAACCGCTGCATTCTCAACCTTGGCGGAATCGCCAACATCACCTGGCTTCCGGCCAGTGACGAGATACCGGCAACCGGTTTCGACACAGGCCCGGCCAACGCACTGATGGATGCCTGGTGCCTGGAC